>CAZZHX010000215.1:0-5275 GCA_964653535.1 uncultured Mycobacterium sp. | reverse complement strand
GCCGGTAGCGGGGGGTCCCGTCGTCGGCCAGAACCCCGTGCCATTCACCGGTGCGGCGCCGTTCGGTCCGCCGAATCTGCTACCCGTCTCCGGCGCGACGGTGGGGGTGGCCCAGCCGATCATCATCAACTTCCCGGGCCGCGTCGCCGACTCCGCCGTCGCGGAAAGCGCCGTGCACATCTCGTCGTTTCCCCCGGTGTCCGGCAAGTTCTACTGGTTGACCCCGACGCAGCTCCGCTGGCGTCCGTTCAATTTCTGGCCGGCCAACACCGCGGTGACCATCGACGCGGGCGGCACCGTGGCTAATTTCCGCACGGGGGACGCGCTGGTCGCGACCGCCGACGACGCAACCCACCAACTGACCGTCACCCGTAACGGCGTCGTGGAGAAGACCTTCCCGATGTCGATGGGCATGGCGGCAGGCGGCCACCAAACGCCCAACGGCACCTTCTACGTCCAGGACAAAAAAGCCTCGGTGGTGATGGACTCCACGACCTACGGGGTGCCCATCAACTCGACGTACGGGTACAAGCTGACGGTGGCCGACGCCGTCCGCTTCGACAACGTCGGCGACTACGTGCACAGCGCGCCGTGGTCGGTGGACGACCAGGGCAAACGCGACGTGAGCCACGGGTGCATCAACTTGAGCCCCGCCAACGCGAAGTGGTTTTTCGACAACTTCGGCACGGGTGATCCGATCGTCGTGAGGAACTCCGTCGGTGTCTACACCAAGAACGACGGCTCCAACGACTGGCAGAACTAACCGGTTCCTGTCCCGGCGCTCACCTGCCGGCGGCCGATTGTGAAATGTACGCCGTAACACGCCGATTGGGCGTCGTCACACGCACAATAGGCGGGCGGGGGAAGCGGCGTCTGAGTCAGTTCCAGATGCGGACACGGCTGTGCGGGTCCAGGAACAAGGCGTCGCCCTCGGTCACCCCGAACGCCTCGTAGAACGCGTCGATATTGCGGATGGCGCCGTTGCAGCGAAACTCCGGCGGGGAATGCGGATCCACCGCCAGCCGCCGGATCGCCTCCGCGTCGCGGGATTTGGTCCGCCACACCTGGGCCCAGCCGTAGAACACGCGTTGCACCCCGGTGAGTTCGTCGACGACGGGAGCGGGTTGACCGCCGAGTGACAGCTGATAGGCCAGCAACGCGATCGACAAGCCGCCCAGGTCGCCGATGTTCTCGCCGACGGTGAACGCGCCGTTCACAGGATGACCGGTGCCGAGGTCTCGCGGCGTGTATGCGTCGAACTGCTCGATCAATGCCGTGGTGCGGGCGCCGAACTCGGTGCGGTCGTCGTCGGTCCACCAGTCGACGAGGTTGCCGTCGCCGTCGTACTTGGCGCCCTGGTCGTCGAAGCCGTGACCGATCTCGTGGCCGATCACCGCCCCGATCCCGCCGTAGTTGGCCGCGTCGTCGGCCCCGGCGTCGAAGAAGGGCGGCTGCAGAATCGCTGCGGGAAAGACGATCTCGTTCATCCCGGGGTTGTAGTAGGCGTTCACCGTCTGCGGTGTCATGAACCACTCGTCGCGGTCCACCGGGCCGCCCAGCTTCGCCAGTTGGCGGTCGTGATTGACCGCGTAGCCGCGCTGGTAGTTGCCGTACAGGTCGCCGCGGTCGACCTCCAGCGCGGAGTAGTCGCGCCACGTCGTCGGATAGCCGACCTTGGCGGTGAACTTCCCCAGCTTGGCCAGGGCGCTCTCGCGGGTCTGCGGCGTCATCCACTCCAGGTCGCCGATGCTCATCCGGTACGCCGCGTGCAGGTTCTCCACCAGCGCGTCGATGCGGGCCTTGGCGCCCGGCGGGAAGTGCCGCTGCACGTAGAGCTTTCCGACGGCATCACCCATCAGGCCCTCCACCAGCGATACCGCGCGCTTCCAGCGGTCCCGGATCTGCTCGGCCCCGGTCAGCAGCCGGCCGTAGAAGTCGAAGTCCGCGGCGACGATCTCATCGGTCAACACCGATGCGCGGGATCGGATCACCCGCCAACGCGCCCAGAGCTTCCAGTCCTGCAGGTCAGCCTCGTCCCACAGGGTGGCGAACGCCGTGAGGTAATCGGGCTGGCGAACGACGACCTCCGCACAGGCCTCCGGCGTGCTTCCCAGCGCGCGCACCCACCCGGCCCAGTCGAAGCCCACGCTCTCGGCCGCCAGGTCGGCGAAGGTCCGCAAGTTATAAGTCAGGTCGGCGTCGCGTCGCTTGACCACGTCCCAGTGGGCGGCGGCCAGGGTGCTCTCCAGCGCCACGATGCGGGCCGCAGCGTCCGCGTGGGCTGCCGGATCTTCAGGGCCGTCGCCGCCGTGCACCAGGGCGAACATCCGCGCGATGTGCCCGGGGTAGGCCGCCAGCACGGCAGCGTGCTGCTCGTCGCGGAAGTATGACTCGTCGGGCAGGCCGAGGCCGGACTGGGAGACGTGCACCAGGTAACGGGACGAGTTCTTGGAGTCGGTGTCCACGTACATCGCGACCCCGCCGCCCACCCCGGTACGTTGCAGGGCGCCCATCACGGCCGCCAGGGCGGCGGAGTCGGTGGCGTCGTCGATGGCTGTCAGTTCGTCGAGCAGCGGTTGCAGGCCCCGGTGTTCGACCGCCTGCTCGTCGAGGAAGCTGGCGTACAGGTCGCCGATGCGTTGCTGGTCGGTGCCGTGGTCCGCGCCGTCGCGACTCGCCTCGACGATGAGGTCGCGCACCTGCTCCTCGGCGCGGTCGAACAGGTAGCGGAACGCGCCATCGGTCGCCCGGTCGGCCGGCATGGCGTAGTCGGCCAGCCACCGGCCGTTGACATGACCGAACAGGTCGTCCTGGGGACGGACGCGTACATCGACGTGGCTCAGGTCGATGCCTGAGCGGCTGGCCTCTACTGTCACCCCGCCATCTTCGCATCCCCGTGTGCGACGATCTGCCCATGCACGACGACGAACCGGCCAAGCCCGCCACCGACGGCGAAGGGGGCGCGACGTTTTCCCGGTACGGTGTCGCGTCGGCCGTTCTCGGCGTGCTATCGGTGGTGGCCGTGGTGATCGGAGCCGTGATCTGGTCGAACCATCACGACAGCACCGGCGAACGCGACCATCTGACCCGCGTCATGGGGGCCGCCGCAGACTGGACGAACGTGCTGATCAACATGAACAGCGGCAACATCGACACCAGCCTGCAGCAACTGCACGACGGGACGGTCGGCCAGCTCAACTCCGATTTCGGCGCCGCGCTGGCGCCCTACCGCCAGGTGGTGCAGAAACTCCAGGCGAAGAGCACGGGCCGGATCGAGGCGGTGGCTATCGAGACGGTGCACCACGACCCGGGCCCGGCGGCCCCGGGCGCCCAGCCCACTGAGCCTCAGCAGCCGGATGTCGTCGCCGCCAAGTTACCGCCGTTCGCCACCCGGACGGACTCGGTGCTGGTGGTCGCGACGTCGGTCAGCGAGAACGCCGGCGCCAAGCCAACGACGGTGCACTGGAACCTCCGCCTCGACGTCTGCGACGTGGAGGGCAAGCTGATGATCGCCGCCCTGAGTTCGGTCAAATGAGGTTTCCATGAAGACGCGAAACATCCTGCGGCTGTTGGCCTTCGACATCGTCGCCCCGCTAGGCGCGATCGGCGCGCTGCTTGCGATCGGCGTGGTCCTGGCCTGGCCGCTGTGGTGGGTGTCCGCCTGCTCGGTGCTGGTCCTGCTGATCGGCGAAGGCATGGCGGTCGATTTCTGGCTGCTGCGGCGCGATTCGGTGAGCGTCGGGACCGACGACGACGCGCCGCGGCTGCGGACGGCCATCGCCGCGCTGTGCGCGTGCGCCGTGTCGGCGGCGACGCTCACCGGCTACCAGCAGTGGACGCGGCCGGACCGCGACTTCACGAGGGACTCCCGCGAGGTGGTCCAGGTGGCCGCCGGGCTCGCGGAAGCGATGGCGTCGTTCACCCCGCACGCCACCACGAACTCCATCGACTCGACCGCGGCGAAGTGGGTGCCGGAGCAGGCGGACGGGTTCCGCGAGCAGTACAAGAAAAACGGCGCCGAACTCGCCCAGCGCAACGTCACCGCCGAGGCGGTCGCCCTCTCGGCCGGCGTGGAGGCCCTCGGCCCGTCGGCCGCGAGCGTGGTGGTGATACTGCGGGTAACCCAGACCTCGCCCGGCCAGCCGGCCAGTCAGACGGCGCCGGCGCTGCGGATGGTTCTGGCCAAGCGCGGCAACGACTGGCTGGTATCCGGGGCGCTGCCGATCAATTCCCGCTGAGCTCTAATTCCCGCAGGGCGTGAATTACCTTCGGGCTCAGTCCGATTCGGGCGGACGCGCGGAGTTCACCTTGACGAACCGGTCCGATAACCGGCGCATGCGAAGCATCCGCGCCGCCGTCGGGGTGGTGCTTCCGTCGAGGTAGGAGGCAAGTTCATCGGGAGTCGCCCCGATGCGGGACGCGAACTCCTGCAGGCCCAGGCCGGAGCGCTGGATCAACAGCCGTGCGTGGCGGGCCACCTCAGCCCGCTCATTGGCCGCCAGGTCGGCGCGGGCGCGGTCGAGCACCTCCCACAGGGCTTTGGCGACGCCGTGCGGCCCGATGCCCCCGAGGGTTTCCTCGACTTGGCGGGCGGTCCGCCCGTATGGGTCGCGCTTGAGCGCGGTGGCGATGAGCTTCCAGGTCGCGATGTCCCCGGCGCGCAGCGCCGCGTGGATCGCGGCGGTCGGCCAGAACTCCACCGGCTGGTCGTGCAGGGACTCGCCACCGAGGCCCGAGCCACCGGGCGCCGCGGCGATCGGCTGGGTTGGTGCTGCGGGTGACCCGTCGGATACCAACGTCACCTCGCCTCCTGAAGCATCGCCACGGCCACGGACAGACAGCGCCGCGTAATCCCTTCCCAGTCTGCCTCGCCGTCGGCCTCGGGCCCCCTATCGTCGGGGAGATCGGACGGATGGGGATCTGCGAGCCGGCGGAGTAGTTGACTGGCCATCCAGTCCTGCTCTGACGATTGACAAGAGTAATACCTGTCCATTCCGGACAGTGTGAGCGCAGCGGTTTCGGGCTCCACCGTGTCCACCATGTCGGCGAGGTCGGCGTAATCGCGTCGACTGTTACGGCTCAGGATCAGGTATCCCTTGAGCCGCAGCGCCTCAGCGCCTGTCGGGATCAGCAGACGGTCGCCGGTGGGCAGTTGAACGCGGGTGGTCTCCACGGGGCCGCGCCGCTCGTACTGTGGCTCGTCGGGCGGGCGGTCGCCGTTTGTGGGGCCGGTCTGCAGCGCGTCGAGGGCCACCGCCAGCCGCCCCCGCCACAC
>CAZZHX010000214.1:0-5311 GCA_964653535.1 uncultured Mycobacterium sp. | reverse complement strand
GCGCCGGTTCGGCCGCAAGGGCTAAGGCGGCGGGAGATTTCGGGCCGCGGCCCGAGTGGCGTGACCGGGCCCGGGGGCCAGTCAGTGGAACACTGATATCCCATGATCACCCGTTTCGTCGCTGCGCTTGCGGTCATGATCGTGGCGGTGGCTCCACCGGCCTGCGCCGACGATATCCACCTGGGTGCGCCGCCGCTGGCGCCGTCGGCGTCGGCGACGACCTCCACCGCAGGCACCAACATGCCTCCCCGCATCCAGTGGCAGGCCAATTACGGCTACTGCGGTGAGGTGTCGTTCATCAGCGCCGGCCTCTACTACGGCGAGTATGTGTCGCAATACGACGCCCGCGCCGCGGCGAGCGGCAACGCCCCGCAGAACCGGCGCAATTCTCAACTACTGCTCGGCGTCAACGACGCGACGGCCGCCTCGGCGATGCACTTGGCCGCGACCTCGTTCGCCGCGAACTCAGCCACCACCGCCACCGCCTTCCTCACCTGGGTCAAGACGAACGTCGTCGCCGGCTACCCGGTGGTGATCGGCGTGCTGATGAACCAGAACCGCTTCTACGGTAAGACGAGCCCCAACGCCGGCGATTCGGATTACGACCACATCGTGCCGGTCACCCTGATCACGTCGACGCATCCGTTCACCAGTCCGGTGACGGCCTACAGCGACGACGTGCTCACCCTCAACGACGACGGTGTCTGGACCGGGACCCCCACCAAACAACCGCAGAATGTCTTCACCTACCCGTTCAGCACCTTCCCGGCCACCCGCCAAGCCGCCAATTCTCCGACGGCAGGGCTGTATTCGATCAAGACCAGCGGCAACACGGGGACGGCCATCACTGGTGTCATCGACCAGTCGCACGAGACGGTTCCGGTGCGCCTGACGACGAGCGTGCCGACCGAATTACCCGCGATGGCCGAGGGTTCCAACGCCCGGCCCGCCCCCAGCCCGGTGACGCTGACGATCACCGTCTCGGGTCTCAAGCCCGGCACCGGCTACAACCTCTACCGCTACAACGCCTTGGCGTCGGTGCCGAACGCGAGCATGAACGCCAATGCCGCGAAGGCCGCCCAGAAGTGGACGATCACCATTGCGTCCGGGACGAGCTACACGACGACGCAGACCATCAAATCTAACGAGGTCGCCGTCTACCGTGCGGTCCCCGTCGGCGCGCCGTAACGGCCTACGTTCCCGGATACCAGCGTCCCGAGGTCGTCCACTCGATGCCGGGCGGAGTGCCGTCAATCGGGCACATGTACTTGTCTGGAAACCTCACGCACGTCGGCGGCAGCGGCGCAGTGGGGAGGCCGTTGAACGTCGGCAGGACGTGCAGCCACCCCTGGTCCTGGCACACGAAGTAGTCGCCACTCGCGCCGAAACCGTGGACGGTGCCGTTGATGCACGTGTCGGCATGCGCCACCGCCGGAGCGCCGACACACCCCGACACGATCACGGAGGCCACCGTGACGAAGATCGCCCTCATAATCCTGAGACGCTAGTACACGCCAGCCTCGAAGCCAATGCTCCGCACGGCGAGGCCGCGGGGTCGCGTGACATGCTCATCTGATGTCGCTGAGATCCCGCACCAAGTCCGCGTGGCGGGTGCTCGGTCCCGGTTTTGTCACCGGGTCAAGCGATGACGATCCCTCCGGCATCGGCACCTACAGCCAAACCGGCGCGCAGTTCGGTTACAGCCAGTTGTGGCTGGCGCTCTGGGCGTACCCCTTCATGGTGGCGATCCAGGAAATCTGCGGGCGCATCGGGATGGTCACCGGGCGGGGGCTGTCGAGCGTCCTGCGCGAGCACTACCCGCGCCCGGTCCTTTACTTCAGTGTGGTGTTGCTGTTGATCGCCAACACCGTCAACGTCGGGGCGGATCTCGGAGCCATGGCGGCCACCGGCCAGCTGCTGCTCGGCATGCCGTTTGTGGTGTGGCTGGCCATCATTGTCGGGGTCACATTGGTGCTGCAGGTGTTCGTGCCCTACCGCGCGTACGCCCGCTATCTCAAGTGGGGCTGCCTGTCGCTGCTGGCCTATATCTTCGCCGCGTTCGTCGTCAAGCACCCGTGGGGAACGGTCGCAGCGCGCTCAGTGGTGCCGTACTTCGAGTGGTCCCGCAACTATGTGCTCAACATTGTCGCGGTGCTGGGCACCACCATCACCCCCTACTGCTTCTTCTGGCAGGCCAACCAGGAAGCCGAGGAGGGCCTGGCCCGCAGTCGCGTGCAGTTCTACGGCCAGGGTGTGCCGACGTTGACCACCGGCGATATCCGCGAGATGCGCGCCGACACCGCCGCCGGGATGGGGTTTTCCAACGTGGTGCAGTGGTTCATCGTCCTCACCTGCGCCAGCACGCTCAACGCCCACGGCATCACCGACATCCAGACCGCCGACCAGGCCGCGCAAGCGCTGCGGCCCCTCGCCGGCGACTTCACCTACGCGCTGTTCACCATCGGCATCATGGGTATCGGCTTCATGGCAGTGCCGATCCTGGCGGGGTCCGCCTCCTACGCCCTGGCCGAGGCGTTCGGGCGAAAAGCGAGCCTGAGCTACACCTACCGCGAAGCGCCCACCTTCTACATCGTGATCGCGCTGTCGACGATCGTCGGCATGGCACTGAACTTCGTCGGTATCAAACCGTTCCAGATGCTCTACTACGCCGCCGCACTCAACGGCATCATCGCGCCTCCACTGATGGCGATGATCACCCACGTGGGCAACAACCCCCGCGTGATGGGCGACCACGTCAACAATCGCTTCGCTAACACCATGGGCTGGGCGATCACCGCCATCATGGGCCTCTGCGCCGTAGCCCTCATCGCGGCGCTGATCGCCAAGTAGTCGTGCCACAGTCGTCGGCATGAATTCTCGTCTCACACCCGAAGAGATTGCGAGACTTATTCTTCGGAAGGACCGGGCTTTCCGGCAGATCATCACGTCTGTGGGTCCCCCGCCGCGGCGACGCAACGCACCGATCGATCAGCGCTTCGCCGCCATTGCGCGGTCTATCACGTCGCAACTTCTTGCCACGCGCGCCGCGACGACTATCCATGCGCGGGTGTTGGAGGCCTGCGACGGGCACGTGACGGAGGAATCGATTCTTCAGGTCGGTCCTGAGACGCTACGAAGTGCGGGACTCAATCGGACAAAAGCCGAGGCGATGGTCGAACTCGCACGAATGTCCCTGGCGGGGAATATTAATTTTGACCGGCACGGGCGCATGAGCAATGACGACATCACCCGCGAAATCACCGCCGTGCGTGGCATCGGCCCATGGACCGCGCATATGTACCTGATGTTCACCCTGGCGCGGCCCGACATCTGGCCGAGCGGTGACTACGGAGTCCGCTACGGCTGGAGCATTGTGCACAACGAGGACGACATCATTTCCGAGAAGGCGCTCAAAGAAGCCGGTGGGTCTCTCGTCGGGGTGCAGAGCGCGACCGCCTGGTACTGCTGGCAAGCACTTCATGTCTTCAGGGGCGAGCAGTAGAGAATCGTGGCACGGATCCTCGGCCGGACCACGGAGCCGATCTGGAAGGATCAGCGGCATGGACTCCGGGATGATGGGGATGGGCCTGGCCGGCACGGTCGTCGGCGTGGCGGTCGCGGGGGGTGTGGGCCTCGTGAGGTCGGTCACAGAGACCTGGTTGCCCGGGGTCGTGGCAAGCAGTGGCCATAAGCGCGAGCTTCAAGCCACCCTGCAATCACATCGCCACGAATTGGTCAGAGAGTGGCGGGCCGGCATGGCAGGTGCGCGTGACACCTACCGGCGGTGGGCCGCCGGACCTCGCGACGAGGATGCGCCCAACGTGGTAGGCGATGAGTGGTTCGAGAGCTTGCGGCCACACCTGTCTACCACCGGCGACCATGCGCAGTACCGAACCGCCCACGACGTCCAGTGCGATAACCCGACTGTGATCCTGCTGTCGCTGGAGATCGGCCGGATCGACAAGGAGTGGATCGACGAGGCGTGCGGCCGGCGCCGACGGCGTAGGCACCGGGGCTGACTGGTCTTGCTTTCCTGGATCTGAGCTGCGATTCTTGCGTACTAGGGCCCATATTCCAGCTCCACCGCATTCGAGAACCACCTGGTTTGCCGGTTTGCGTACAACGGGGCCGCAAGGAGTCCCTGCCCATGAAGAATCTCCTCGCTGCGGCCGGTATCGCGGCGGCGTTCACCATCACCCCCGCGGTGGCCGGAACCGCCTCGGCTGATCCCGGCCAGGGCTGCTTTACCCAGTGGAACACCCTGTACACCGTGCCGATCGGCGTGCGCACAACCTGCTACAACCCCGACGGCAGCTATAGCGTCTGCACATCCCTCGGGACGGACGGCAACGGGCCCGGGACGTGTTTCAACTATCCGGCTCCCCCCCAGATGGGGGGACAGCCCACCTTCAGCCCGCCGGTGCCGGGAATGCCGCCGCCGCCGCCGGCATCACCATGACCGTCCGAATGCGAGGAACCGCGATGAGTTACGGACGGGCAGTTGCCGCAGGCGGCGCGGTGTTGGCGATGGCGCTGGCTTTAGCTGTCGAGGGCATCGGGATCGCCACGGCGGACCCGTATTGCGGATCGGGGTTCAATTACGACCCCGCCCATGCCATCTGCCAGCCCGGCAACCCGGTCCCCGTTCCGGGACTGCAGCCCTACCCCCTGCCGGGCCAGTCCGGACCGGGAGGCTCGGCTCCTTATCCGCCGTATGGGGGTAATTGACGTGAGGAAGTTGGCGATTGGGTTTCTCGCTCGTCGCTATGGCGGTGTGTGCTGCCCCCTTGGCGTGAAACGCTCTTCATTTCAGCAATAGGTCTCGTACCACGAGCGCCGACGTTTAGTCTCAGGTCTACCAGCGAAGCGCACAGATGGGGTTTCAGATGAGTTTTATGACGTTGCCGCCGGAGATCAATTCGTTGCAGATGTTTTCCGGTGCCGGGTCGGGGCCCTTATTGGAGGCGGCTGCGGCCTGGGATGGGCTGGCCTCCGAGTTGGGGAACGCGGCGTCCTCGTTCTCCTCGGTGACCTCGAACCTGGCGGGTCAGGCGTGGCAGGGGGCGGCGTCGCAGGCGATGACGGCGGCCGCCACGCCGTATGCGGGGTGGCTGGGGCAGGCGGCGGCGCAGGCTTCGGGCGCGGCGGGGTCGGCCCGTGCGGTGGCGAGCGTGTTCGAGGCGGCAGTGGCAGCCACAGTGCACCCGACGTTCGTGTCGGCGAACCGGGCCAACTTCATGTCGGCGGTGTCGTCGAATTTCTTCGGGTTCAACGCCCCGGCGATCGCGGCGCTGGAGGGCGAGTACGCGTC
>CAZZHX010000213.1:0-5313 GCA_964653535.1 uncultured Mycobacterium sp. | reverse complement strand
CCCGTAGTTGGCCAGCGGCTCCCCCATGCCCATGAACACCACGTTCGACAGTCGCTGACCCGGGCCGAAGTCGTCGCGCGCGGCCGCGGCGGCGGCGCGCACCTGCTCGAGGATCTCCGCGGTGGACAGGTTGCGGGTCAGCCCGCCCTGGCCGGTGGCGCAGAACGGGCACGCCATGCCGCAGCCCGCCTGCGACGAGATGCACACCGTGGTGCGCTCCGGGTAGCGCATCAGCACCGACTCCACCGCAGCACCATCGGCTGCCCGCCACAACGTCTTTCGGGTCTGGCCGGCGTCGCAGGCGACCTCGGAGGCCGCGGTCAGCAGCGTCGGGAACAGCGCCTCAGCGATCCGGTCGCGAACGTCCGCGGGAAGGTCGGTCATCTGCCGCGGATCGGCTACCAGCCGGCCGTAGTACTGGTGCGCGAGCTGCTTGGCGCGAAAGGACGGCAGGCCCAGTTCGGCCACCACCGATGCGCGGCCGGCAGCGTCGAGGTCGGCCAGGTGCCGCGGCGGGCGACCCGGCCGCGGCTCCGTGAACACCAACTGTTGGCCCATTGTCCGTCCAGTATCGGCCCTACCCGCTCTCAGGGCAGCAGCGTCAACACCGTCCAGGCCGCAACCGCCGACGGCAGCATCCCGTCGATCCGGTCCATCATCCCGCCGTGACCAGGCAGCAGGGTGCCCATGTCCTTGATGCCGAGGTCGCGCTTGACCTGGGACTCCACCAGGTCGCCGAGGGTGCACGTACACACCACGACCACTCCCAGCAGCGCGCCGACCCACGGCGACTTGCCGGCTAGGAAGGTCGTCGTGATGATCGCGGTGGTGATCCCGAAGACCAGCGACCCGGCCAACCCCTCCCAGGACTTCTTCGGGCTGATCGCCGGCACCATCGGGTGCTTGCCGAACAGCACCCCCACGCCATAGCCGGCCACATCGGAGGCGATGACGGTGAGCATGAAGCAAAAAACCTGCGCTGCACCGTTTTTCGGGTACGCCAGTAGCGCGCAGAATGACGCCAGTAGCGGCACCCACGCGGCCAGAAACACGGTGGCGGAGGCGTCGCGCAGATAGTTCGCCGACGACGACCCCGCGCCCGCCCGCGGCCGCCCGCCGGTGTCCTGCATGAACAACCGCCAGAACAGGCACACCACCACGGTGCCCACGAAGCCGGCCAGCGCACCATTGGTGCTGTACGGCCACGTCAGCCAGACCATGGCCTGTCCGCCCGCCAGCAGCGGGATGATCGGGATGAGGTAGCCGGCCTCGCGCAGCCGGCGCACCACCTCGTGGGTGGCGACCGCGATCACGATGGCGACGATTACCACCCAGCCGCGGGTCGCGAATACGAGTGTCGCGATCAGCAGGCTGCCGATGCCGAGGCTGACCGCGATCGCGGCCGGCAGGTCGCGTCCCGCCCGCGATGTCGCGCGCACCGGCTCGTCGGCCGGGATGCCTGCGCCGGTGGTTGACACGGTCGGATTAACGTCGCTGCTGGGGGTCGCTAGACCTCCAGCAACTCGCCTTCTTTGTGCTTGACCAGCTCGTCGATCTGGTTGACGTACTGCTGGGTCGCCTTGTCCAGATCCTTCTCCGCTCGGCCCACCTCGTCCTCGCCCGCCTCGCCGTCCTTGCGGATCCGGTGCAGCTCCTCCATCGACTTGCGCCGGATATTGCGCACCGAGACTTTGGCGTCCTCCCCCTTGCCTTTGGCCTGTTTGACGAGCTCCCGGCGGCGCTCCTCGGTGAGTTGCGGCACCGCCACTCGAATCAGGCTGCCGTCGTTGGTGGGATTCAGGCCGAGCTCGGAGTTACGGATCGCCGTCTCGATAGCGCCCAGCTGGCCGGCCTCGTAGGGCTTGATCACCACCAGTCGCGCCTCGGCAACATTGATGCTCGCCAGCTGCGTGATGGGGGTGGTGGTGCCGTAGTAGTCGATCACGACGCGGGAGAACATTCCGGGGTTAGCGCGCCCGGTCCGGATGGTCGACAGATCGTCGCGGGCCACCGCGACGGCCTTCTCCATTTTCTCTTCCGCATCGAAGAGAGCCTGGTCAATCATTATTTTTGACGCTCCTCATCAGGTGGTGACCAGCGTCCCGATCCGCTCACCGGCCACCGCACGGGCGATGTTGCCATCGGTGAGCAGGTTGAACACCAGGATCGGCATACCATTGTCCATGCACAGGCTGAACGCCGTCGCGTCGGCCACGCGCAGCCCGCGGTCGATCACCTCTCGATGGCTGATCGCGAGGATCAACTCGGCCTCGGGATCGGCGCGCGGATCCGCGGAGAACACGCCGTCGACCGCCTTGGCCATGAGCACCACCTCGGCGCCGATCTCGAGGGCGCGCTGCGCGGCGGTGGTATCGGTGGAGAAGTAGGGCAGCCCCATGCCGGCCCCGAAGATCACCACCCGGCCCTTCTCTAGGTGCCGGACGGCGCGCAAGGGCAGGTACGGCTCGGCTACCTGCCCCATGGTGATGGCGGTCTGGACCCGGGTGACAATCCCTTCCTTCTCCAGGAAGTCCTGCAGCGCAAGGCTGTTCATCACGGTCCCCAACATGCCCATATAGTCCGAACGGGTGCGCTCCATCCCCCGCTGCTGAAGCTGCGCGCCGCGGAAGAAGTTGCCACCGCCGATCACGACGGCGACCTGCACCCCGTCCCGGACCACCTCGGCGATCTGGCGGGCCACCTGCGCCACCACATCGGGGTCAAGTCCGACCTGCCCCCCGCCGAACATTTCGCCACCGAGCTTGAGCAGGACGCGGGAATACCTGGACCGACGTTCCGGCTTCGCCGCCGACGGTCGGGCGACTGCGGATTGCGTGGACTCCGACATCAGGCTCCTCGTACGAACGGCGACTCACATCCTGCCTCATCCCGGCGCGCGCCGACGCTGGCGGGGTGCGGTCAATCCTGAATCCGCGCCTGGATCCGCGCCCAGGGCCTTGCCTCTTCGAGTTCGTATGCCAGCTGCAGCAGCAGCGCCTCCTGCCCGAGGTCGGCCGCCAGCATCATGCCCACCGGCATGCCGTCCGCGGACTGGGCGAGCGGCAGCGACATCGCCGGCTCGCCGGTGACATTCTGTAGCGGGGTGAACGAGACCCAGTCGATCAGCCGGTCGATGACCTGGTGGTAGTCAGTCGGGGCCAGATAGCCGATGCGGGGTGTCTCGTCGGCGAGGGTGGGCGAGAGCATCACGTCGTAGCTGCGGAAGAACTCCGCGGTGCGCGCACGGGTCCGACGCAGCCGCGCGATGGCCACCGGCAGCCGGTGGAGGTTGCGCAGGGTGTTGCGCTCCAGGCCCAGGGTGAGGCTGTCCAGCCGGGAGCGGTCGAACGTCGCGCCGAACAGGCGCCGGCCGCCGCGGACCTGGGCGAGCGCCAGGGACCCCCAATACAGCACGAAGTCGTCGACGAAACTGGCCGATATCGGGGGTGCGTCGAGGTGCTCGACGTGGTGGCCCAGTTCCTCGAGGAGCGCGGCCGACTGCAGCGTCAGCTCGCGCACGGGCGGACTGCTCTCCCGCTGCACCGATCGGGTCAGGACGCCGATGCGCAACCTGCGTGTGCTGGGCCCGGTCACGTCCCCGACGGGCGCCAGCCCGCGACCGGGCCAGATGCGCTCAGCCTCCCGGTAGAACGCCGCGGTGTCGCGCACCGAGCGGGTCACCACGCCGTGGGCGACGAGGCCGACGGGCAACCGGCGCAGATGCGTCTCCAGCGGCAACCGGCCGCGCGAGGGCTTGAGCCCCACCAGGCCGTTGCACGCGGCCGGGATGCGGATCGAGCCGCCTCCGTCGTTGGCGTGCGCGATCGGCACCACGCCCGCGGCGACGAACGCGCCGGACCCCGACGACGACGCGCCTGCGCTGTAGTCGGTGTCCCACGGGTTGCGGACCGGCCCGAGCCGGGGATGTTCGGCGGACGCGCTGAACCCGAACTCCGACAGCTGTGTCTTGCCCAGGCAGGTCAGACCCGTAGCCAGGAACATCTTCGTGAAATCGGCGTCGGCGGTGGCCTTCCAGGGTGTCCACGCGTCGGTGCCGTGCATGGTCGGCTGGCCGGCGATGTCGGTGTTGTCCTTGAGGAACGTCGGAACGCCCCGGAAAAACGGGTACGCGTCGGCCGCGGGCTTGGCGGGGCCGGCCGCCGCGGCCGCGCGCGCCTGCTGATACCCAGCGTGCGCCAGTGCGTTGAGGGCCGGGTTGACAGCCTCGGCGCGCGCGATGGCGGCCTCGATCACCTCGGCCCTGCCGATTCGGCCGGCCCGGACGGCGTCGGCGACGCCGACCGCGTCCAGATCGCCGAGGGCGTCGTCGGAGAAAGCGTGCGCGCGTTGCATGGTCGCCTGCGACGCTAGGTCTGGCCGACTTCGAAACGGACGAATCGGGTGACCGTCACACCGGCCTCGTCGAGCAGCGCCTTGACGGTCTTCTTGTTATCCGACACCGCCGGCTGCTCGAGCAGCACGGCGTCTTTGAAGAAGCCGGTGAGCCGACCCTCGACGATCTTGGGCAGCGCCTGCTCCGGCTTGCCTTCGGCCTTGGCGGTCTCCTCGGCGACGCGGCGCTCGCTGGCCACCACGTCCTCGGGCACCTCGTCGCGGGTCAAAAAGCGCGCCTTGAGAGCCGCGACCTGCAGCGCCACCGCGTGCGCGGCGTCCTTGCCGTCCTTGCCGTCCTTGCCGCCCGCGCCCGTGAACTCGACGAGGACACCGACGGCGGGAGGCAGGTCGGCGGCGCGCTTGTGCAGGTAGGTCTCGACGTTGCCGTCGAAGTACTGCACGCGGCGCAGCTCCAGCTTCTCGCCGATCTTGGCCGACAGGTCCGCGATCGCCTCCTCGACGGTCTTCGCGCCACTGCCGATCTTGGCTGCTTTCAGGGTGTCGACGTCGGTGGCCTTGGCGGCCACGGCGGCGTCGACGACCTGGTCGGCCAGCGCCTGGAACTCGGCGTTCTTGGCCACGAAGTCGGTCTCGGAGTTGAGCTCGACGAGCACTCCGCCCTTGGCGGCGACCAGACCTTCGGCGGTGGCCCGCTCGGCGCGCTTGCCGACGTCCTTGGCGCCCTTGATCCGCAGCGCCTCGACGGCCTTGTCGAAGTCGCCGTCAGTGTCGGCCAGCGCGTTCTTGCAATCGAGCATGCCGGCGCCGGTGAGCTCCCGGAGCCGTTTGACGTCGGCGGCGGTGAAGTTCGCCATCTCAGACCTCCGTGGGGGTCGGTTCGACGGGGTCGGCGGCGACGGCAACTGGACGACAACGGCGAACTGACCATGGCGCTAGCCTCCCCGGAGGGATTCCGGC
>CAZZHX010000212.1:0-5355 GCA_964653535.1 uncultured Mycobacterium sp. | reverse complement strand
CGCTTCCGTATGCGGTCACCGAGCCCGGCGCGCTCACCGCCCTGGCCCGCCGCCTGCTGCTCGACCCACGCGAGATCGGACCCATTCGCCTTGTGGGCGTCGGGTTTTCGGGGTTGAGCTATGTCCGCCAGGAGTCGCTGTTCCCGGATCTGGAGCTGGCGGAGCCGGACGCCGAGTCGGTCGACACCGCGACCGAGGCGGCGTTCACCGGGACCTCGGAGAGCCCCGACGGTCCCCGGTGGCGGGTGGGGGACGACGTCACGCACCGAGACCTGGGGCATGGCTGGGTGCAGGGAGCAGGGCACGGGGTGGTGACCGTGCGATTCGAGACCCGTGCGTCCGGGCCCGGACGGGCGTGGACATTTCCCGCCGAGACTGCGGAGTTGGCCGGCGGCAATCCGCTCGATTCCCTGGACTGGCCGGATTACTTAGGCCTGCGGGAAGGCGTGCTGGAGGGCGTGCCGGAGGAGACCGCCGCGTCAGCCCCAGCGCGCGACGACGTCGGCGACGGGTAGTTCGGCGGCCAGCGCGGCCATCAGTAGCACCCGCGCCTGGGGCGGCCGCAGCGTCGGCACCATGAGCGCACCGGCGCTGGCCATGTCATGCCCGGGCCCGTAGGCGGCGCCCACGCGTGCGCCGGGAACGCGGGTGGACACCGCGACGACGACCCCGTCGCGGCAGAGGCGCCCCACCGTGTCGACCACGGCGCGCCCGGCGTTGCCGGAGCCCAGCGCTTCGAGCACCACGGCGCGCGCACCGGCGGCCGCACAGGCCTCGAGGGCCACCCCGTCGGCTCCCAGGTACGCCGCCACGATGTCGACCCGCGGGGCCGCCGCGGCGCTGAGGTCACCGATGTGGGGCCGGATCCTGTTGCCCGCCAGGGTCACATCGCCGTCGACCGTGCCCAGTTGTTCCCCGACGAAGCCGCCCGCGACCTTGCTCATCCCCAGCGGCGCCAGCACGCGGCCGGCGAAACACACCAGCACTCCGGCGTCGCGGGCGGCCGGGCTGCCCGCCAGCGCCAGCGCGTCGCGCAGGTTGGCCGGACCGTCGGCGTCGGGGTCGTCGGCGCTGCGCATGGCGCCGGTCAGGACGACGGGTGCGGGGCCGTCGTAGGTGAGCTCGAGCCACAGCGCCGTCTCCTCGAGCGTGTCGGTGCCGTGGGTGATGACGACGCCGTCGGCGCCGTCCGCGACCGCGGCACGCACGGCCGCGCCGATCCGGTCCCAGTCGGTGAGCGTCAGCTCCGAGCTGTCGACGGCCAGCAGCTCGACGACGTCGACGGCGGGGCCCTGACTGAGTGACGCGGTGAGATCGGCCCCGCTGCGGGTGGGCCGGCGCACTCCGTCGGCGCCGGTGCTGGTCGATATCGTCCCTCCGGTGGCGATGACGGTCACGCGGGCCTGACGGGAATCCATGCGGGAATCATCTCCCATGCCCCGGCGTGCCGGCGGTAAGGGAAGATGGGGGAGTGCCCGAGGAACACACCGCGCTCCCCCGGCGGCGGCTGCGGCTGCTGTTCGCCGTCGCGGCGGTGGTGCTGGCGCTGGACGTCGTCACCAAGGTGCTCGCCGTCAAGTGGCTGCGCCCGGGCGAGCCGGTCTCGATCATCGGCGACACGGTGACCTGGACCCTGGTGCGCAATTCGGGCGCGGCGTTCTCGATGGCGACGGGGTACACCTGGGTGCTGACGCTGGTCGCGACGGGTGTGGTGCTCGGCATCGTGTGGATGGGCCGTCGTCTGGTGTCGACGTGGTGGGCGGTGGGCCTGGGGATGATCCTCGGCGGCGCCCTGGGCAACCTGACCGACCGCTTCTTCCGGTCACCGGGGCCGCTGCGGGGGCACGTCGTGGACTTCCTGTCGGTCGGCTGGTGGCCGGTGTTCAACGTTGCCGACCCCGCAGTGGTGGGGGGTGCGGCCCTGGTCATGGGGCTGTCGATCTTCGGCTACGACTTCGATCGGGTCGGCCGCCGGACGGTCGATCGGCCTTGACCGACCGTTCGATGCCCGTTCCCGAGGGGCTGGCGGGCATGCGGGTGGACGCGGGGCTGGCCCGCCTGCTCGGGCTGTCGCGCAACGCGGTGGCGGCCATCGCCGAGGAGGGCGGCGTCGAGCTCGACGGGGTTCTGGCGGGGAAGTCCGATCGGCTGACGCCCGGCGCCTGGCTGCAGGTGCGCCTGCCGGAGGCGCCGGCGCCGCTGCAGAACACGCCCGTCGATATCGAGGGCATGACCATCCTGTACTCCGACGACGACATCGTCGTGGTCGACAAGCCGGCGGCGGTGGCCGCGCACGCCTCGGTGGGCTGGACGGGGCCGACCGTGCTCGGCGGGCTGGCCGCCGCCGGGTACCGCATCACCACGTCCGGCGTGCCCGAGCGGCAGGGAATCGTGCAGCGCCTCGATGTCGGCACCTCCGGGGTGATGGTGGTCGCGCTGTCCGAGCGGGCCTACACCGTGCTCAAGCGGGCGTTCAAGAACCGCACCGTCGACAAGCGCTACCACGCGCTGGTGCAGGGGCATCCCGATCCGTCCAGTGGGACCATCGACGCGCCGATCGGGCGTCACCCCGGCCGCGACTGGAAGTTCGCAGTCACCAGCGGCGGCCGCCACAGCCTCACCCACTACGACACCATGGAAGCCTTCGTCGCCGCCAGCCTGCTCGACGTCCACCTGGAGACGGGGCGCACCCACCAGATCCGCGTGCACTTCGCCGCGCTACACCACCCGTGCTGCGGCGATCTCACCTACGGGGCGGATCCGAAACTGGCAAAAAAGCTTGGGCTGGAACGTCAATGGCTGCACGCGCGGTCGCTCGCTTTCGCCCACCCCGCCGACGGAAGCCGGGTGGAGTTCGTCAGCCCCTATCCTTCCGACCTGCAGCACGCGCTGGACGTCCTGCGCGTCGAGGCGTGATCGGCGAGTTTGCCGTCATGGCTGCGAATCCGCCGTCGATCACGACCCGCACCGCAATCTCGGCGTGTTTAACTGGCCCGATGAAACTCGGTGACCTGACGAACCTGGTCGAGAAGCCGCTGGCAACGGTGTCCCATGTCATCAACACCCCGAACTCCGCCGGTCGCTATAGGCCGTTCTACCTGCGGAATCTGATCGATGCGGTGCGGGGACGAACCCTCGCCGAGGAGGTTAAGGGTAGGACCGTCCTCATCACCGGGGGGTCATCGGGCATCGGCGCGGCCGCCGCCAAGAAGATCGCACAGGCCGGGGGAGCGGTCGTCCTTGTCGCCCGCACCAAGGAGAACCTCGAGCAGGTCGCTCAGGAGATCCGCGTCGGCGGCGGAACCGCCCACGTCTACCCCTGCGACCTGGCCGACACGGACGCCATCGCCGAGATGGCCGACCGCGTGCTGGCCGACCTCGGCGGGATAGACATCCTGATCAACAACGCGGGGCGGTCCATTCGGCGCTCGCTCGCGCTGTCCTACGACCGCATTCACGACTACCAGCGGACCATGCAGCTGAACTACCTCGGCGCCGTGCAGCTCATCCTCAAGTTCATCCCGGGGATGCGGGAGCGCGGCTACGGGCAGATCATCAACATCTCCTCAGTGGGCGTTCAGACCCGCGCCCCGCGGTTCGGCGCCTACATCGCCAGCAAGTCCGCGCTGGACAGTCTCTGTGACGCGCTGCAGGCCGAAACCATCCACGAGAACGTCACTTTCACCACCGTGCACATGGCGCTGGTCCGCACCCCGATGATCAGCCCGACCAAGATGTACGACCGATTCCCGGCGCTGACGCCCGACCAAGCGGCCGGCGTGATCACCGACGCGATCGTGCAGCGGCCGCGACGGGCCAGCTCGCCGTTCGGGCAGTTCGCCGCCGTCGCCGACGCCGTGAACCCGGCGGTGATGGACCGGGTGCGCAACCGCGCGTTCACCATGTTCGACGACTCTTCCGCCGCCAAGGGCGAATCGTCAACCGGCAAAACACAATCCGAAACGGAACTCGACTCGCGGAGCAAGACGTTCGTGAAGGCGACCCGTGGGATACATTGGTGACACTATGAGCCTGCCGAAACCGGACAACCAGACCACCGTCGTCATCACCGGCGCCTCCTCCGGCATCGGCTCCGAACTTGCCCGCGGGCTGGCCCGCCGCGGCTTTCCGCTGCTGCTGGTGGCGCGCCGCCGCGATCGACTCGACGAGCTCGCCACCGAGGTGGGCACCGAGTACTCGGTGGCCGTCGAGGTCATGCCGCTAGACCTCTCCGACGCCAAGGCCCGCGCCAAACTGGCGGCGCGTCTGCGCGGCGAGCCGTTCGCCGGGCTGTGCAACAGCGCCGGCTTCGGCACCAGCGGACTCTTTCACGAGCTTCCGTTCGACCGGGAGAGCGAAGAGGTCACCCTCAATTCGCTGACGTTGATGGAGCTCACCCACGCGGCGCTGCCGGGCATGGTCGCGCGCGGCGCCGGTGCGGTGCTCAACATCGCGTCGATCGCCGGGTTCCAGCCGATCCCCTACATGGCGGTGTATTCGGCGACCAAGGCTTTCGTGCAGACATTCTCCGAGGCGGTCCACGAGGAGCTGCACGGGACGGGCGTCTCGGTCACTGTGCTGTGCCCCGGGCCGGTGCCCACCGAGTGGGCCGAAATCGCCAGCGCCGAGCGCTTCAGCATCCCCGCCGCGCAGGTCTCCCCGCGCGACGTCGCCGAGGCGGCGATCGGCGGCATGCTCACCGGCCGCCGCAGCGTGGTGCCCGGCGTGGTACCCAAGGCGGTCAGCACCGGCGGCCGGTATGTGCCCCGATCCCTGCTGCTGCCCGCGCTGCGGATCGGCCATCGCCTGCGCGGCGGCCACAACAGCTAAGCGTCGGGGGCGGCACCGCTGAGCGCCACGTCCGCCCGATGCGACTCTGGCATCACCGCCGTGTCGCCGTCCTCCCAGAGCAGCAGCTGCCGCACCGACGCCCGGGTCCCGTACGGGCGGAACATCGAACTCGACGGACTCGGGCGCACCCGCAGCGGCCACCAGAACCAGCGCCCCAGCAGTGTTGCGACAGCGGGTGTCATGAACGAGCGCACAATCAGGGTGTCGAACAGCAACCCCAGGCCGATCGTCGACCCGATCTGGCCCAGCACCTGGAAACCGCTGAACACGAACGCGCCCATGGTGAACGCGAACACCAACCCGGCGGCGGTCACCACCGAGCCGGTGCCGGCCATCGCACGAATGACACCCGTCTTCAAGCCCGCCCCGATCTCCTCCTTGAAGCGCGAGATCAACAGCAGGTTGTAGTCCGACCCCACCGCCAGCAGCAGGATCACGGCCAGGGCGAGCACCACCCAGTACAGCTTGATGCCGAACATGTACTGCCACACCAGCACCGACAAC
>CAZZHX010000211.1:0-5417 GCA_964653535.1 uncultured Mycobacterium sp. | reverse complement strand
GGGATCCGGCGGCACCGACCTGCACTGGTACTGCACGGGCGATCCCGCGGCCCACGTCGGCACCAAGCCGGTGTGGCAGTCCCTCGCCGACGAACTCGCCGAACTGCTCGGCGCGAAGGCCTACGCGGCGCTGGCCGCCATGTGCGAGCGCCGCGGCCTCCTCGGGCTCGTCGCGGTGCACCCGGCGACCCGGACCGACGGGTAGCCGCCACCGGCCAGGTGGCGCAGGAAACTAAGCCTCCAGCTTGTAGCCCAGCCCCCGGACCGTCACCAGGTGCACCGGGTTGGCCGGGTCGGCTTCGATCTTGGACCGCAGGCGCTTGACGTGAACGTCGAGCGTCTTGGTGTCGCCGACGTAATCCGCGCCCCAGACCCGGTCGATCAACTGGCCGCGCGTGAGCACCCGACCACTGTTGCGCATGAGGTACTCAAGCAGATCGAACTCCTTGAGCGGCAGCGTGATCGGGTCGCCGTTGACCGCAACGACGTGGCGTTCGACGTCCATCCGCACCGGCCCGGACTCGAGCACGCCATCGCCGATCTCGGAGTCGTCATCTCCGCCACGTCTTAGTACCGCGCGGATCCGGGCGATCAGCTCCCGCGCCGAGTAAGGCTTGGTCACGTAGTCGTCGGCGCCTAGCTCCAGGCCGACCACCTTGTCGATCTCGCTGTCTCGGGCGGTCACCATGATCACCGGCACGCCGGAGCGCACACGAAGCTGTTTGCACACGTCGGTCCCGGACATCCCAGGGAGCATCAGGTCCAACAGCACGATGTCGGCGCCCGCACGGTCGAACTCAGCGAGCGCAGCGGGACCGTCGGACACCACCGTGGCCTCGAAGCCCTCCTTGCGCAGGAGGAAGGCCAGCGGATCGGCAAGCGACTCCTCGTCCTCCACGATCAACACACTGGTCATCGACTTAGCTCTTCCTCTCGTTCGGATCTTTCGGGTCTTTCGGATCTTTCGGGTCCTTCGGGCCTTTCCGATCTTTCGGATCGCTCGGCGTGGACGGGCCGAACCTCGCGGGCCGGAAGCTGCTCGGGGATCTCGTCGCCGTCCCGGAACGCCGGGATAGACAGGGTGAACGTCGACCCTGTTCCCGGCTTGCTCCACACACCGATGGCGCCGTTGTGGTTGGCCGCGATGTGCTTGACAATGGCCAGACCCAGCCCGCTTCCTCCGGTCGCCCGCGATCGCGCCTTGTCTCCGCGGAAGAACCGCTCGAAGACGCGCTCCTGGTCCTCAGGGGCGATCCCGATACCCCGGTCGGTGACGGCGATCTCCACGTCCTCCCCGAGGGGACGTCGGCTGATCGACACCAGCGAACCACGAGGTGAATACGCGATCGCGTTGGAAACCAGGTTGGCCAGGGCGGTCACCAGTAGCGTCTCGTCTCCCAACACCCGCAGGCCGCTGGGAGCGTCGGTGCGGACCTCGATATCGGCGTTGTCGGCCGCCACCTTGTGCCGCGAAATGGCTTCGGAAACAACGGAATCGACGTCAACCTCGGTGACGTTCGGCAGCCGTTCGGCGCCCTGGAGCCGGGACAGTTCGATGAGTTCGGCCACCATGTCGCCCAGTCGGTTGGCTTCGACGAGCACCTTCTCGGCGAACCGGCGGACGGTGTCGGAGTCGTCCGCTGACGCCAGCAGGGCCTCGGCGAGCAGGGCCATCGCGCCCACCGGCGTCTTGAGTTCGTGGCTGACGTTGGCCACGAAGTCCCGCCTGGCCGCCTCCATGCGGGCGTAGTCGGACTGATCGTGGGCGAAGACCACGGCGAACCGGCGGTCCTCGTCGCTCAGCAACCGGGCCTGACAGTGCACCGACAACCTGGAGCGGCCCGCCGCGCGTTTGCTCGGTCCCAGGTCGAATTCGACGTCGGCGCCGGCCAGTGCCTGCTGCGCGGGATGCCAGGCCTGGTCGTCCAACTGCCGGTCACGCACGAGGCCCAACTCTCGGGCCCGCTCGTTGAGGTAGACGACGTCGCGATGAGCGTCCACCACTGCGACCCCCAGCGGCATCAGCGCACCGACGCGTTGGAGCATCTGCGCCACGGTGATCCCGGTCCATCGGGCGTCGGCTGCGGCCGCCCGCCGGCCGCGCTCGTGGGACTTCGACGACAACCGGGCACCGACCGCGATACCCACGGCCAGCGCCAGCGCACACAAGAACCCGGCGAGCAACGGCGCCGAGAAGACAGCCACGTGGCAGATTCTACAAATCTTTCTGAACGGCGCCCAATCGCGACAAGGCCAAAAACGCACACGTCACACCCGCAGTGGCAGGTGTTCGGCCCGCGTTCACTCGGTGTTCGCGCAGGGGCCGTCGGGGCGCCGCACGCGCGCCCTGTGTGCCCTCACCAAGATTCCCTCACCAAGACGCCCTCACCGCCCACCCTGGCCGGCGACCACCGCGGCGCCCGCGGCGGCGGCGTCCGGGTCCAGGTAGGTGCCACCGGGCACCACCGGCCGCAGCTCGGCGTCGAGGTCGTAGCGCAACGGGATGCCGGTCGGGATGTTGAGCCCGACGACCGTCTCGTCGGACATCCGATCGAGGTGCTTGACCATGGCGCGCAGGGAGTTGCCGTGCGCGACGACCAGCACCGTTTTGCCCGACCGCAGGTCCGGAACGATCACGTCGGTGAAATACGGGAGGAACCGGGCCACCACGTCGGCGAGGCACTCGGTCAACGGGCCGCCACCGAGGTCGGCGTACCGGGTGTCGGTGTCCTGGCTGAACTCACTGCCCCGCTCGATCGGGGGCGGCGGAGTGTCATAGCTGCGCCGCCACGCCATGAACTGCTGCTCGCCGTAGCGCGCTTTCGTCTCCGCCTTGTCCAGACCCTGCAGAGCCCCATAGTGACGCTCGTTGAGCCGCCAGCTGCGCCGCACCGGGATCCAGAGCCGGTCGGCGGCGTCCAGCGCCAGGTGCGCGGTGGTGATCGCGCGCTGCAGCAACGACGTGTAGACCACATCGGGCAGCAGGTTCTGCTCGGCGATCAGCTCGCCGCTGCGCACGGCCTCAGCCCTGCCCTTGTCGGTCAGGCCGACGTCCACCCAGCCGGTGAACCGGTTGAGGGCGTTCCAGTCGCTTTCGCCGTGCCGCAGCAGCACCAGCGTGGCCGTGTCGTTGCGTCGCATCGGCCTAGCATGTCATGGGCGCTCGGAGCCGTTCGAGCCATCTGGGATCTTCGGTCCGTCGTGTTCGTCGATCAGGTGCTCGAATGCCCGCAGATTCTTGAGCGACTCACCGCGGGACACCCGCCATTCCCACTCTTTCTGGATCGAGGTGCGAAAACCCAACTCCAGCAACGTGTTGAAGTCGGAATCCACCGCCTCGAGCACCTGTCCGAGGACCCGGTCGAGCTCGTCGGGGTCGACCGACGCCAGCGACATGCGGCCCACCAGGTAGATGTCGCCCACCTTGTCCAGCGTGTAGGCGACACCGTAAAGCCGGCGGTTGCGCTTGAGCAGGAAGCGGTAGACGCCCTCATGATTTTCATCGGGCCTGCGGCACACGAACGCCTCGACGCGCACCGAGTGTGCGCCGATGCTGAGGATGGCGTTGGTCTTGAGCTTTCGCTCCCCCGGCAATTCGACGACGAGCCCCGGCAGTGCGCCGGGCACGCCGGGAAACGCGGAGTAGGTCAGGTCGCTGGCCTGCAACGCATCCTCGATCACCCGCTGGACGGTCATGCGCCGACTTCACGGCGGGCCACAATGCGGGGCCTGCGCATCGCCGCCCGATCGCGGACGCTGCGCTGGCGATCGGCGGGGAAACTCCCGATCGCGCGACCGTAGCTGGCCAGCAGGGCATCGGTGGTGTTGTCCCAGGAGAACGCGGACGCGTGCGCGGCGGCCGCGCGGCTCATCGCCTCCGCCTGCGGGGCCTCCTGCCGTAGCAGCCGTCCCACCGCCTGCGCCCACCGGTCGATGTCGTGCCCCGCCACCAACGTTCCGGTGATCCCGTCGCGCACGGCCACCGGCAGGCCGCCGACCGCCGCAGCGACCACCGGTGTGCCGCACGCCTGCGCCTCCAGCGCCACCAACCCGAAGGACTCGGAATAGCTCGGCACGGCAACCAGATCGGCGGCCCGGAACAGGGTCGCCAGATCCTCGCGCGACTGCGGCGGCAGGAAAGTCACCCGAGCAGAGATACCGAGTTCGTCGGCGAGCCGCACCAGCCCGTCCGGAGTGGCCAGGCCGCTGCCCGACGGCCCCCCTGCCACGACGATGCGCACCCCCGGCAGGTTCGCCGCGGCGCGCAACACGACATCGGGCGCCTTCAGCGGCTGGATCCGCCCGACGAACGCCACCACGTCTTCGTCGAGGGACAGCCCCAAGGCGGCACGAGCTGCGCGCCGGTCGTCGGGGCGGAACAAGTCCAGGTCCACCCCGGGATGGACGACGTCGATGCGCGCCGGATCGGCGCGATGGATCGTGATCAGTTGCGTGGCTTCGTCCTCGGTGTTGACGATCAGCCGGTCCGCCTCGTCGACCACCTGCTGCTCCCCGACCGTGCGCAGGGGCGGTTCGGGCGGCTGCAAAACACTCCCGTCAGCGAGCGCGGCGTTCTTCACCGCGGCAAGTGTGTGCGCGGTATGCACTAACGGGACCGCCCAGCGGTCGCGGGCGAGCCAGCCGACCTGTCCGGACAGCCAGTAGTGCGAGTGAACGATGTCGTAGTACCCCGGCTCGTGGGACGCCTCGGCGCGCAACACCCCCGCCGCGAATGCACACAGCTGGGTGGGCAGGTCGTACTTGTCGAGTCCCTCGAACGGGCCCGCAACGACGTTGCGGACCACCACCCCGGGCGCCACCCGCTCCACCGGCGGATCGGCGGAGGAGGTGGCCCGGGTGAAAATCTCCACCTCGATGCCCCGCCGGGCCAGGTGCAGCGCGGTTTGCAGCACGTAGACGTTCATCCCGCCGGCATCGCCGGTGCCCGGCTGGGCCAGTGGGGAGGTATGCACCGCCACAACCGCTATCCGACGCGGCTGATTGCGCCGGGAAACCTCGTCGTACCGCACTCCCTCATCTTTACAGCACGACGTCGCGACAGCACGGCACCTTCCCATCACGGCACGCGTGGCCTGCGCGTCAGGCGGACGACTCGTCCGCCTCGAACTCCCTGGGGCCGATCACCCCGGCGCGCCGCATGGCACCCAGCGGATCGGCGTAAAGCCCGCCCAGCGACACGGTCCCCGCCCCGGCTTCCTGCACGCGGTTACCGAACACGGTGACGCGAATGTCGCGCGGCGGCAGGATCGAGCGGGCGGCGAAGGCCGCCTCCACCTGCTCCAAGGCCTCCGGATACTCAGTGAACGCGTGGCCGCCGACGACCAGCTCATCGGGGTTGAGCATGTCGCGCAGCAGCGCGACCGACTCACCGAGCACCCGGGAGCGCTCCCGGGTGC
>CAZZHX010000210.1:0-5480 GCA_964653535.1 uncultured Mycobacterium sp. | reverse complement strand
CATTCCGCCGCCCGCAGCGTGAGCAGATCCGGGTGCCCGGGGCCCGCTCCGACGGGCATGACCACGCGGCGTCGGCGATGGCGGCCGGGGCCGTCGCGGTGCTGGCCGCCAGGCCGGTCGGGGTTCCCGCCATCGTGGTCGAGCCCATCGAGTCCACGGAGCGCGCGGGAGTCCTCGAGCACGACACCGACGGCTCCGGGGCCGCGGTGCTGGCCGCGCTGGCCGGGCTGGCCAAGGTTGTGGCGCACGAACTGGTTGCGGGCGGGCTGACCATCGTCGGGATCACCGGCTCGTCGGGAAAGACGTCGACCAAAGACTTGGTGGCCGCAGTGCTCGCGCCGCTGGGTGAGGTGGTGGCGCCGCCGGGTTCGTTCAACAACGAGCTCGGCCACCCCTGGACCGTGTTGCGGGCCACCCGCAGCACCGACTTCCTGGTGCTGGAGATGTCGGCGCGCCACCCCGGCAACATCGCCGCGCTGGCCGGGATCGCCCCGCCGGCCATCGGAGTGGTCCTCAACGTCGGTACCGCTCACCTCGGCGAGTTCGGATCGCGTGAAGCCATCGCACGCACGAAAGCCGAACTACCGCAATCTGTTCCGGCAACAGGAGTGGTCATCCTCAACGTCGACGACCCGGCGGTGGCGGCGATGGCGGCACAGACCGCGGCACGGGTGGTCCGGGTGAGTCGCGCTGGTGCGCGGGCCGACGTGCGGGCCGACGACGTGTCCCTCGACGAGCTGGCCCGGCCGCGTTTCACCATGCACGCCGGAGGCGTCCATACCGAGATCCACCTCGGTGTCTCCGGCGATCACCAGATCACCAACGCGCTGTGTGCCGGCGCGGTGGCGGTGGAATGTGGCGCTGGCCTCGAGCAGGTGGCGGCCGCGCTCGCCGGAGCCGGGCCGGTGTCGCGGCACCGGATGCACATCGTCACCCGCGCGGACGGTGTCACCGTGATCGACGATGCCTACAACGCCAACCCCGAATCTATGCGGGCGGGGTTGCAGGCCCTGGCCTGGATCGCCCACGGTCGGGGGGCAGGCCACGCCGAACAGCGCAGGAGTTGGGCGGTGCTCGGGGAGATGGCCGAACTGGGTGAGGACGCGATTGCCGAGCACGACCGCATCGGGCGACTGGCCGTGCGATTAGATGTGACTCGACTCGTCGTCGTGGGAAGTGGGAGGTCGATCAGCGCCATGCACCACGGAGCGGTCCTGGAAGGGGCGGCGGGTACTGAGTCGGTGAACGTGCCCGACGCCGACGCTGCCCTGGCCCTGTTGTGCGCCGAGGTGCAACCCGGCGACGTGGTTCTGGTCAAGGCGTCCAATGCCGCCGGACTGGGGGCGCTGGCCGACGCGTTGGCTTCCGCTGAACCGGGGGACCAACCAGGGGATGGCGCGCCGCGATGAGACAGATCCTGATCGCGGTCGCCATCGCGCTCGCCGTCTCCATCCTGTTGACTCCGGCGCTGATCCGGATGTTCACCCGGCAGGGACTAGGCCACCAGGCCCGCGAGGACGGCCCGCCCAGCCACCACACCAAGAGCGGCACGCCGTCGATGGGTGGAGTGGCGATTCTGGCCGGCATCTGGGCCGGCTACCTGGGGACGCACCTCGCCGGCCTGGCGTTCGACGGCGAAGGGATCTCGGCGTCGGGCCTGTTGGTGCTGGCGTTGGCCACGGCGCTGGGTGCCGTGGGCTTCTTCGACGATCTGATCAAGATCCGCCAGTCGCGCAATCTCGGCTTGAACAAAAGGGCCAAGGCCGCAGGGCAGCTGTCGGCGGCGGTTCTGTTCGGCGTGCTGGCGCTGCAGTTCCGCAACGGCAACGGTCTGACGCCCGCCAGCCCGGACCTGTCCTACGTCCGGGAGATCGCCACCGTCGCGCTGGCGCCGTTGTTGTTCGTGTTGTTCTGTGTGTTCATCGTCGGCGCCTGGTCTAACGCGGTGAATTTCACCGATGGACTCGACGGGCTGGCGGCCGGCTCCATGGCGATGGTCATGGGCGCCTACGTGTTGATCACCTTCTGGCAGTACCGCAACGCGTGCGCCACCGCGCCCGGACTGGGCTGTTACAACGTGCGCGACCCCCTGGATCTGGCGATCATCGCGGCGGCCACCGGCGGTGCCTGCATCGGCTTCCTGTGGTGGAACGCCGCCCCGGCCAAGATCTTCATGGGGGACACCGGCTCGCTGGCGCTGGGCGGCATCATCGCGGGTCTGTCGGTGACAAGCCGCACCGAGGTCCTGGCAGTCCTGCTGGGTGCCCTGTTCGTCGCTGAAGTCGCCTCCGTGGTGGTGCAGATCGTGGCCTTCCGTACGACGGGGCGCCGGGTTTTCCGGATGGCGCCCTTCCACCACCACTTCGAGTTGGCGGGCTGGGCCGAAACCACGGTGATCGTCCGGTTCTGGCTGCTCACTGCGATCACCTGCGGACTGGGCGTGGCCCTGTTCTACGGCGAGTGGCTGGCCGCGATCGGCGCGTGATGAGCGAGCTTGATCAGCTGGTGCCCGGAGCGTCCGTCCTGGTGGCCGGGGGCGGCGTCACGGGCAGGGCGGTGCTGGCGGCGCTGAAGCGATTCGGTGCGGCGCCGACGGTGTGCGACGACGATCCCGCCGCGCTGCGCCGGCTCGCCGACACCGGGGTGGCGACCCTGAGTCCGGCCGAGGCGATATCGCGCGTCGGCGACTTCGCCCTGGTTGTCGCCAGTCCGGGTTTTTCGCCGGCCGCGCCCCTGCTGGTGGCCGCGTCGACGGCGGGTGTGGCGATCTGGGGTGACGTCGAATTGGCCTGGCGACTCGAGGCGGCGGGCCACTACGGGGCCCCGCGCCGCTGGCTGGTGGTCACCGGCACCAACGGCAAGACGACGACCACGGCGATGCTGCACGCCATGCTGACCGCCGGGGGACACCGCAGCGTCCTGTGCGGCAACATCGGCAGCCCCGTGCTCGACGTCCTGACCGAGCCCGCCGACGTCCTGGCTGTCGAGTTGTCCAGCTTCCAGCTGCACTGGGCGCCCTCGCTGCGGCCCGCTGCGGGGGTGGTGCTCAACATCGCCGAAGACCACCTGGACTGGCATTCGTCGATGGTCGAATACACCGCCGACAAGGCCCGTGCGCTGGGTGGCCGGGTCGCGGTGGTCGGGCTCGACGACGGCCGCGCCGCCGCGTTGCTGCACACCGCTGCAGCCGGAGTGCGGGTGGGTTTTCGGCTCGGCGAGCCGGCCTCCGGCGAGCTCGGCGTCCGCGACGGATACCTGGTCGACCGTGCTTTCGCCGACGATCTGGCGCTGCTGCCCGTCGACTCGATCCCCGTCCCGGGGCCTGTCGGGGTGCTCGACGCGCTGGCCGCGGCGGCGCTGGCGCGCAGCGTCGACGTGCCCGCCGCCGCGATCGCGGACGCCATCGCCTCCTTCCAGGTGGGCCGGCACCGGTCCGAGGTGGTCGCAATCGCCGACGGGATCACCTACGTCGACGACTCCAAGGCCACCAATCCCCACGCCGCCGAGGCGTCCGTGTCGGCGTACCCGCGCGTCGTCTGGGTGGCGGGCGGTCTGCTGAAGGGGGCGTCGGTGGATGCCGAGGTCGCCAGGATGGCTTCGCGGCTGGTCGGTGCGGTGCTCATCGGCCGGGATCGGGCAATGGTTGCCGAGGCGTTATCGCGACACGCGCCGGATGTCCCCGTCGTCGAGGTTGGGACAAGCGAGGATATTGGGGTGAATGCGACTGCTGGGGTTCCTGATGCAGATGTGACGGGAGAGCATTCTGCGGGCGGGGCACTAGGTTATCGCGTCATGACCGCGGCCGTGGCTGCGGCCCGAAACCTGGCGAAGCCCGGCGACACGGTGCTGCTGGCACCGGCCGGCGCGTCGTTCGACCAGTTCAGCGGTTACGCCGACCGTGGTGATGCGTTCGCTGCGGCCGTCCGCTCGGCGATCCGGTAGGCGATCGTGGCGCATGGACCGGCCCGGCTGCGCCGCGGCCTGAAGCGGGGCTCACGACGGGGGCCGGAAACTACCGTGGCGAGCCCGCCCGAGGTTAACGAAGCAGTGCCGGACGCCGCAGTGCCGGACGCCGCGGTGCCGGACGCCGCGGTGCTGGACGCCGCGGTGCCGGACGCCGCACCCGCGACGGCCGACGGCACGGAGCCTTCCGCTGCCGCCCACACGGCGAGGGTCGCGACCCCCAGGGTCGCGCTCCCGAGGCTCGTGCTCCCGTCGTTCGACAGTCTGCGCACGCGGCTGACCAGCTGGCTGAGTCGGCCGATGACCTCGTTTCACCTGATCATCGCGATTACGGGGCTGCTGACGACCCTCGGGCTCATCATGGTGCTGTCGGCCTCCGGCGTGCGGTCCTACGGCGCCGACGGCTCGGCCTGGGTGATCTTCGGCAAGCAGGTCCTGTGGACGATCATCGGGCTGATCGGGGCCTACGTCGCGATGCGGATGCCCGTGCGGTTCATCCGGCGCGTCGCGTTCACCGGCTTCCTCGTCACCGTGATCCTGCTGGTATTGGTACTGGTCCCGGGCATTGGCAACCTGGCCAACGGTTCCCGCAAGTGGTTCGTCATCGCCGGCTTCTCCATGCAGCCGTCCGAGCTGGCGAAGATCGCCTTCGCCATCTGGGGTGCGCACCTGCTGGCGGCCCGGCGGCTGGAACACGCGTCGCTGCGAGAGATGCTGGTGCCGCTGGTGCCCGCCGCCGTCATCGCGTTGGCGTTGATCGTGGCCCAGCCCGACCTCGGCCAGACGATGTCACTGGGCATCATCCTGCTGGCCTTGCTCTGGTACGCCGGTCTGCCGCTGCGGGTGTTCATCACCTCGCTGCTGGCGGTGTTCATGGCCGGTGCGGTCCTGGCGATGTCCGCGGGCTACCGGTCCGATCGGGTGCGGTCCTGGCTGAACCCCGACAACGACCCGCAGGACACCGGCTACCAGGCCCGGCAGGCGAAATTCGCGCTGGCACACGGCGGCATCTTCGGCGACGGACTGGGCCAGGGCGTGGCGAAGTGGAACTACCTGCCCAACGCCCACAACGACTTCATCTTCGCGATCATCGGTGAGGAACTCGGGTTCGTCGGCGCGTTCGGGTTGCTGGTGCTCTTCGGGCTGTTCGCCTACACCGGGATGCGGATCGCGCGCCGTTCGGCTGACCCTTTCCTGCGGCTGTTGACCGCCACCACCACCATGTGGGTGCTGGGCCAGGCGTTCATCAACATCGGTTATGTGATCGGGTTCCTTCCTGTCACGGGGATTCAACTCCCGCTCATTTCTGCAGGTGGAACATCGACGGCAGCAACGCTTTTCATGATCGGAATCATGGCCAACGCGGCGCGCAACGAACCCGAGGCGGTGGCCGCGCTGCGTGCCGGCGGCGACGACAGGGTGAACCGGGTGCTGCGCCTGCCCCTGCCGGCTCCGTACGCGCCGAGCCGCCTGGACGCCTTCCGTGACCGCACGCGCGCCAGGTCCCAGGCACCGAA
>CAZZHX010000209.1:0-5501 GCA_964653535.1 uncultured Mycobacterium sp. | reverse complement strand
GGTAGGGGGACGCCGTGACGGCGTCCCCCTACCTGGGGTTCGGCGCACTGCGGCCACTGCTGGAGGCCGCGGCGGCCCACAACCGGGGCGTGTTCGTCCTCGCGGCGACCTCCAACCCCGAGGGTTCGACCGTGCAGCGCGCGGTGTTCGACGGCCGAACGGTGGCCCAGCATGTGGTCGATCAGGCGGCCCAGGTCAACGCCCTGTTCACCGAGACGGCCGGGGATGAACTGGGCGGATATGTCGGCGTAGTCGTCGGCGCGACGGCCTTTGAGGTCCCGGACGTCCATGCGCTGGGGGGTCCGGTGCTGGTTCCCGGTGTCGGGGCGCAGGGCGGCCGGCCGGAAGCGCTCCGCGGTCTGGGCGGGGCGGTGCCGGGCCAACTGCTGCCCGTGGTGGCTCGTGAGGTGCTGCAGGCCGGACCGGGCGTGCCGGACCTGCGCGCGGCCGCCGAGCGGATGCGCGACGCGGTCGCCTACCTGGCGGGGCCGTGAACCGTGCGCCACAGCCGCGCACGCGACACGCGCGGACACGCGACGGGAAATCCGTGAGCCGCCGCACCCCGCCGCCCGGCCGCCCACGGCGCCGTTCGACTCGGCCGCGCGCGGCCGGTTAGCGACGGGTGAGCAGCAAAAAGCCTGCTCAACGCCCTGATACTCAGTGTGTGACTGGTCGGGCCGACGCGGTCCGCGGGCCTCGGTGGCAAGGCCCGACGACCCGTCGGTGGCAGACACGCCGAGGGCGCGTGCTGGGGATTTGCTCCCCCGAAGCGGGGGGGCGGATTAGATTTCGACTGGGACCGTGAGTACGGTCATCCTCGCTGGCAGAAGTGTCCGGCAGTGACAACGGAGATCGATTTCGATCGATCGGAGACGGAGGCATCGTGGCTCTTCCCCAACTGACCGACGAGCAGCGCGCGGCCGCTTTGGAGAAGGCGGCCGCCGCGCGTCGTATACGAGCAGAGCTCAAGGATCGGCTCAAGCGTGGCGGCACCAATCTCCCGCAGGTGCTCAAGGATGCCGAGACCAACGAGGTTCTGGGCAAAATGAAGGTATCTGCGCTGCTGGAGGCGTTGCCGAAGGTGGGCAAGGTCAAGGCGCAGGAAATCATGGCTGAGCTGGAAATCGCACCGACCCGCCGCCTGCGCGGCCTCGGTGACCGGCAGCGCAAGGCGCTGCTGGAAAAGTTCCCCTCCTGACCTCTCGGCGGCGATGCAGCCCCACCGGCATGTGAACGCTGGCGGCGGACCGGACGTCACGGGCGATGACCGTCACCGGCCGAAAGGTCCGGGACGCGTGGTCGTGTTGTCCGGCCCGTCCGCCGTGGGCAAGTCGTCTGTGGTGCGCCGCCTGCGCGAGCGGATCCCGAACCTGCATTTCAGCGTGTCGGCGACCACGCGGGAGCCACGGCCGGGCGAGGTGGACGGAGTGGACTACCACTTCGTCACTCCCGCCCGATTCCAGCAACTCATCGACGACGGTGCGCTGTTGGAGTGGGCCGAGATCCACGGCGGCCTGCATCGGTCGGGCACCCTGGCCGCTCCGGTGCGCGACGCGACGACCTCCGGGCGTCCGGTGCTCATCGAGGTCGACCTTGCCGGGGCGCGTGCCGTGAAGAGGGCGCTGCCCGAGGCCCTCACCGTGTTTCTGGCACCCCCGAGCTGGGAGGACCTAGAGGCTCGACTCCGGGAGCGCGGCACCGAGACCCCGGAGTCGATGCGGCGTCGGCTGGACACAGCTCGCGTCGAACTGGCGGCTCAGAAGGACTTCGACGTGGTGGTCGTCAACGGTCGATTAGAGTCTGCGTGCGCTGAATTGGTATCCTTGGTGGCGGGAGCAGCGCCGAGTCCGGCATGACCGCCTGGCTATCGAGCATTCGGGTGTCTGAACGCGTCCGGACGCCTATTCGACCGACTTGACCAACGAGGAGATTGACCTACGTGACTACTTCGCAGTCCGACGCGCCGCTGGCCGCTGCTTCTGAGCCGGCGGGTGGACTGGACGCCTATGACACGCCGCTGGGCATCACCAACCCGCCCATCGACGAGCTGCTCGACCGCGTCTCGAGCAAATACGCCCTGGTGATCTACGCAGCCAAGCGGGCGCGCCAGATCAACGACTACTACAACCAACTCGGCGAGGGCATCCTCGAGTACGTCGGCCCCCTGGTCGAGCCCGGGCTACAGGAAAAGCCCCTCTCCATCGCGCTGCGTGAAATCCACGCCGACCTGCTCGAGCACACCGAGGGCGAGTAGCAGGGCAGGCTGGGCGCGCCGTGGACCGCAAGCGGATCACCCAACAGGGCCCTGAACACGTCTCGAAGAACGTGATCGTCGGCGTTTCCGGGGGCATCGCGGCGTACAAATCATGCACCGTGGTCCGTCAGCTGTGCGAGGCCGGCCACCAGGTCCGTGTCGTTCCCACCGAGACCGCTCTGAACTTCGTCGGGGCCGCCACGTTCGAGGCGCTCACCGGCCAGCCCGTGCACACGGGTGTCTTCGAGGACGTGCCCGGTGTGCCGCACGTGCGCCTCGGCCAGCAGGCCGACTTGGTGGTCGTGGCGCCCGCCACCGCGGACCTGCTGGCGCGGGCTGTCGCAGGCCGGGCCGACGACCTGCTGACCGCGACCCTGCTCACGGCCCGTTGCCCGGTGCTGTTCGCGCCGGCGATGCACACGGAGATGTGGTTGCACCCGGCCACCGCCGACAACGTGGCCACCTTGCGCCGCCGCGGCGCGGTGGTGCTCGAACCCGCGTCCGGGCGCCTCACCGGGGCGGACAGCGGGCCTGGGCGTCTGCCCGAGGCCGAGGAGATCACCGACCTGGCCCAGCTGCTGCTGGAGCGCCACGACTCGCTGCCCTACGACCTTGCCGGACGCAAGGTGCTGGTGACCGCCGGCGGCACCCGCGAACCGATCGACCCGGTGCGCTTCATCGGCAACCGCAGCTCGGGCAAGCAGGGCTACGCCGTGGCCCGCGTCGCCGTCCAGCGCGGCGCCGAGGTCACGCTGATCGCCGGGCACACCGCCGGCCTGGTCGACCCGGCCGGCGTTGACGTGATTCACGTCAGCTCCGCCGAACAGCTCGGCGACGCGGTGTCCAAGCATGCTGCCGCCGTGGATGTGCTGGTGATGGCGGCCGCTGTCGCGGACTTCCGGCCCGCACGGGCCGCCCCCGTCAAGATCAAAAAGGGCCCGGACGACCACGCGGAACCGCCGCCGATTCACCTGGTGCCCAACGCCGATGTGCTCGCCGGGGTGGTGCGGGCACGCGCCCACGGCGAGCTGCCGAACATGCACGCCATCGTGGGGTTCGCCGCCGAGACCGGCGACGCACAGGGCGATGTGCTGTTTCACGCCCGCGCGAAGCTGCGCCGCAAGGGCTGCGATCTCCTCGTCGTCAACGCGGTCGGCGACGGCAGGGCGTTCGAGGTGGACACCAACGACGGGTGGCTACTGGCTGCCGACGGCAGCGAGTCGGCGCTGCAGCACGGTTCCAAGATGCTGATGGCCAGTCGTATCGTCGACGCGGTCGTCTCGTTTCTGCACGGCGCGTAAGTAAGACGGCTAACGCATGATTGGGAAGGATTGACGCTGTGAGCGAAAAGGGTCGGTTGTTTACCAGTGAGTCGGTGACCGAGGGGCACCCCGACAAGATCTGTGACGCGATCAGCGACTCCGTCCTGGACTCGCTGCTGGCGGCCGACCCCCGGTCGCGCGTCGCGGTCGAGACGCTGGTGACCACCGGGCAGGTGCACGTGGTGGGCGAGGTCACGACGCGCGCGAAAGAGGCCTTCGCCGACATCACCAACACGGTCCGCGAGCGCATCCTGGACATCGGGTACGACTCGTCGGACAAGGGATTCGACGGTGCGTCGTGCGGGGTGAACATCGGCATCGGCGCTCAGTCACCCGATATCGCCCAGGGCGTCGACACCGCCCACGAGACACGCGTCGAGGGCGCGGCGGATCCGCTGGACGCCCAGGGCGCCGGCGACCAGGGCCTGATGTTCGGCTACGCGATCAACGACACGCCCGAGCTGATGCCGCTCCCGATCGCACTGGCCCACCGCCTCGCGCGACGGCTCACCGAGGTCCGCAAGAACGGCACGCTGCCCTATCTGCGCCCGGACGGCAAGACGCAGGTCACCATCGCCTACGAGGACGACGTTCCCGTCCGGTTGGACACCGTGGTGATCTCCACCCAGCACGCGGCCGACATCGACCTGGAGAACACCCTTGCCCCCGACATTCGGGAGAGGGTCGTCAACACCGTGCTCGCCGACCTGGCGCACGACACCCTCGACACGTCCTCGGTCCGGTTGCTCGTCAACCCGACCGGCAAGTTCGTCGTCGGCGGCCCGATGGGTGACGCGGGGCTGACCGGTCGCAAGATCATCGTCGACACCTATGGCGGCTGGGCACGGCACGGCGGCGGGGCCTTCTCGGGCAAGGACCCGTCCAAGGTGGACCGGTCTGCGGCGTACGCGATGCGCTGGGTGGCCAAGAACATCGTCGCGGCGGGGCTGGCGGAGCGGGTGGAGGTCCAGGTGGCCTACGCGATCGGCAAGGCGGCCCCCGTGGGCCTGTTCATCGAGACCTTCGGGACCGCGACGGTCGACCCGATCAAGATCGAGAAGATCGTTCCGGAGGTGTTCGACCTGCGGCCCGGCGCGATCGTGCGCGACCTCGACCTGCTGCGCCCCATTTACGCCCAGACCGCCGCCTACGGGCACTTCGGCCGCACGGATATCGATCTTCCGTGGGAGCAGCTCACCATGGTCGACGAGCTCAAGCGCGCCATTTAGCCAGCCGCGGTCTAGCCTTCGGCTGCCGGCGGCACCGGATGGTCGGGGTCGAGTGCGGGCAGGCCGTCGATGCTGTGCTGGTTGCGCTCGACGGCGCCGGCCCACTTCTCGGCTGCCGCCTTGGCGTGTGCCTTGTCGAGCACTGGGCGTTCGTCGACAAGCTCGTAGTAGGGCACTGCGTATCCGCAGGAGTCTGCGATGTATTGCACGTCGATGACGATCACCGACCGGCTTCCGGCATGCTGATCACCGAAATAAGTTGCGATAGAGAGGAATTCATCGTCATCAGGACGGACGATCCGGCCGGTGCCGTAGAGCCGCAAGATTCGTGAATTGCGGCCGAACGAGCAGAACATGACGGTGATCCGGCCGTTGTCGCGGAGGTGTGCGATGGTCTCGGCACCGCTTCCGAACAGATCAAGATACGCGACGGTGTGTGCGTCGAGAACCGCGAAGGTGTCGCGATATCCCTTGGGGGAGATGTTGATTCGCCCGACCTCGGATGGTGCGGTGGCGACGAAGAACATGGCCTGTTGCGCGATGAACTCCCGAAGCGATTCGTCGAGAGACGAAAACTCCTTCGACACTTACCCGTGGAGTGCTTTCTTCAGGGCGGCGAGCCCCCGGTTGGTCGCCTCTGCGGCCGCGGGGATCGCCAGCGCGAAGCTGACGTAGCCGTGCACCAGCGTCGGCTCA
>CAZZHX010000208.1:0-5636 GCA_964653535.1 uncultured Mycobacterium sp. | reverse complement strand
CCGCCAGCGCCGCGGCGCTGGCGGGTTCGGCCAAGGATCAACATGAGCACCGACTGGTGGTCGAGAGCATGCGGGCCGTGCTGGAGCCGCTGTGCGACGACCTCACGATCGCCGCCGAGCCACAGTTGAGCCACACCGCAACCGTGTGGCACCTGTGCACCCCGATCAGCGGCCGTCTCCGCGATATGTCCACCACGGCAATCGATGTGGCGTTGGCGCTGCACCCGACCCCGGCGGTGGGCGGGGTGCCGACGGACGCCGCCGCCGACCTCATCGCCGAGCTGGACGGCGACAGGGGTTTCTATGCCGGCGCCGTGGGGTGGTGCGATGCCGACGGCGACGGCCAGTGGGTGGTGTCCCTCCGCTGTGCACAGCTGTCAGCCGACCGCCGCACCGCCTTCGCACGCGCGGGCGGCGGGATCGTCGCCGAATCCGACCCGGATGCCGAAGTCGCCGAGACGACAACGAAATTCGCCACGATCCTCAACGCGCTGAACGTCCGGGCATAAGCCCGCGATCCGGCGTCATCCAGACGCCGATCCGCCCCCGCCGCCGTCGGCGGCCCAGCGGAGCGCGGCGGGCGTGAAGAGCAGCGCCAACACAACCAGCGCCAGGATGCCCGCCGGAACGCCGACGGCGGGTTGCTGCGAGCCCCTCACCAGGTACCAGGCGAGGGGCAGCAGCAGGAGCTCGGTGATGATGGCCAGCCCGCGGCCCCAGCGCCCGCCGACCGTCAGCGCGCGTCCGGCCGCGAGCACCGCGCCGCCGACGACAACGAACAGGGCCGCCGTAGCCAGGCCGTTGACCACGTGCTGGTCGGCTCCGGCGATTCCCCGCACCACCAGAACCGCGGCCACCGCTAGCGCGGCCAGGCCCTGGATAGCGACGATCACGCCTGCGGCGCGCACGGGACCGGGGGCTGCGGCTCCGGCCGGATCACGGGGCGGCGTCACAGCGCCAGCGTAGTCACGCGCTGCGCCCCACCTAGGCTCATGTCCCATGCGCGCCGTGTTGATCGTCAACCCCACCGCGACCTCCACCACCCCGGCCGCACGGGACCTCGTCGCGCACGCACTGGAAAGCCGGGTGAACCTGACGATCCAGCACACTACGGACCAGGGCCACGGCACCGCACTCGCGCAGCAGGTGATCGCCGACGGGGTGGACCTTGTCGTGGTGCACGGCGGCGACGGCACAGTGAGCGGCGTGGTCAACGGGATGCTGGGCCGCCCCGGATCGGCCTTGCCGGCGCGCCTGCCCGCCGTCGGGGTGCTACCCGGCGGCTCGGCCAATGTGCTGGCGCGGTCGCTGGGCATCCCGACCGACCCGGTGGCCGCCGCCAATGCGCTGATCAAGCTGATCGACGACTACCGCCGCGACCGGACCTGGCGCCGCATCGGCCTGATCGACTGCGGCGAGCGGTGGGCGGTGCTCAACGCCGGAATGGGCGTCGACGCCGAGGTGGTAGCCGGGGTGGAAGCCAAGCGCAACAAGGGCATCAAGGTCAACGCGTTGCGCTACTGGCAGGTTGCGGTGCCCACCGCGGTTCGGTTCAGCCGCCGCGAGCCCCGCCTGACTCTGCAACTGCCGGACAGCGACCCCATCGGGGGTGTGCATTTCGTGTGGGTGTCCAACACCAGCCCCTGGACGTACAGCAACGACAGGCCGTTGACGACGAATCCGGGCTGCACCTTCGAGTCGGGCCTGGGCGTGTTCGCCGTCACCGGTATGAAGATCCTTCCCACGCTCGGCCTGCTGCACCAGATGTTGGCGAAACGGGCCGATCCGCGGGCCACACAGCTCATCCGCGACGACGATGCGAGATTTGTCACAATCAGCTGCAAAGGGGATCCAATCGAAAGCCAGTTCGACGGAGATTACCGGGGCCTGCGTCAGACCATGACGTTCCGAGCGGTCCCCGACCTGCTGCCGGTCGCCGCTCCGCCTGTCAGAACCCGGTCTGAGCTGCCAAAGAGCGGGAGTGTAGCGCACCGCCATAACAGATCGGCCAGGGCACCGCATAAGTGAAATCGCCCACCGGAAAATTAACCCTATTGACATCTGATGAGCCTGTGAAACTATCAAATGGCAGCGTGCAGTTGAGTCAGTGGGGATACCGATCAATCTGCTCGCGGAGACAGTCGGAAAAAAGGACGGGCGCACCGCCGCGCGCCGGGTGAGGAGCAGTGTCTTATGGATTGGCGCCACAAAGCGGTCTGTCGGGACGAGGACCCGGAGTTGTTCTTCCCGGTGGGGAACAGCGGTCCGGCACTTGCCCAGATCGCCGACGCAAAGCTCGTCTGCAACCGATGCGCGGTCACCACGGACTGCCTGTCGTGGGCCCTGAATACCGGCCAGGACTCGGGCGTCTGGGGCGGAATGAGCGAGGACGAGCGGCGAGCGCTGAAACGCCGCAACGCCCGCACCCGGGCCCGCAGCGGCGTCTGACCTCGTCAGCGAACACGCACACAGCGGCCCCGACGATCGTCGGGGCCGCTTGCTTTCACAACATCAGCCGCGTCCGGCGACCGATCGGGACCCGCAAGACCACCTCGGTACCTTGATCGGCAACCGGGCCCGTAGGCTGCCGCATGCTGAGCGTGCCATCCAGTTCGGCCGACACCAGCGTCCGCACGATCTGTAGGCCCAGGCTGTCGGACTTTTCCAGGCTGAACCCCGCGGGGAGACCGCGCCCGTCGTCGTGCACGACGACGTCCAGCCAGCGCGCCGAACGCTCCGCGCGGATGGTCACCGCCCCCTCCCTCGCCGACGCGTCGAAGCCGTGCTCGATCGCATTCTGGACCAGCTCGGTGATCACCATGATCAGGGCCGTCGCACGATCGGAGTCCAAGACTCCCAAGTCGCCCACCCTGTTGATCCGGATCGGGCGGTCCACCGATGCCACGTCGTTCATGATCGGCAGGATCCGGTCGATCACCTCGTCGAGGTTCACCTGCTCGTCCACCGACATCGACAGCGCGTCGTGGACCAGCGCAATCGACGACACCCGGCGCACCGACTCGATCAACGCCTCGCGTCCCTCGACGTTGGCCGTCCGGCGCGCCTGCAGCCGCAGCAGCGCCGCCACTGTCTGCAGGTTGTTCTTGACCCGGTGGTGGATCTCCCGGATGGTGGCGTCCTTGGAGATCAACGCCCGGTCGCGGCGTTTGACCTCCGTGACGTCGCGGATCAGCACCGCGGCGCCGGTGCTGGCGCCGTGCACCACCAGGGGCAGCGTCCGCAGCAGCACCGTGGCCCCGCCTGCATCGACCTCCATCCGCATGCTCTTGCCGCCGGCGAGCACGTCGAGCACATGCTCGGACAACTCCTGGGCCTCGAACGGGTCCGAGACCAGCGGCCGGGTCACCTCGATGAGGTTGCGGCGCTCGAGTTCGCTGTTCAGCCCCATCCGGTGGTAGGCCGAGAGGGCGTTGGGGCTGGAGTAGGCGACGTCGCCGTTGACATCGAGCCGGATGAAGCCGTCGCCCACCCGCGGCGTCGAGCGCGACATGGCGACGTCCCGCAGGTCGGGGAAGCTGCCCTCCGCCAGCATGTGCACCAGGTCGGTGGCGCAGTCCCGGTAGGCCGTCTCGAGTTGGCTGAACATGTGGTCGGCCGCCAAGGCCGTTTGGTGGCGCGTGAGGACAGCCACCACCGTGCCGCCGTAGCGGACCGGGGAGGCGTCGACGTGCTGGCCGGGTAACGACGCCGAATGATCCTGCACCCCGTCGTGTTCCGAGCTACTGCAGCCGAACGTTTCGGCGAACAGCGGCGCCCAGTCAGGGTCCACGGTGCGGCCCACCACGTCGGTCTGCAACACGGTAGGCGCGGTTGTGGGCCGGCACTGCGCCACGCACACCAGCGCACCGTCGTCACGGCGGACCCACATCAGGTAGTCGGCAAACGACAGGTCGGCCAGCAGCTGCCACTCGCCGACCACGGCGTGCAGGTGATCCACCGCGTTGCCCGGCAGCATCGTGTGTTCGGCGAGCAGATCACCGAGGGTGGACATCCATGGCTCCCGAAGGTTCGAGCAGCCTGGGGCTAGGTGATGACGGCGATGAGGTCGCCCGCCTGAATCACGTCGCCGACCGCCACACTGACCTCGCTGACAGTGCCCCCGGTCTCGGCCAAGACGGGGATCTCCATCTTCATCGACTCCAGCACTACCACGACGTCGCCCTTGCCGATCTGGTCTCCCTCGGTGACGACGATTTCGAGCACGCTCGCGACGATCTCGGCTCGAACATCCTCGGCCATCTTCACTCCAGTCGGTGCTGATTCGTCACGCTCACGTATATCGAACCACAGGGGCGCCGGGTTGCGTGGCGCGCGGGCGCGTGGAGCAGTGGGCGTTTCTCGTGAGACAATAAGAGCATCGCGTGACGAATGAATATCTGGAGGTTCGACGATGGCCAAGCGTGGCCGCAAGAAGCGGGACCGCAAGCACAGCAAAGCCAACCACGGCAAGCGGCCCAACGCCTAGGAGAGCTACTCCCAGGTCTCAACGATGGTGGTCCGCCGTATCTGCAGGCGGATGCGCTCGCTCAGGCCCTCAGGCGCCCTGTCGCCCCGGCATTTGGTGGAGATCATCACCTTGATCCGCTCCTCGAGCCCATGATGCTCGAAGCATCCGGGGCAGTGCTCGAGGTGCTGCAGTAACTGCTCGCGGGACTCGGGCGTGCACTCACCGTCGATCAAGGTCCACACCTCCGCGATCACCTGCGCACAGCTGACGCTGTGGACGTGGCCTTCGTCGCTCACGACGACACCTCCTCGTGGGCTGCCTGGGCGTCCTTGTCCGTCGGCTGCTCGCGGGTGAAGCCCCGCTCTCTGGCCACATCGGCCAGCAGCCCGCGCAGCTGACGTCTGCCGCGATGCAGCCGCGACATCACCGTCCCGATCGGCGTGTCCATGATCTCGGCGATCTCCTTGTACGGGAAACCCTCGACGTCGGCGAGGTAGACGGCCAACCGGAACTCCTCCGGCAAGGCCTGCAGCGCCTCCTTGATCTCGGTGTCGGGCATCGCCTCGAGCGCTTCGACCTCGGCTGAGCGCAATCCGGTGGAGGAATGTTTGGCGCTGGCCGCCAGCTGCCAGTCGGTGATCTCGTCGGTCGGATACTCCGCCGGCTGCCGTTGCTTCTTGCGGTAGGTGTTGATGTAGGTGTTGGTCAGGATCCGGTATAGCCAGGCCCTCAGGTTGGTGCCAGCCCGGAATGAGCGGAAGGCGGCGTAGGCCTTCAGCATGGTTTCCTGCACGAGGTCCTCGGCGTCGGCGGGATTGCGCGTCATCTTCAGCGCACCGCCGTACAACTGGTCGACCAGGGGAAGCGCGTCGCGCTCGAAACGGGCGGTCAGCTCGTCGTCAGTCTCCTTGACGGTCACGCCGCCCGCGTCGAGATCGGCCATGTCGAGTGCCCCGGCCCCTTCCGCTGCGGTGTCGCGGCAGCCAGGTGGGCGATCCAGAAGGCTCGTGGCCGTTGACACCAGACTGCTCCGTTCAATCTAGAGGCTGCCCCCGGTAGCGTCCGCACAGGGAACCACTCTGATCAACAATGACGGTCGGCAGGCTATTTCCGGGGCGATATCCGGCGCCCGCTCCGGCGGCAGTTAGGGTGGCGCCATGTCCCACCC
>CAZZHX010000207.1:0-5685 GCA_964653535.1 uncultured Mycobacterium sp. | reverse complement strand
CCAGCGCACGCCGCCGGCCACGACGAAGCGGCTGGCCTCGCGGTGCGGCCAGTCGCGCCCGTCGCGCGTCCAGTCCAGGCGTTCGGGCATGGTCGTTGTGGGTCTAGCGGGAAACAGACGCTGCCGCCACCGCCTGACCAGCGGCTCGGCGCTGACCGGGAGCAGCACCGAGATCAGATTGCCCAACCCCAGCCAGGCCACGATAGGCACCGCCACAGTGGGGATCGTGATCGCACACCGCCCGGGGGATTCAAGGCACAGCGTGAGCACCAGCGCCGTCACCAGGGTGGGAATCCCGACGATGACCAACAGCGTCAGATTCTTGATCACGAGGATCCGCACGAGGGGAACCCCGTTATCCAGGCCCTGTCGGACACGGTGGTGGTCGGCGCCGAGCACGTTGGTGGTGGTGACGTCGGCGAGGATCCACGACGAGAAGTAGACCCCGATCAGGATCGCCCAGTCGTGGCCGGAGAGGCCCACGGATCTCAGCGGCTGCACCAGCAACCCGGCGATCGCGATGAACAGGTTGACCACCAGACCCGACAGCCAGGTGCGCGGCGGGGTGAGGGCCCAGCGGATCTCGGCGCGCACCGCGGCCGCCAATCGCCGCTCGAAGGTCTGCGCGGCCTGTTTGGCGGCAGCGGGGCGGGGCACCGACGCGCGAACCGCGGCATGAATGGCCCGCTCTTGCCGGCCCACCGTTCGGACTCGCGACATGCTCCCCGCCACAGCGACTGCACCGATGCCTTGGACCTGCACAGACCACCATACCGTGGCCCTCGGGCGGTCGCCTGGAAGGCGAACGAGAACGTGTTAGTGTCCCCCGTGGTTGAGGAGGCCCCACATGACATGCCCTGTCGGGAATCTCGGATGAGCACGCCGATGACGAAGTCGCGATCGCTGGCGCTCGTCACCGTCGCTTATGTCGTCGCTGTCGCCGTGGCCGCCGAGTGGCTGGCCTGGGGTCCGGGCACCGGCCGGCTGTGGCTGGACACCCTGGTGGCCGACGTGCTGGCCACGCTGGTGGTGTTCGGGTTCAGCCGCGCGTACCGCAACTCGAGTTTCTACGACGCGTATTGGAGCGTCATCCCGCCGCTGATGACCGTCTATTGGTGGAGCCAGGCCGGGACCTCTGGACTGCGCTGCTGGCTCGTCACGGTGCTGGTGCTGGTGTGGTCGGTGCGCTTGACGGCCAACTGGGTCTACGGCTTTGCGGGCCTGAACCACGAGGACTGGCGCTACGCGATGTTGCGCGACGGAAGGGGACGGGGCGAGTTTGTCGTCGATCTGGTCGGCATCCACCTCATCCCGACACTGCAGGTGTTCGCGGGCATGATGCCGGTGTACGTCTGCGTGACCCGCCCGGGCGGCGATATCGGGTGGCTTACCGCGGTCGCGTTCGCCGTCGGTCTGGCGGCGGTGGCGTTCGAGTCGGCCGCGGATCTGCAGTTGCATCGGTTCGCCCGGCATCGGCAGCCCGGTGACGTGCTGGACCGCGGGCTATGGCGCTGGTCGCGGCACCCGAACTATTTCGGGGAATTCGGATTCTGGGTTGCGCTGGCGCTGTTCGGTGTTGCGGCCGCACCGGGAGACGCATGGTGGCTGTTCGCCGGCGCGCTCGCGATGCTCGCCATGCTCCTGGGCGCCAGCATCCCGATGATGGAGAAGCGCAGCCTGGAACGCCGGCCCGACTATCAGCACGTCATCGACGGCGTCTCGCGCTTTGTGCCCAAGCCTCCGCGCCGGGCGGCCACATGAACCTCAAGCGCGTGGTGATCGCCGGACTGGGCGACGCGGGCGTCCTGGCGGCGATCCGGCTGGCCCGCTGGGCCGACGTGATCGGTATCTCCGCCAAACCGGGGCTGGTCAGCGGACAAGAACTCGGGATCCGACTCTCCCGGCCGCACGACTGGGCCCGCGACTACTGGATTCCCTTCGACAAGTTCCGGCGACTCGACGGGGTGCGGACAGTTCAGGCGAGGCTGACGGGAGTCGACCTAGCCGCGCGGACGGTGTACTGCGCCGGTGACGACGGCGCGCAGATCACCGCGGAGTACGACGCCCTGGTCATCTCGACCGGGGTGAGCAACGGCTTTTGGCGGCGGCCCACTCTGCAGTCGGCCGCCGCGGTCGGCGCGGAGCTCCAGGCGGCGAACCTGCGGCTGGCCGCCGCCGGTTCGGTGATCGTCATCGGCGGCGGTGCGGCAGCGGTCAGCAGCGCTCTGAACATGGCAACCACCTGGCCGGAGAAGAAGATCGATCTCTACTTCCCCGCGGAGCGCGCGTTGGCCGAATACCACCCGCGGATCTGGAATCGGATTCGCGACCGCCTGACAGAACGGGGCGTTGGCATCCATCCGGGCCACCGCGCCGTGCTGCCCGACGGCTTCCTCTGCGACGAGGTCACCAGCGAGCCGGTCCACTGGAGCAGCGGGCAGCCCCCGTCGTGCGGAGCCGCCGTGCTGTGGGCGATCGGGCGGGTGCGGCCCAACACCGACTGGCTGCCACCGGAGTTGCTCGACGATCAGGGATTCGTCCGGGTGACACCGGACCTGCGGGTGCCCGGTCATCCGGGCGTGTTCGCCGTCGGCGACGTCGCGGCGACCGACCCTCAGCGCAGCTCCGCGCGCAACCGCGGAGACGCGCTGGTCGCCCGCAACATCCGAGCCGGGTTCGCCGGCCGGCCGATGCGCCCCTACAAGGCTCCGCGGCGGCGGTGGGGCTCGCTGCTCGGCGCCCAGCCCGAGGGACTCGAGGTGTTCCTACCCTCCGGTCAGTCGTTCCACTTCCCGCGATGGGCCGTCGACAAGGTGGTCATGCCAGGGATCGTCCGGTGGGGCATGTATCGCGGGATACGGGAGAACGATCCTCTCCGGCCTTTCGAACACGTCCCGGGGAGCTGAGTCCGGGCCCGCGCCGGCATGCGAGCGGGCACGCCGCTGCCTATGATGGCAACCCGGGGGGCTGTTCAGATCTCATCGCGGCAGATCTGCGCGCGGGCACACAGGAGGACCCCATGGCACCTGGGCGGCGACGTGGGTGATGCCGATGACGGGGACGATTACCGCAACTTGGCGGTGAACCGGCTGCGTCCCGCTGAACTCCACTGGGCGCTGAACCACGATGCCGTGCATGGAATCGGTTATGCATTTCGCAACCCCGTCGCTGTCGCCGGCGCTCTCGACGATCCTCACGACGACAGAAAGACCTACCTCGTGCGGGTCAAGCGCGACGACTTGGCCAAGGCCTTCGACAAGATCAATGACTGGATCGCCAAGAATCCCGGTCCGGCCGGGATGCGGGCGTACGGCTTCATCAGGGCGCTCTCGCGGGAGGGACTCAGCGAGCGCCGATCCGGGGACGAGGAACGCCACTGAGATCGGCCGTCACGGTTCTCGGTTGCTGTCCAGAGCCGTCATCGGCGTCGCCAGATCTTCCAGCGAACGTTGTTCGGCCGCGACTCCGAGCCGTAGTTCCACCAGACCGGCGAGCGCCATCACCGCCGCTCCGATGAGAAACGACCAGACGACCTGACCCCGCTGACCGGAATTGATCAGCTGACCGAACAACAACGGCCCGGTGATCCCGCCGATCGCCGTGCCGACCGCATAGAAAAAAGCGATAGCCAGGGCCCTGATCTCCATCGGAAACAGTTCGCTCACCGTGAGGTATGCCGCAGCCGCACCCGCTGACGCGAGAAAGAACGTCGCCGCGAGTACGGCGATGAACGCCCAGACGCCGCCGGCCCGCGTCACGAACACGATCGCCAGGGCCGCCGCCGCCACGGCGGAGCCCACGTAACAGAGCGTGATCATCGGTTTGCGCCCGACGGTATCGAAGAAGCGCCCCAGAACCAGGGGACCAATGAAGTTGCTGAGCGCCCACAGGACGAAAAACAGCGGCACCCGTCCCGAGGGGACCCCGTAGAACCCGCTCAGCAGGGTACCCAGGTTGAACGTCACGCCGTTGTAGAGAAAGGCCTGGCTGATGAACAGCGCCAGTCCGAGAACCGCGCGCCGCGGATACTGAGTGAACGCCATCGTGGCAATCTCAGCAAACGAAATATTGTGCCGCGCAACGATTGTGAGCCGATTCCCCTGGATTGCGGGCAACGACTCACCCGTTTGCCGCTCCACATCCTGTTCGATCTCGCCGACAATGCGCTCGGCTTCCTCGTTGCGCCCATGGATGAACAACCACCGTGGGCTCTCCGGCAGGTGGCGCCGGACGAGCAGGACGACGATGCCGAAGATCACGCCGACCCCGAAGCAGAGCCGCCAGCCGACGTTGATCGCGAAGTGCGAGGTGTCCAGCAGCACGAGTGCGCCGGCCGCGCCGAGGGCCGAACCTAGCCAGTAGGTCCCGTTCACCACCAGATCGACGCGGCCACGCACCCGGGCGGGGATCAACTCGTCTATCGCCGAATTGATCGCGGCGTATTCACCCCCGATGCCCGCGCCGGTGAAGAACCGGGCAACGAAGAAGTACCACGGCGCGAACGCGAACGCGGTCGCCAGCGTTGCGACCAGGTACAGCGCCAGAGTTAATAGGAACAGCTTGCGCCGCCCGAACCGGTCGGTCAGCCGGCCGAAGAACAGCGCGCCCAAGCACGCACCGGCGATGTAGAACGCCGCGGCCACGCCTATCTGGGCCGCATTGAGGGCGATCCCACTGCCCTTGTCGGTCAGCCGGGACGACACGATGCCCACCATCGTGACCTCGAGACCGTCGAGAATCCACACCCCGCCCAGTCCGATAACGACCCGCCAGTGAAAATTGGCCCACGGCAGCCTGTCCAACCGCGCCGGTATCTGCGTCGTGATGGTGGCTCCATACACGCACGCGACCATACCGCCACCCCTCGATGGAGGTACGTTGAGACACAGAGGCAGGAGGATCTTTGTCACGCACACGACCCAACTTCGCGCAGTACGTTCCCTACGCGTATGGCCTCCGGCGCCTGCCGGACAGCCTGCGGACCTGGGTCGCGCGCGACTTGGCCGGTCCCGGCGCGACTCGGCGTGTTCTGGTTGTGTTCGCCATCCCCCCGTTGCTGGTGCTCGCTCCGTTCTGGCTGCTGCCGGCGTCGTTGTATGTGCATACGGAGATGACGGTGCCCATTTTCATCTGGGCGGTGCTGATCACACTGGCCATGAACAAGGTGTGGCGGCGGCACCGATTGGCGCAACACGGGCTGGACCCCAACCTTGTCGACGTGCTTCGACGCAAGAAGGACGCCAAAATGCACGAGGACTACGCCCGGCGCTTCGGGGAGCGCCCGGAATCTGCCGAGTGGCAAGAGAACAGCAATCCCTTTTTCTGAGCGCCGGAGACCGTAGCGCGACGCAGACCGTGCGACGGCCAGCGTGGCGCAGGCGACGACCGCTAAGCTGCGTGTCGTGAATGCCAGGAGGTCAGCCGTCGGCAAGAGCCGCTGGTCGGCGCTCGCCGCCACGGTCGTCATCTCCGCCGGGATGCTCTACGCCCAGGTCAACGAGCGTCCGCGCCGACCGCCGGCCCCCACCGCGTCGGCGACGCCGCCGACCAGCGCGTTACCCACACCAGCCGCTGCGGCGCACACCGCCACCCCCGAAGAGGTGGGGGCGCTGGCGGCCAACGCACCGGTCGCCGCCCAGCAGTTCCAGCTCGCGCTGTCCGCCGGTGTCGCGTCCGAGGATCGCC
>CAZZHX010000206.1:0-5716 GCA_964653535.1 uncultured Mycobacterium sp. | reverse complement strand
TTGGCCAGGTCGGTGGGGCCGCCGTCCTCCCAGTGCCGGATGTGGTGGGCGTGCAGGCCAGCGGTGGCGCCGCACCCGGGGACCGCGCAGGTGCGGTCGCGGTGCTCCAGCACGCGGCGCAGCCTTCGGCTGACCGTTCGGGTGGTGCGTCCGGCGCCGATGACCTGCCCGCGCCGCCGCAACCACACCTCGCCGGTGGCGTCGCAGGTCAGATACCGGCGCTCGGCGTCGGATAGCAGTGGCCCCAGGTGCAGGGCCGCGGCTGGGCGCTCGGCGTCGAGGTGCACCACCACGGTGGTGCGGTGGCTGTGCGGGCGGGCGGCGGCCTCGGCGTCCCAGCCGGCCTCGACCAGTCGCAGGAACGCCTCCAGGGTGCCCGGCATCGGGGGCCGCCGCTGCGAGGCGCCCGTGGCGGCACCCGTGCTGGTGTCGTGATCGCGTTTCCATTCGGCGATCAGCGCGTCGCGGTGCGACGCCAGGGCGGTGTCGAACACGGCGGCGTCCACTGCGGGCAGCGTGATCTTCCAGCAGGTGAACCGCTCGTCGCCGCTCGTGGTGATCGAGCCCTGCGGCTCGGGCCCCGGCGCAGGTTCGGGTTTCGGGCGCGGCTCCAACCGGACCGCGGTACGCAGCTGGGCGACGGTGGCGCTGTGGGCCAACTGCGCGTAGTGCGCATCGGAGCCCGCACCGGCGCCCGCGGCGATCACCGCGACCTGATCCAGCGACAGCCGGCCCTGCTTGAGGCCCTGGGCGCAGCGCGGGAACTCTTCAAGCCGGCGCGCCACGGTGTTGATCGTGTGCGCGGTGGCCGGTGAGCAGCCGGTCTTCCAGGCCACCAGCGCCGGCACCGACCGCGCCCCGGTCACCCCGGCCAACCCGTCGCGGTCGATCTCAGCCACGATCTCCACGATCCGCCCATCGATCGCGTTGCGCTGCCCGGTCAACTCCGCCAACTCCCCAAACAACACCTCAAGACGATCACTCGCCGTCACCACCGGGGCGTCAGCACAAGCGTCAGGAGAAGCAGTCGCAAACATGACCCCATCATGACAGCGAGGTACGACAAGTTCGGGCCGCCGGATCGCCGCCCGGGCCCGGCCACGTTAGACCGTGATCCGGCCCTCGGCCGCAGCCAGGGCGATGTCGCTGCGGCAGTGACCGCCGGACAACCGGACCGAGCGCACCACGTCGTAGGCGGCGGCGCGCGCGGCCGACAGGTCAGGACCAGTTCCCACCACCGAGAGCACCCGGCCGCCGGACGAGACGACCTGGCCGTCCTCGCGCCGCGCCGTCCCGGCGTGTAGTACCCCCTCGACTTCCGCCCCGCCGACGACGTCCCCGAGCCGGGGGCGCCCGGGGTAATTCTGGGCTGCCATGACGACGGTGACGGCGGCACCGTCGCGCCAGCGCAGCTCCCCGAAGTCGGCAAGGGTGCCGGTGGCCGCGGCATGCAGCAGCTGCCCGAGCGGTGAGTCGAGCAGTGCCAGCACGGCTTGTGTCTCCGGATCACCGAAGCGGCAGTTGAATTCGACCACCGCCGGCCCTGTCGAGGTGATCGCGAGCCCGGCGTAGAGCAGACCGGTGAACGGGCAGCCGCGCGCGACGAGTTCGGCGGCGACGGGTTCGACGATATCGGCGACGATTCCGGCGTACACGCCCGCGGGCAGCCACGGCAGCGGCGCGTACGCGCCCATGCCCCCGGTGTTGGGTCCGGTGTCGCCGTCGCCGAGTCGCTTGAAGTCCTGCGCCGGCAGCAACGGCACCACCGTGGGGCCGTCGACGACGCAGAACAGGGAGACCTCCGGTCCGTCCAGATACGACTCGAGCAGCACCGGGTGACCATCCTCGAGCAATGCGGCGGCGTGGGCCCGGGCGACATCGCGATCCGCGGTCACCACCACGCCCTTGCCGGCGGCCAGGCGGTCATCCTTCACCACCCAGGCGGGGTCACCGGCCGGCGGCCCGAACCGATTCAGAGCGGCATCCAAATGTGCTGCTCGGTCGATGATTTCGCTGCGTGCGGTGCGCACACCCGCCGCGGCCATTACCTCTTTGGCGAATGCCTTCGAACCTTCGATACGGGCCGCGTCCCTGCTCGGCCCGAAGCAGGCGATGCCGGCCGTGCGCACGGCGTCGGCGACCCCCACCACCAACGGCACCTCGGGACCGATGACCACCATGTCGGCACGGACCTCGCGCGCCAGGGCGACCACGTCCTCGCCCGAGGCGACATCCACGTCGTGCTGCTCGGCCAGCCGAGCGGTGCCGGCGTTGCCGGGGGCGATCGCCAGGCTGGTGACCTGGGGGTCCGCGCGAAGCGCGAGTAGCAGGGCATGTTCACGGGCACCGGAACCGATGACGAGTACGCGCATGACACCGCACTCTATCGGGGCTACGGGTCAGCCGCCGGATTCGCCCGCATGCATCTTCAGTGCGGCATCGACGTTGGCTTTCTTGTCCTCAGCGTCGCCTTTGGCCGCGGCCCTCTTACGTTTGGCGACGACGGCGCTCACCGCACCGTTGAACGTCGAACCCAGCGGGAACCCGAGATAGTGGGTGAGGAACAGCGCCATCTCTTTGAGTTCGGTCTCGGTGAGTTCCCCGTTGAGCAGCGCCGCGTTGATCTGGATCTCCGCTAGGTCGCGGTTTCCGACCGCGGTCACCGCCGTCAGGGTCATGATGCGCTTGTCGCGCATCGACAACCCCGGACGCGTCCAGATAGCGCCGAACAGGTGCTCGACGGTCAGGTCGAAGTACGCGTCTCCTTCGACGTCTGGCATCTCCCAGCCATAGACCTCGTTCATCTTCTCGAGGCCCTTGCGGCGCAGTTCGTCCATCGTTACTCCTTCGTGTGCGGCACGCCGAGCCCGGCGGCCAGGTTCTGCAGCGCCAACTCTGCGAGCGGCAGCTCGACGCCCAGCGCTTCGCCCAAGCCCAATGCCAGTTTCAGATCCTTCTCGCCGAGATCCCTTGCGTGCGAGAAGGGTTGACAAAGGAAATGGTCCGGCTCCAACGGCGCCATGGTCTCGCGGATCATGATGTTGCCGCCGCCCGTCGACGATTCGGTGTGCCGCACCACCCGGCCCAAGGCCTGCAGGTCCAACCCGGCCGCCTCAGCCAACCTCATGGCCTCGCAGGCCGCGGTGTAGTACGTGAACGTCAACATGTTGCGGGCCAGCTTCATTCGCGTGCCCGCACCGGGCTCGCCGGCATGGATGATCAGCGACGCCCATTTCTTGAACACCGGCTTGATCAGCTCGTAGACGTCGCGCTCGGCCCCCAGCATGGTGGCGAGCTCGCCCTTGGCGGCCACCGCAGCGCCTCCGCTGACCGGCGCGTCGACGACGTGAATCCCCCGCGGCTTGAGCGCGGCCGCCAGCTCGACCGCAGTCGCGTCACTGATCGTCGAGTGGATCGCGATGACGGTCCCCGGCTTGGCGTGTTCGGCCAGTTGACCCAACACGTCGCGCACCTGCTGGTCATTGAGCACGGTGACACTGATGACGTCGGCCTCGGCGACCTCGGCCACGCTCGCCGCAGCGGTGGCGCCCGCTTCGACGAATGGCGTCATTGCCTCGACCCTGATGTCGTACACCGTCAGCCCGCCGGGCCAGTCGAGGTAGCGCTGGGCCATCGGGGCGCCCTGATTGCCCAGCCCGATGTAGCCCAGGCGTAACTGCTCGGTCACCGGCGCCGCTCCTCCTGCATCAGCTCAGACCCGTCGCAATGAGTTTGGCTTCCAGATATTCCTCGAAGCCGAGGAGCCCCATCTCCCGGCCGTTGCCGGATTGCTTGTATCCGCCGAATGGCGCGTCGGCGGAGTACCAGACGCCACCGTTGACGTTGACGGTGCCGACACGCAGCCGCGAGGCGAATCTCGCCGCGCGTTCCGGGTCGCCGCTGAACACGGTGCCCGACAGCCCGTAGGGCGAGTCGTTGGCGATGCGCACGGCGTCGTCGTCGCCGTCGTGAGCGATCACAGTGAGCACGGGTCCGAAGATCTCCTCCCGGGCGGGCCGGGCGTCGTTGGTCAAGCCGGCGATCACGGTGGGCTCGATGAAGAATCCGGCATCCTTGTCCGCGGGGCGGCCGCCGCCGCAGGCGAACGTCCCGCCCTCGGTGATGGCGAGGTCCAGGTAACTCTGGACCCGGTCTCGTTGCCGTGCAGAGATGACCGGACCGCACACGGTTCCGGAGTCGTTGGGATCGCCGGCTTTGATCGACGACATGGTTCCCGCGGCGATCGCGACGGCCTCGTCGTAGCGGGCCCGCGGCACCACCAACCGAGTGGTGATCGCGCAGCCCTGCCCCGCGTGCATCGACGCGGTGAACGCCGACATCGAGCAGGCGCTGGCCAGATCGGCGTCGTCGAGTACGACGAACGCCGACTTGCCGCCCAACTCGAGGAACACCTTCTTGATGGTCGCCGCGGCGTCGGCCATCACGCTGCGGCCGGTGGCGGTGGATCCGGTGAACGACACCATGTCCACGCGAGGATCCTTGGCCAGCATCGCGCCGATGCCGTGGTCGCTGGAGGTGACGATGTTGACCACGCCAGGCGGGAAGTCGGTGTGCTCGGCGATGAGCTCGCCCAGCACCGCCGCGCACCAGGGCGTGTCGGGCGCGGGCTTGAGGACGATGGTGTTGCCGGCGGCCAGCGCGGGCCCCAGTTTGGCGAGGTTGATCTGGTGCGGAAAGTTCCAGGGGGTGATCGCCCCGACGACGCCGACCGCCTCCCGGGCGAGGGTCCGCCGGGTGGGGATTCCCATCGGCGCCGCCTCGCCGAGGTCGGTGTTCCACGCGTAGGACTCGGCGGTGTCGGCCGGGAAGCTCAGGTCGGCGACCGGTCCTTCCAGCTGCGCCGCGGCGGTGAGCATCCGCGGCGCCCCGACTTCGGCAATGGTGAGCTCGCGCAGCTCCTCGATGTGTTGACCCATCGCGTCCCGCAACTGCCGGATACACCGCACCCGCAGTTCGGTGTTGCGCGACCAGTCGGTCGCGTCGAAGGCCCGCCGCGCCGCGCCGATGGCGCGCTCCATGTCGTCGGCGCCGGCGTCGGCCGCGACGCCCAAGACTTCCTCGGTCGCCGGATTGATCGTCGGGAAGGTGCCGGCGCTGCCGGCTGACAGAGTGCCGTCGATGAACAGCGCGCTCACACCGCCGGCCAACAGGGTCCGCTCTGCCATTTCCGCTCCCGCCTGACAAAATCGCATGTGGGACGGTGGACAGCTGTCCGATATCGCCCCCCGGAACAATAGTCCGCAGCGACTCTGAGGCGCAAGGGGTAATCTGCCGAAAAACCGCAGCGTACGCTCCATCCAGCTGGTTTGCTAGCCGGTCTTGCCGCGCGGCAGATCGGTCGGTTATCTTGGACATGTGTCCAGTGATGCGCTGATTGCGGTGGTGGCCGCGCGCCCGCCCGAGCAGGCGACCCGCAACCGCCGCCAGGAGGAGACCTTCCGCAAGGTCCTCGAGGCCGGGATCGACACGCTGCGCGAGACGGGATACGGCGACCTGAGCGTGCGGGCCGTCGCGGCGCGCGCCAAGGTCGCGGCGGCGACGGCCTACACCTACTTCTCGTCAAAGAACCACCTGATCGCCGAGGTCTATCTGGATCTGGTGCGGCAGGTCCCCTACTTCACCGACGTCAACGAACCGATGTCGACCCGGGTCGAGCAGGTGCTGCGCCATCTTGCGCTGGTGGTCGCGGACGAAC
>CAZZHX010000205.1:0-5758 GCA_964653535.1 uncultured Mycobacterium sp. | reverse complement strand
CGCCGCGGGCGTGGGGGTCATGCGCAGCGCCCAGGGTGGCGGGGTCGGCCAGGACGTGGATGACAACCGTCGCGGCGCGGGCGTCGGCGGCGGCGCCCGGGCAGTCGGCGCGCCCGCAGCCACAGGCCAGGTGTTCGCCGCCGGCGGCGAGCACCCCGAGGGCGTCGGCGCGGCGTTGGGCCACGGTGCGTGGGTCGTCGGTGCAGACCTGGTTGGCCATCGCCGTCAACCGCCGCTCCAACACGGCGGCATCGGTGGCGAACAGCCGCCCCCACAGGGCTGCGGTGCCGCCATCGGAGGGGCTGATGACGATCTCGCGGCTGCGGGCGTCGGAGCGGCCGCGGCGCACCGCGGCCGGGTCGTGGCGGGCCACGATGGCGTCGATGGCCTGCTCGGTTTTGGTGATCGACAGCGGCCCGAACCGGGCCGCGTCGGTCGCCAGTGCGGCGTCGACGAGCGCCAGGGTGGTGGGGTCGGTGATCAGGTCGGTGTGCCACACGATGGCGCTGGCCAGGCGGGCGCTGAGGACGCCGTCGGCCAGCAGGGCCCCGACGCGGGGCAGGCGCTGGCGCAACGCCGACGCCAGGTACATCTGGCCCGAGGCCATGGCGTGGCTGATCCCCAGGGCGGCGGCGACCTCGGCGGCGATGGCGTCCCAGTTGTCGCACGACCAGCGCGCGGAGTCGGTGGGGCCCTCGGCGCGGCGGGCCACCAACTCGGCGACGGCCGCCAGCCGGCGCGCGGCCGCGGCGGCCTCCGCGCGGGCACACACCCCGATGGCGGCGACGACGGTGGCGTCGTCGGCGTCGGCCAGGTCGGCCGCATCGGGAAGCAAGTAGTCGAACATACTTTCGAACAGTAGCCGTCCCCACCGACACCCGCACCAACCCCGACCCAGACTGTGGATCAAGCGCCCACTGGGGATAACCGGCCCCGGGGGACCACCGGGCTGGGGGATAGCTGGCCGGGGCGGGTGGCGTCATCCCCCTCTCCAGGCAGGTCACGAAATGGTTTCTCAGGCGACACTCAGGTTGTTCATATGACGCACATACGCCGATGCGCGAGGGTCATCGATATGAACCCTGGATCGTGGTGGACCGGGAATACGGAATGCCTGCTGGGTGTTGGACTCGTTGACGAACTGCCGCCCGGCAGCCCCGATCCGGAGGACTCGATCATCAGCACCACGCTTGTAAGCCCCGTCACTATGTCGCATGTGCATGCGTGCCCCGACGACGGCTGGGTGGAACCGTCGGAGGCGTTGCAGGGGACTGCGGTCTTCGACGCCACCGGGGACCAGACCACGATGCCGTCGTGGGACGACCTGGTACGTCAGCACGCCGACCGCGTCTACCGGCTGGCCTACCGGCTTTCCGGCAATCAGCACGACGCCGAGGATCTGACGCAGGACACCTTCATCCGGGTCTTCCGGTCAGTGCAGAACTACCAACCGGGGACGTTCGAAGGCTGGCTGCACCGCATCACCACCAACCTGTTCCTCGACATGGTGCGGCGGCGCACGCGCATCCGGATGGAGGCGCTGCCCGAGGACTACGACCGGGTGCCCGCCGACGAGCCCACCCCCGAGCAGATCTACCACGACGCGCGGTTGGGCCCCGATCTACAAGCGGCCCTGGATTCGTTGCCGCCCGAGTTCCGTGCCGCGGTGGTCCTGTGTGACATCGAGGGTCTGTCCTACGAGGAGATCGGCGCCACGCTGGGCGTCAAGCTGGGGACCGTGCGCAGCCGCATCCACCGCGGACGTCAGGCGTTGCGCGACTACCTGGCGGCGCATCCGGAGACCGCGTCCCCGCACGGCGCGCCCGCGTAGCCCGAAAGGCCCTTGATCGGGACACCGGGGACCACCTCGCGCTACATTCGAGGGTGGAGTCAGGGAAGGAGCAGGTGATGGCCGATCGGGGGCATGTGTTCCGCCGTGCGTTCTCCTGGCTCCCCACACAGTTCGCCTCCCAGAGCGACGCGCCGGTGGGCGCTCCGCGCCACTTCGGTTCGACCGAACACCTGTCCGTCGAGGCGATCGCCGCGTTCGTCGACGGCGAGTTGCGGATGACGGCCCACCTGCGGGCCGCCCACCACATGTCGCTGTGTCCGCAGTGTTCAGCCGACGTCGACGGGCAGAGCCGGGCGCGCACGGCGTTGCGGGACTCCCGCCCCATCAGCATCCCCAGCACCTTGCTCGGGCTGCTGTCGGACATCCCGAGCTGGTCGGACGAGGCTCAACGCCCGGTCTTGCCGCCCGACCGCGAGCCGCCAGACCGCCGCAAGCGTCGCTAGCCCACCTGCCGGTCGCGAGCGGTCGCCTGCAGCCGGCGTCGCGACATGGATACTAGGGTGGAGATTCCGGAACAGGATCCAGAAGTAGGGTGATGTGACCTCCGACCAGGGTTTCGACGGCGGCATCGACGCTGTGAAAGACGCTGTGAAAGACGCTGTGAAAGACGCTGTGAAAGACGGCAACGCTGGGGGCGGCGACAGGGGCAAAGGCAGCGGCCCTCGCCTCGCCCCGCGCCCCGTCTCCCGTCCACCAGTCGACCCGGCGGCCCGTCAGGCGTTTAGCCGCCCCGCCGGGCTGATCGGGTCGTTCGTCGCCGAACGCGTGCGCCCGTCGAAATTCCGTGACAACACCGAGTTCACACCCGTCGATCAATCCGCCGACCCGGTGTTGCAGGAGGCGTTCAGCCGTCCCGCCGGAAGCGTGGACACCCTGCAGCGCCACCCGATCGACGCCGGCGCGCTGGCCGGCGAGAAGAACGGCCAGCATGGTGAGGTCGAGGATCCGTGGCGGGACCCCGCGTCCGGGGCCGCGCTGGGCGTTCCCGCGGTCGCGCCGTCGTCGCTGCCGATCCCCTCGGGTTTCACCGGCAAACTCGGCGTGCGCGACGTGCTGTTCGGGGGCAAGGTCTCGCAGGTCGCACTCGGCGTCTTGGCGCTCCTGGCCCTGCTGATCGGCCTGCTCGGCGGAGTGGTCGGCCGGAAAACCGCCGAGGTCGTCGAAGCGTTCACCAGTTCGAAGGTGACTCTGTCGACCAACGGCAACGGGGAGGGGCCGGCCGGCCGGTTCACCAAGGTGGCGGCCGCCACCGCCGACTCCGTGGTGACCATCGAGTCCAAGAGCGACCAGGAGGGCATGCAGGGCTCCGGCGTCGTCATCGACGGCCGCGGATACATCGTCACCAACAACCACGTGATCTCCGAGGCCGCAAACAATCCCAGTCAGTTCAAGACGACCGTGGTGTTCAACGACGGCAAGGAAGTGCCCGCCAACCTGGTGGGGCGTGACCCCAAGACCGACCTGGCCGTGCTCAAGGTCGACAACGTCGACAGCCTTACCGTCGCCCGGCTCGGTGACTCCGACAAGGTGCGCGTCGGCGACGAGGTCTTGGCCGCGGGCGCGCCGTTGGGGCTGCGCAGCACGGTCACCCACGGCATCATCAGTGCGCTGCACCGCCCCGTCCCGCTGTCGGGGGAGGGTTCCGATACCGACACCGTCATCGACGCCCTTCAGACCGACGCCTCGATCAACCACGGCAACTCCGGCGGCCCGCTGATCGACATGGAGTCCCAGATCATCGGCATCAATACAGCGGGAAAGTCGTTGTCAGACAGCGCAAGTGGGCTGGGCTTCGCGATCCCGATCAACGAGGCGAAGCAGGTGGCCCAAACGCTGATCAAGGACGGGAAGATCGTGCACCCGACCCTGGGTGTCAGCACCCGCTCGGTGAGCAACGCGATCGCCTCGGGGGCTCAGGTCGCCAACGTGAAGGCGGGCAGCCCGGCGCAGAAGGGCGGAATCCTGGAAAACGACGTGATCGTCAAGGTCGGTGGCCGCAAGGTCGCCGACGCCGACGAGTTCGTCGTCGCGGTGCGGCAGTTGGCCATCGGCCAGGACGCCCCGATCGAGGTGGTTCGCGACGGCCGGCACGTCACGCTGACCGTCAAGCCCGACGCGGACACCAGCTAGGTGTTGTCGAACCTCAGCTGGGAGCACATCCTGGTCCTGGTCGTGGTCGGGCTGGTGGTGCTTGGCCCGGAGCGGCTGCCGGGTGCCATCCGGTGGACGTCGAACGCGCTACGGCAGGCGCGTGACTACCTGAGCGGGGTCACGACCCAGCTGCGCGAGGACCTCGGACCGGATTTCGACGATCTGCGCGCTCCGCTCGGCGAGCTGCAGCGACTTCGGGGCATGTCGCCGCGGTCCGTGCTGACCAAGCACCTGCTCGACGGCGACGACTCGTTTCTCACCGGGAATTTCGACAAACCGGTCAGCGGCGGGGGGCCAATCCCAGTTGAACCCCCGGTGCCGCCAGACTCAGGGCGAGACTGCGATGCGGCGTCCAACGGCTCGCCGGCGGCTGAAGCGCCGCGGCACGGCGCCGCCCCGTTCGACAGCGACGCGACCTGAGCGCAGACGGTCAGCGCGGCTTCGGGTCGAGGCCCAGCGACATCCCCGTCAGTCCGCGCCGTCGCGACGACAGGGCGTCGGCGACGCCGCGCAGTTCCTTGGCGACCGGGGAGTCGGGCGCGCCCAGGACGATGGGGGTGCCCCCGTCACCGGCGGCCACCAGCTCCGGGTCCAGCGGGATCTGACCGAGCAGCGGCACGTCGGTGCCCACCGTGTGCGTCAACCGCTCGGCGACCTGCTTGCCGCCGCCCGAGCCGAACACCTGCATGGTCGAGCCGTCCGGCATCAGCAGCCCGGACATGTTCTCCACGACGCCGGCGATGCGCTGGCGGGTCTGCACGGCGATGCTCCCGGCCCGCTCGGCGACCTCGGCTGCGGCCAGTTGCGGCGTGGTGACCACCACGATCTCGGCGTTGGGGATCAGCTGGGCCACCGAGATCGCCACATCGCCGGTGCCCGGCGGCAGATCCAGCAGGAGTACGTCCAGGTCGCCCCAGTACACGTCGGCGAGGAACTGCTGTAGCGCCCGGTGCAGCATCGGTCCGCGCCACACCACCGGGGTGTTGCCCTGGGTGAACTGGGCGATCGAGATGAACCTCACCTCATGCGCGATGGGTGGCAGGATCATCGACTCGACCTGGGTGGGCCTGTCGGCGCAGCCCATCATCCGCGGGATGGAGTGGCCGTGGATGTCGGCGTCGAGCAGACCCACCGACAGGCCGCGGGCCGCCATCGCCGCGGCGAGATTGACCGTGACGGTTGACTTTCCGACTCCGCCCTTGCCGGAGGCGATCGCGTAGACCCGGGTCAGCGAGCCGGGCTGGGCGAACGGGATCACCGGCTCGCTGCCGGAGTTCGGGCCGCGTAGCTGCTGGCGCAGCTCGCTGCGCTGCTCGTCGTTCATCACGTCCAGGCTGACCCGCACCGCGCCCGTGCCGGGAACGTCAGACACCGCCGCGGTGACGCGCTCGGTGATTTCGGACTTCTTCGGGCACGCGGAGGTGGTCAGGTAGATCGACACGTGCACACCGCCGCCGGGCTCGACGTCGATGCTCTTGACCATCCCGAGTTCGGTGATGGGACGACGCAGCTCGGGGTCGATCACCTTCCCCAGCGCGGCACGGATAGCTTCGGTCAGGTCGGGTTGCGCGTCGGAAGAGCCATGGCGGGACATCACCGCCGAGTGTAGGCGTCCCCGCCCACCTGGCGGTCAGCCGGCCGGAACGGGTGGCGCGGCCTGCGCCGGGAACGGCGGTACGGCCTGGGCCGGGAACGGCGGTGCGGCCTGCGCCGGGAACGGCGGTACGGCCTGGGCCGGGAACGGCGGTGCGGCCT
>CAZZHX010000204.1:0-5820 GCA_964653535.1 uncultured Mycobacterium sp. | reverse complement strand
GGCGGTCTTCTTCGGGCGTTTCATGGCGCTGCTGCGGATATTCGCCGGACCACTGGCCGGGGCGCTGAAGATGCCATACCGGCGTTTCCTGACGGCCAACGTTTCGGGCGCGATCTGCTGGGCGGGGGGCACGACCGCGGTGGTGTACTACGCCGGGATGGCCGCTGAACGCTGGCTGTCGAGGTTCTCCTGGGTGGCACTGGTTGTTGCGGTCGTGTTCGGGCTCATCGCCGCCTTTGCGTTGCGCGAGCGCACCGCGCGGGCGATCGCCGAACTCGAGGAGGAGCACCACCGCAAGGCCGGCACCTCGGCGGCCGACGCCGCCTAAAGTGTCACGCCGGAAAGCCGAAGAGTGCGACGACGCCGTGATCGCGGCCGGCGGTGTAGCCGCCGTCGACGGCGATGGCCTGACCGCTGACGAAGGACGCGTCGGGCGACAGCAGGAACGCCGCCACGGCCGCGACCTCCTCGGCCCGGCCCAGCCGCTGCAGGGCGTGCGCCGACGTGATCGAGGCCAGCGGCTCCTCCATCCCCGGTAGGTCGAAAACACTTCGGGCCATGGGTGTATCGATGAATCCGGGGCAGATGGCATTCGCCCGGATACCGCTCGGCCCATAGTCGAGCGCGATGTTCTTGGTGAGCAACACGACGCCGCCCTTGGCCGCGTTGTACGAACTGCCGCCCGCGGTTCCCTCCAGGCCTTCGACGCTGGCGACGGTGACGATCGAACCCCGCTCCCCGTCGATGCGGGGCTGTTCGATCATCCGGGCCAGCGCGGCCTTCGCCACCACGAAGGTGCCGGTGAGGTTGACCCCGATGACGCGGTCCCACTCGGCCCGGTCGAGCAGGTGGACGGGGCCGCCCCCGGCCACGCCTGCGGCGTGGAAGACGCCGTCGAGGCGGCCCGGCACGGCGGTGAGCGCCGCGGCGATCGCGGACTCGTCGGTGACATCCGCGGCGACGAAGCGGAAATCCGGGCCGAGGTCGGGTGGGGCGGCCACGTCGACGCCGACGACGGAGCCGCCGTCGGCGAGCAACCGCCGCGCGGTGGCCAGCCCGATTCCGGATGCGGCGCCCGTCACGACGACGGTGCGGGACCGGGCACGCTCGGGGTTCACCATGGCAGTCATGCTGGCACACGGCCCGGTCTTGAACTTCGTCGCGCCAGGGTGCGACGCTGGAGCAACCATGACCACGTCGTCGACCCCGTTACGGCCAGCGGGCCTGCTGCGGCCGCTCTGCGTCGCCGCTGCCACCGCGGTGACCATAGCCCTCGTCGCCGGCGCCACCGGGCCGCCCCTGCGCGTGTCGCTCACCTCGGCCGACCCGATCGACATCGCGCTCGACGTCTCGATCACCCCCGCCCCCGGTTGGACGCCCGGGAACCGGGGCCCCGACTGGGTGACCCTCACCAACGCCAACGGCAGCGCTCAGATGAGCGTCACGGTCAGGCAGTCGGGATCGACGGACGCCGTCGCCACATGCAAAGCGGACATCGCGCAGTACATCCCGTCGTCACATTTAACGACTGTGAGCGACGTGAGCGCGCCCATCCCTGGGCAGCAGGGTGGCAAATTTCCTGAGAAGGCCTCCATCGACTACACCGCGGGCTTGTCGGGACGGCAGGGCGTGGTCCCCGTCCTCGGGACGTTCACCGCGCTGCTCAACCCCGCGACCGGGTTGTCGGCATTCATCGACTTCCGACAGAGCACCAACGCGACCCCACAGGCCGCCGCCGACGGCGCAGCGATGATCAACTCCATGCTCTGATGGGCTCTGACAGAGGGGTCATGGGAGAAACCAACGCGACCGACACGGCCGGCACACTCGCGGGCCTCGTCGAGCATCACGCGCGGGAGCGGCCCGACGCCACGGCGATCCGCTACGGCGACCTGCAGTGGTCCTGGGCCGAGTGGGCGTTCCGGATCGCTCGCGCGGCCGGGGTGCTGCGCGCCGCCGGGATCCGGCGCGGAGACCGAGTGGCATTCCTGGACCGCAACCACCCGGCCTGCCTGGAGGTCCTGTTCGCCGCGGCGTCCATCGGCGCGGCGACCACCGTCGTCAACTGGCGCGTGGCCGCTGACGAGATGGTTCACGTCCTGCATGACAGCGGCGCGCGACTGTTGTTCGCCGGGGCCGACTTGCACGCCGCGGCCACAGCGGCCGCCGACCGGGTGCCCAGCCTGGAACGCATCGTCGTGGTGGGCGGCGAGGCCGACGAGTACGAATCGTTGCTCGCTGCGGCCGCACCTGTGCCCGCCGACGCGGAGATCGACGCGGGCGACACCGCGCTGGTGATCTACAGCTCGGGCACCACCGGGCGCCCGAAAGGCGTCCTGCTCAGCCAGCGCGTACTGGTGAACCACGCGGCGAACCTCGCGCCGGCGTTCTCGTTCGCCGAAGGGGACGCAAACCTGGTCGCCATGCCCCTGTTTCACGTGGGCGGAATCGGGTATGCGGTGTTCGGCATCGGCGCGGGGGTACCGACGATCGTTACCCGCGAGCCCGACTCGGCCAGCTTGATCGGGGCCGTGCGGGCCGGTGCGACGCACGCATTCCTCGTGCCGCCGCTGATCGCGCGGCTCCTGGCGGACGGCGAGGAGGCGATCGCGGCGATCGCGCGCCTGCGCTACCTCGCCTACGGGGCCGCCCCCATGCCCTCACCCCTGCTGCAGCAGGCCCTTGCCACCTGGCCCGAGACGAATGTCGTTCAGGTCTACGGGCAGACCGAACTGTGCGGGGCGGTCACGGCGCTCAGCGACGCCGACCACCGCGACGCCAGCCGGCCCGACGTCCGGCTGTCGGCCGGACAAGCGTTGCCGGGTTGTGAGATTCGGGTCGTCGATCCCGAGACGGGCGGCGACCTTCGCGCAGGGGAGCCGGGTGAGATCTGGGTGCGCAGCAACCAGACCATGAGCGGCTACCTGAACCGGCCCGAGGCCACCGCCGAGACGATCACGGTGGACGAGTGGGTGCGCACGGGTGACATCGGGCGGCTCGACGCCGACGGCTACGTCTACATCGAGGACCGGATCAAAGACATGATCATCACCGGCGGCGAGAACGTGTACGGCCCCGAGGTCGAAAGCGTGCTCCTCGAGCATCCCGCGGTCGCCGACGCGGCCGTCATCGGGGTTCCCGACGATTTCTGGGGCGAATCGGTCAAGGCGATCGTCGTGACCACCGCGGGTACCGAGCCAGACGACATCATCGCATTCTGCCGGCGGCATCTGGCCGGATACAAATGCCCGCGAACCGTCGACTTCGTGCCCGCGCTTCCCCGCAACGCCAGCGGGAAGATCGTCAAAACCACGCTGCGCGAACCGTATTGGCGGGACCGCACAAGAGCCATCTGACCGAGGTCAGAGCCGACCGTCGGTACGCAGGTCGGGATGCACCCAATCGGGCGAGCGGCGCTCCTTGAATGCGCGGACCCCCTCCCGGGCCTCGGCGCCCGAGAGGCTACCGGTCATCCCGATGCGGTCGTACAGGCCGAGATAGGCGTCGATGCTGGACTTGATGACGCCGCGGGCACCCGGTGCCGTGCGGCAGCATTGCGCGAGAAGGGTTTTCGCCTCGCCGAGCAGATCGTCGTGGGGTACGACCCTGTTGACCAGGCCCCAGTCGAGGGCTTCGTGCGCGTTGAGGACCCGCCCGGTGAACATCAGGTCGCGGGTGCGCACCGGCCCGACGACCCGGGTGAGCATCTGGCTGTAATAGGTGTCGGCGTAGCCGCGGAACAACTCCGGAACGCGGAACGTCGCCCGCTCGCTGACCACGGACAGATCACTACACAGGGCGATCTGGAACCCGCCGCCCTGGCACAGGCCGTTGACCGCGGAGACGACCGGTTTGCCCGAGGTGCGCAGGGCATCGAACGGGGTGATGTCCATTCCCAGGCCCGCGCCGAACGTCATCCAGGCGTCGGTGCCGTCCCCGCCGCCCATGTCGCCGCCGGGCGCGAACACGTCCCCGGTTCCGGTGAGGAGCAGACCGGCCAGGTCCGGATCCCCGTTGAGCCGGCCGACCGCGCAGCGGATCCCGAAGTACATCGCCGGGGTCAGCGCATTGCGCGCCTGCGGGCGGTCGATGGTGCACACGGCGATCGGCCCGAGCCGCTCGAAGCTCAGATACGGGGTGCCCAGCCAATCACCCTCGGGAGGGCGGGGAGTGTTCATCGGTCACTCAGCCGGCGCGGTCGGCCTCGTCGGCCGCGCGAAGCAGGTCGTCACGGGCCCGCGCCACCCGGGATCGGACGGTGCCCACGGGGCATCCGCAGACCTCCGCCGCTTCGGCGTAGGTGAGCCCGAGGAGTTGGGTGAGCACCAGCGCTTCACGGCGGTGCGAATCCAACCCATCCAGCAGTACACGAATTTCCACCATGTCTTCGATCCGGCTGCCGCGGCGGCCCCGGTTCACCGCATCCTCGAAGTCGGCCACGTACGCCGTGCGGGGCCTGCGCGTGTTGTAGCGGATCTGGTCGACCACCACGCGGCGGGCGATCGAGAGCAGCCAGGTCCGCGCGGTCGACCTGCCGCTGAAGCGGGGCAGGGACCCGATCGCCCGCAAGAACGTTTCCTGGGTCAGATCGTCGGCGCTGCCCGGGCCGTCGAGGTAGGCGACCATGCGCCACACGTCGCGCTGAGTGGCCCGGATGAATTCCGTCAGCGCGCCCTGATCGCCGCGCCCGGCGGCCCTGGCAAGCTGGGTGACACGGTCGTCATCGTCGCCGGTCGCCATGGTCCCAGAGCCTAAGCTATGAGCGACGGGAACTAACCACTAGGCCACGACGACCTAGTCCGTGTCGACCCAATCCATGGGAGCAGGTTCGCAGGGAGGTGAACAGACACGATGTCACCGGTACCGGTGCAAACCAGGGCGCCTGACCAGGCGGACGCCGATGCGCAGCGGGTGCAGTTGGAGATCAGCGGGATGTCGTGCGCGGCCTGCGCCAGTCGGGTCGAGTCGACCCTCAACAAGCTGCCGGGCGTGCGCGCCTCGGTGAATTTCGCCACCCGGATCGCGACCATCGACGCCGACACGGAAACCCCGGCCGCCGCGCTGTGCGAGGCGGTTCACCAGGCCGGCTACGACGCGCAGCCGCGCCGAGCCGGCGGAGGCGGCGACGTCGATCACGACGCCGATCGAGCGCGCTTTCTGTTGATCCGGCTCGCGGTCGCCGCAGTGCTCTTCGTGCCCCTGGCCGACCTGTCGGTGATGTTCGCCGTCGTGCCCAGCACCCGCTTCACCGGCTGGGGGTGGGTGTTGACCGCGCTCGCCCTGCCGGTCGTGACCTGGGCGGCGTGGCCGTTCCATCGGGTGGCGCTGCGCAACGCCCGCCACCGCAGTGCCTCCATGGAGACGCTGATCTCGGTCGGCATCACCGCGGCCACCATCTGGTCGCTGCACACGGTCTTCGGCGGACACCATTCCACCGAGCGCAGGGGTGTCTGGCAGGCGCTGCTCGGAAGCGACGCCATCTACTTCGAGGTCGCCGCGGGTGTCACGGTGTTCGTGCTGGCGGGTCGGTACTTCGAAGCCCGCGCCAAGTCGAAGGCGGGCAGCGCACTGCGGGCATTGGCGGCGCTGAGCGCCAAGGACGTCGCCGTGGTGGCGCCCGATGGGTCGGAAATGGTGATCCCGGCCGAGGAACTCAAAGAACAACAGCGTTTCGTAGTTCGGCCCGGCCAGACGATCGCCGCCGACGGACTCGTCGCCGACGGGTCGGCGTCGGTGGACATGAGCGCGATGACCGGCGAGGCCAGACCGGTTCGGGTGGCACCCGGTTCGCACGTCATCGGTGGTACGACGGTGCTCGAC
>CAZZHX010000203.1:0-5826 GCA_964653535.1 uncultured Mycobacterium sp. | reverse complement strand
CCTCGATCATCGGCAGGACTCGCGCCGGCGCCCCGCCGTGCAGCGGCCCGCTCATGGCCCCGATCGCCCCCGACAGCGCCGCCGCGACGTCCGCCCCTGTCGAGGCGATCACGCGGGCGGTGAACGTCGAGGCGTTCATCCCGTGCTCGGCGGCCGACACCCAGTAGGCGTCAATCGCCTCGACATGCCTCGGGTCCGGCTCACCCTGCCACCGTGTCATGAAACGGGCTGTCACCGTGGGGCACTCGTCGATGATTCGCTGCGGAACCGCCGCCTGATAAATGCCACGCGCCGACTGCGCGACGTAGGACAGCGCCATCACCGATGCCCGGGCGAGCTGATCGCGGGCGGTGGCTTCGTCGGTGTCCAGCAGCGGCTTGTAGCCCCAGATGGGCGCCAGCATGGCGAGGCCCGCCTGCACGTCGACACGCACGTCGCCGGTGTGGATGGGCAGCGGGAACGGCTCGGCGGGGGGCAGTCCGTGGCCGAACCTGCCGTCCACCAGCAGCGCCCACACGTCGCCGAACGTGACATGCTGCGTCACCAGGTCCTCGATGTCGACGCCGCGGTACCGCAGGGCGCCACCATCCTTGTCCGGTTCGGCGATTTCGGTGGTGAAGGCGACGACGCCCTCCAGGCCAGGCACGAAGTCTTCGGGAACCACAGTCATGGGGAAATTCTCGCACCCCGCCGCGGGGTCGATGCTACCGACCGGTAACGATCCCCGTCGTGGTCCAGGTGGCAGCCGGGTAGCGTTGCCGAGGTGGCGGGAACGGGCCCCGGGGCGGGCGGAGAACACCTCCAGAGCATGCGCGTGGAGTACGGGTCGGTCGAGAAGGACGGCAGCCCGGACCTCGACGCGGACTGGCTCGCTGACGGGTGGGTGGCTCTGATGCACGCGTGGATCGACGACGCGAAACGCGCCGGGGTCGCCGAGCCCAACGCCATGGTGCTCGCCACCGTGGACGACGGCCGGCCGGCGAGCCGCACGGTGCTGTGCAAAAGCGTCGATGAGACCGGAATCACCTTCTTCACCAACTACGACTCGGCGAAGGGCGACGATCTGGCGGCGACGCCGTATGCCTCGGTGACCTTTCCCTGGTACCAGCTGGGGCGGCAGGTGCACCTGCGCGGCCCGATCAACAAGGTCGAACCGCAGGTCACCGAGGACTACTGGTCGAAGCGGCCGCGCGGCTCCCAGCTGGGTGCGTGGGCGTCGCACCAGTCGCAGCCGATCGCCTCGCGCGCCGCGCTGCTCGCCCAACTGGCCGAGGTCACGGCGCGCTTCGCCAATTCCGAGCGGGTGCCGGTGCCGCCGGGCTGGGGCGGCTACCTGATCGCCCCTGAGCTGGTGGAATTCTGGCAGGGGCGGGAGAACCGGCTGCACAACCGGATTCGGGTCGCCGGCGCCCACCTCGAGCGCCTGCAGCCTTAGCGGACGGCCCTGCGACCTGCGGACCCGACCCCGGGCAGGCGCTCTGCCCTCGCAGCGACTACGTTCACATGAGTAACGAGTCAGGGCAGCAGCTGCCACATCAGCCAGAGCGCGAAGGGGTTCTCGTGGCCGACACCGATGACACCGCATCTCTGAAGTACCCGGGGGGCGAGATCGACCTGGAGATCGTCCATTCCACTGAAGGGTCGGACGGTATTGCGCTGGGGCCGCTGTTGGCCAAGACCGGCTACACCACGTTCGACAACGGCTTCGTTAACACCGCCTCCACCAAAAGCGCCATCACCTACATCGACGGCGACGCGGGAATTCTCCGGTATCGCGGCTACCCCATCGAGCAGCTCGCTGAGAAGTCGACCTTCATCGAGGTGAGCTACCTGCTGATCTACGGTGAGCTGCCCACCAAGGCGCAACTCGACGATTTCACCGTCCGGATCGAGCGGCACACCATGCTGCACGAGGACCTCAAGCGGTTCTTCGACGGTTTTCCGCCCAACGCCCACCCGATGCCGGTGCTCTCCAGCGTGGTCAACGCGCTGAGCGCCTACTATCCGGACGGGCTGGACCCGACCGACGCCGAGCAAGTCGACCTGTCCACGATCCGGCTGCTGGCCAAGCTGCCCACCATCGCCGCTTACGCCTACAAGAAGTCGGTCGGGCAGCCGTTCCTCTACCCGGACAACTCGCTGAGCCTGGTGAAGAACTTCCTGCGGATGACGTTCGGCCTGCCGGCCGAGCCGTACGAGGCCGACCCCGAGACCGTCCGGGCGCTGGACATGCTGTTCATCCTGCACGCCGACCACGAGCAGAACTGCTCGACGTCGACGGTCCGGCTGGTGGGCTCGTCGCGGGCCAACCTGTTCACCTCGATTTCCGGCGGCATCAACGCGCTGTGGGGTCCGCTGCACGGCGGCGCCAACCAGGCGGTACTCGAGATGCTCGAGGAGATTCGCGATAGCGGCGACGACGTCTCCGAGTTCGTCCGCAAGGTGAAGAACCGCGAAGAAGGCGTCAAGCTGATGGGCTTCGGTCACCGCGTCTACAAGAACTACGACCCCCGCGCCCGCATCGTCAAGGAGCAGGCCGACAAGATCCTCGCCAAACTCGGCGGCGACGACCACCTGCTGGACATCGCGAAGGGACTCGAGGAGGCGGCGCTCACCGATGACTACTTCATCGAGCGCAAGCTCTACCCGAACGTCGACTTCTACACCGGGTTGATCTACCGGGCCCTGGGGTTCCCGACCAGGATGTTCACCGTGTTGTTCGCCCTGGGCCGGCTGCCCGGCTGGATTGCGCACTGGCGGGAGATGTTCGACGAGGGCGACAGCAAGATCGGCCGCCCGCGCCAGATCTACACGGGCTACACCGAGCGCGACTACGCCGCGCTCGACAAGCGGTAGCCCGGCGCCGCTCCTCGGCGCAACCTCACATCGAGGCCAGCACCGCCATCGCGGCGTTGTGCCCCGCGACGCCCGATACCGCTCCGCCACGGCGAGCGGCGGACCCGCACACCAGGATTCGCTCGTGCCCGGAGGCGACCCCCCATCGACGTGCCGGGGTGTCCAGCGGGTCGTCATCATCGGCGAACGGCCACGACAGGGCGCCGTGAAAGATGTGGCCGCCTGTCATCGCCAGTGTGCGCTGCAGGTCGACGGTGGTCGTCGTCTCGATACACGGCCGCCCGTGGGCGTCGCTCAGCAGAACATCCCCCACGGGTTCGGCGAGAACGGAGTTCAGCGACGCCAGCACGGATTCCGTGAGCTGATCGCGCAGTGTGCCGGGGTTCGCCCCGTCGGGCAATGAGTCGAACAGCGAGTGCGGGGTGTGCAGGCCGAAGACTGTCATCGTGTGCGCGCCCGCATCGCGCAACTCGGCCGACAGGATGCTCGAATCGGTCAGTGAATGGCAGTAGGCCTCGCACGGGATGGGATCGGGCACCTGCCCGCCGGCGGCCTGTGCGTACGCGCGATCGAGTTGCGACGAGGTCTGGTTGACGTGGAAGGTCCCGGCGAATGCCTGCTCGGGGGTCACCGTCGCGTCGCGCAACCGGGGCAGGCGCCGTACCACCATGTTGACCTTGACCTGGGCGCCCTGCGGGGGCGGCGGCGTCGTCTCGCCGAGCAGTCGGGCCAAGACCGTCGGCGCGACCCCGGCCAGAACGAACCGGCCCCGGATCGCGTGTTCGCGGCCGCCGGCACGGTAGCGCACCAGGCCGTCCGGGTCGATGCCATCGACGTCGGCATCGACGGTGATGTCGGCCCCGTGGCCGGCGGCCGCGGCCACCAGGGCCGCGGTCACCGAGCCCATCCCGCCGATGGGGACGCACCACTCCCCGGTGCCGCGGCCCAGGACGTGGTAGAGGAAGCAGATGTTCTGGGCCAGCGACGGGTCGTCGAGGCGGGCGAAGGTGCCGATCAGGGCGTCGGTGCCGATGACACCGCGGACCACGTCGTCGCTGACCGCGTCGGCGATGGCAACCCCGATCGGGGTATCCGTCATGGCCCGCCACGCGGCTGCCGCCCCCGGTTGGTTGCCGGCCAGGACGTGTCGGCGGGCCTGCTCCCGGGTGCGCAGCGGTTCGAGCAGTGTTGGCCACAGCCGTTCGGTCACCAGTCGGCAGCGCCGGTAGAACGCGGCGAAGCCCTGCGCGTCGTCGGCCGCGCCGATCGCGGCGAACCGGTCGGGGCTGACAGCGCCCTGCGGGCCGATCAACAGGCCGGTGCGCCCGTCCGTGGCCGGCGCTGGCGTATACGACGAGAAGGGCCGGCTGGCCAGCCGCACCGCCGCGCCCAGATCGTCGAGGACGCGGGTCGGTAGCAGGCTGACCAGGTACGAATACCGTGACAACCGGACGTCGACACCGGCGAACGGCGCATGCGAGACGGCTGCCCCACCGGTCTGCCCCAACCGTTCAAGGACCCGGACCCGCAGGCCGGCGCGGCCCAGGTAGGCGGCGGCCACCAGGCCGTTGTGGCCGCCGCCGACCACCACGACGTCGACGGTGTCCATCGCCCCAGTGTGCCCGACTCCAGCGTCTGCGCGGGATCGACTCGGTAGGCTGCATATCGCCTGCCGGACGGCAACGACGATCTCGAGGGAAGGGGGTCTGATGAGCAAGGAGGCGGATACCGTCGCCGACGCTGGGGGAGTCCTGGCGTGGTACCGACGCTCACTGGGTCTGCCCTGGTTGATCGGCCTGGCAGTGATCCCGTTGCTGATCGCCGGCATCGGCTACGGCGTGCTCGACCGGGGACATTCCGGCGGGCCGACCGGCGCGGCGCCCACAACGGCGCCGGCGGACCCGAACGCCGGCCACAGGACTTCCTCGGCGCCCGTCTCCGTGATGCGTAAAGGCGACGTCGTGACGATCTCGGGGCCGCTTCCCGACGAGCCCGCGAAAGCGGCCCTGCTGAAGGTGCTGAAGACCTCGCTGCCTCCCGGGATCACCCTCATCGACCACATCCAGCTCAGCCCGGGTGTGGATGCGCTCGATGTCGCCGGCGCAGGGCCGTTCTTCAAGGACCTGGCGCCGATCGCCGCGTTCACGGCCACGTTCACTGTGGACACCATCACCGTGACCGGTGACGCCGGATCGCAACGCCAAAAGGACGTCATCGACGCCGATGCCGCACGCATCTGGCCGAACCTCAACGTCGTCGACCAACTCACGGTCAACGGCGCTGCATCGCCATCGGCCGCGTCGTGCACCGATCTGCAGAAGGTCATCAAGGCGGTGACGGGCGGGCCGATCGTGTTCGGCGACGACGGGTTCAGCCTGACCCCGGGCGACGAGCAGATTCTGTCCCAGGTGGCCGAGAAGCTCAAGGCGTGCCCGTCGGCGCATCTGCTGGTCAACGGCTACGCGGACAATACGGGCAACGAGGTGATGAATGCCACCTTGAGCACGCAGCGCGCGCAGAAGGTCGCCGACTTCCTCACCGCCCATGGCGTCGCCAGTGCCCAGGTCGCTGTCAAGGGTCTCGGTTCGGTCGACCCGATCGGGCCCAACGACACTGCGGACGGCCGAGCCAAGAACCGTCGAGTCGAACTTGCTGTGAGCTGAGGGGATACGGCATGGACTTTGTGATCCAGTGGCTGTGCTACCTGGCTGCGTTCGTGGCGGGATCGGTCGTCGCCGGTGTGATCGCCAACCCTGCGGTCACCCGCCGCGGCGGCGAGCAGGTGTCGCTGCCCACGGCCGGACCCCGGGTGGTCGGGGACGGAGACGAGGGCGAGGGCGATTGGTGATGATTCACCCGCACTGGTGGCTGATCGGGCTCGCTTTCGCCGCGGGCCTCGTGGTGACGTTCGTGCTGATCCTCCGTTCCGTGAAATCCGCCGCGCCCGCCTCCGCTATGGCGGCCCCCGCG
>CAZZHX010000202.1:0-5842 GCA_964653535.1 uncultured Mycobacterium sp. | reverse complement strand
GTACGGGCCGATCTCGGCGCCCCCGCCGGTCTGGGACGATCTTGACGTCGACCCGGCGGACCTGGTGGTGATCGTCGGCGGCGCCGAGATCGGCCCGTACGGGTCGTCGCGCACCCGGTTCGAGATGGAGGTCGACAACGAGTTGTCGGCGGCCGGTGTCCTGGAGCTGGCCTGGACCACCGGGTTGATCCGCTGGGAGGAGGACCCTCAACCCGGTTGGTACGACACCGAATCCGGTGATCTGGTCGATGAAGCGGAGCTTGTGGAGCGCTACCACGACGCGGTCGTCGAGCGCTGCGGCATCCGCGAGTTCGTCGACGACGGCGCGATCGACCCCGACCATGCCTCCCCGCTGCTGGTGTCGGTATTCCTGGACAAGGACTTTTCCTTCGTGGTGTCCACGGAGGCCGACGCTCGCTCCTTTGCCGAATTCGACCCTGACCACACCGTCATCCGGCCGCAGACCGACTCGAGCGACTGGCAGGTCACTCGCAAGGCCGGCACCGAGATCCGGGTGCCGCGTAAGACCAAGTTGACGCGGACCGTCGGTGCTCAGATCCCGACCGGATTCGATCCGACGGTGTGGGGCATCAGCCCCGACATGGCCAGTTCCATTGACCGAGTAGCACTCTGGAACATCGTCGCGACGGTCGACGCGTTCCTGACCGCCGGGTTCAGCCCCACCGAGGTGATGCGGTACGTGCACCCCAGCTTGGTGGCGAGCACCCAGGGCACCGGGATGGGCGGCATGACGTCGATGCAGACCATGTATCACGGTAACCTGCTGGGCCGTAACAAGCCGAACGACATCCTGCAGGAAGTTCTCCCGAACGTCGTTGCCGCACATGTGGTTCAGTCCTTCGTCGGCAGCTACGGCGCGATGATCCACCCGGTTGCCGCATGCGCAACCGCGGCGGTATCCGTGGAGGAGGGTGTCGACAAGATTCGACTGGGCAAGGCCGAACTGGTGGTGGCGGGCGGACTGGACGACCTGACGCTGGAGGCGATCATCGGCTTCGGTGACATGGCAGCGACCGCCGACACCGCCATGATGCGGGGCCGCGGCATCGACGATGCGAAGTTCTCCCGGCCGAACGACCGGCGCCGGCTCGGGTTCGTCGAGGCCCAGGGCGGCGGCACGATCCTGCTGGCGCGCGGCGATCTGGCGCTGACGATGGGCCTGCCGGTGCTCGCGGTGGTGGCCTTCGCGCAGTCGTTCGGCGACGGCGTCCACACCTCGATCCCGGCCCCGGGACTGGGAGCACTCGGCGCAGGCCGCGGCGGCACGGACTCGCCCCTGGCGCGGGCGCTGGGCAAGCTGGGAGTGACCGCCGACGACGTGGCGGTGATCTCCAAGCACGACACCTCGACCCTGGCCAACGACCCCAACGAGACCGAGTTGCACGAGCGGCTTGCGGACTCGCTCGGGCGTTCACCTGGCGCGCCGCTGTTCGTCGTGTCGCAGAAGAGCCTCACCGGCCACGCCAAAGGCGGCGCCGCGGTGTTCCAGATGATGGGCCTGTGCCAGATGCTGCGCGACGGGGTGATCCCGCCCAACCGCAGCCTCGACTGCGTCGACGACGAACTGGCCGGCTCCGCCCACTTCGTCTGGGTGCGCGACACGCTGCGACTCGGCGGGAAGTTCCCGCTCAAGGCGGGCCTGCTGACCAGCCTGGGCTTCGGCCACGTGTCGGGGCTGGTCGCGCTGGTGCACCCGGAGGCGTTTATCGCGACGCTCGACCCGGCGCAGCGGGCCGACTACCGGCGCCGCGCGGGGGCCCGCCTGCTGGCAGGGCAGCGAAGGCTGGTCTCGGCCATCGCCGGCGGACCGCCGATGTACCAGCGACCTCCGGACCGTCGCTTCAACCACGACGCCCCGGAGAGGCGCCAGGAGGCCGCGATGCTGCTGAATCCGGATGCCCGGTTGGGTGATGACGACACCTACGGGGCCGCCGGCGACTCCCGGCCTCCCGCGGGATGACCCGCCCGATCCGTTAGCCTGGCCAGCCATGGGCATCGTCGGCATCGGGATCGACCTTGTCTCGATCGCGGAGTTCGCCGAGCAGGTCGATCAGCCGGGGACCGTGTTCGCCGCGACCTTCACCCCGGGCGAGCGCCGCGACGCCTCCGACAAGAGCTCGTCGGCCGCGCGTCACCTCGCGGCCCGCTGGGCCGCCAAGGAGGCCGTGATCAAGGCCTGGTCGGGTTCGCGGTTCGCCCAGCGGCCGGTGTTGCCGGAGGCCATCCACCGCGACATCGAGGTGGTCACCGACATGTGGGGACGCCCGCGGGTGCGGCTCTCCGGGGATGTCGCCAGGCATCTGGCCGACGTGACCATCCACGTGTCGCTGACCCACGACGGCGACACCGCCGCCGCGGTGGCGATCCTCGAAACCCCGTAACCGACCCCCTCTCCCACCGCGAGCGTGCGCGTCTGTCCGCGACACGCCGGCAGAGAGCGGCATTCCGCGCACGTTCGCGGGGGGTAGACGCCGCTCGATCGGCGTTCCGGCAGGCGTGGGGTGTCGAGCCGGTCGACATGGGCATGGGCGGCTCCATCCCGTTCATCGCCGAGTTCGCCGCCGCCTTCCCGCACGCGAAGATACTGGTCACCGGCGTCGAGGACCCCGGCACCCAGGCACACAGCATCAACGAGAGCCTGCACCTGGGTGTGCTCGAACGTGCGGCGACCGCCGAGGCGCTGCTGCTGGCCAACCTGGCCTACACAGCCACGTCGGATTGACTAGACCGATAGTTCGCCGCGGAGCTTGGCGACGTGACCGGTGGCCCTGACGTTGTACTGCGCGACGGCGATCTTGCCCAACGCGTCGACCAGGAATGTGGAGCGAATGACGCCCTGGACCTTCTTGCCGTACATCTGCTTCTCGCCGAAGGCGCCCCACGCCGTCAGCACCTTGCGGTCGGGGTCGGACAGCAATGGGAACGTCAGTTTTTCGGCGTCGCGGAATTTGGTGAGCTTGGCCGGCGAATCGGGGGAGATGCCGACGACGTCGATGCCCGCGCCGTTGAGAGCGCGCAGGCTGTCACGGAAGTCGCACGCCTGCTTCGTGCAGCCGGGCGTCGACGCGGCCGGGTAGAAGTAGACGATGACCCGGCGGCCGCGGTAGTCGGCGAGCGACACCTTGTGGCCCTCGGCGTCGGGCAGGCTGAAGGCGGGCGCTTTGTCTCCCGGCGCCAGCCGCGTGGTTTCGGTCAATGTTCTCTCTTTCTCTTCACCGGTGTGCGGGGTGCAGAGGCCCCTGATTTAGGGTAGTGCGGGCAGGTTCATTTCTTTGAAGCCGGAGGACGCAGACGTGGCGGATCGGGATCCCGAGAGGATCAAGCAGGATATCGACCAGGCCCGCGACCAGCTGGCGGCCACTGTCGATTCCCTCACCGAGCGGGCGAATCCCCGCCGCCTCGCTGACGACCTGAAGACCCGCGTCGTCACGTTCGTCACGCAGCCGGTGGTGCTCGCCTCGCTGGTTGGTATCACCTCGATCGTCGTGATCGTGACGGTGCGCAGGTTCAAGCGCCGCTGACCGCGCCGCGAAAGGGTTCGGACAATGCTGGTGCGTGAGAGCTGGTCCTACGGCGTGGCGCTGATCGTGGTGACGATGGTGATTCACACGACAGGGGTGGTCCTGCTCGGGCTGAGCAGTGTGCGTTTCCGGGACCATATCGATCGTCACGAGAGGCCGCGAATTGCGAGGGTGGTGATCTACCTCATCGTCCACATCGTCATCGTTGGTCTCGTATTGACGGCTATGCATGGGCTCGAGTCAGCGGCCTGGGCTTCGGTATACGAGCGGGTCGGTGCGGTCCGCTCTTTCAGTGACGCCCTTCTGTTTTCGCTGTCTGCGATGACAAACGGTGGCGCCTCGGCCGTGACACTGCCCTACCAGTGGCAGATGATGGGGGCCCTGGAGGCACTCAACGGGATCATCCTGTTCGGCATCAGCACCGCATTTTTGTTCTCGGTCCTGCAGGTTTATTGGTTCAGATTGTCTGCACGTCTCAGCGCATCGCCTGCCCCAGGACATAAGGCCTTGATCTGAAGTGCGCCGTCAGGTTGTCGAATCCCGGCCCCGCTGATCACGAACGCGTAATAGAGAGCTGGCGCGGGGCCTTGATAGAGGGAATCTGAAAGTCAGATCAGCCGTAGTCCGGATCAAACGGTGTCAGCCAGCGATATGTATGGAGGTTGAAGAAACCCGACAGTCCGGTGCCGCTGTTGACGTAGCCCGAGTTGGAACCGCCGCCCGCGTTGAACAGACCCGTGCTGGCGTTGCCCGAGTTGAAGAAGCCCGAGCTACCGATGCCGGTGTTCCCGAGGCCCGAGTTGCCCGTGCCACCGTCGAAGCCAAAGTTGGCGACGCCCGTGTTCAGGTCGAGGGAGTTGAAGAAACCGGTGTTGATGTTCCCCGAGTTGAAGGAGCCGGTGTTGTAGGTGCCCGCGTTCCCCAACCCGGTGTTGAAGGACCCGGTGTTCCCCACGCCGGTGTTAGTGAAACCCGAGTCCACCATGCCCCAGTTGTTGAAGCCTGAGTTGAACAGGCCGAAGTTTCCGCCGCCGTTTTTCACGGTGGGGGAGACAGTCAGGGAGGGGAATGCGCCGCCTGAGTTGAAGAGACCGAAGTTGTGGCCTCCGCTGTCGGCCGGGTCGGAAACGGGGTTAGCGGCCGTGTCTCCCGAGTTGAAGAAACCGGTGTTCCTGTCGCCCGAGTTGAACAAGCCGTTGTTATGGGTACCCGAACCCAACGGAGTCATGATGCCGGTGTCGAAGTTACCGTTCCACCCGTTGCCGGTGTTGCCGATGCCGGTGTTCCACAAGCCGGTGTTGCCGGTGCCGGTGTTGGCGATACCGATGTTGTTGTTGCCGGTGTTGGCGATGCCGATGTTCCCGGTGCCGGCATTACTCAAGCCGAAGTTACTGACGCCGTTGTTCCCGAAGCCAACGTTGCCGCTGCCGAGGTTCGCGAAGCCGACGTTGCCGCTGCCGACGTTCCAGCCGTCTAGGCCGGACACGGCCTGGGCGACATTGGCGAACTCGGTGTCGGCGTAGGCGGCCGCCCCGGAGTTCAACGTCTGCACGAACTGGGCGTGAAACGCCTCGGCCTGGGCGCTGAGGGACTGGTAGGTCTGGGCGTGCCCGGAGAACAGCGCGGCGATGGCCGCCGACACCTCATCAGCGCCCGCAGCGACCACACCGGTGGTCGGGGCCGCCGCCATCGACGTGGCGGCGCTGACCTGCGACCCGATCCTGGCCACATCGGTGGCGGCCGCCGACAACGACGCCGGCACGGTAGACACAAATGACATCGCCAACCTCCAGCTAATTCGCCACTACCACGGCGGCCGCGCCGCGGAATTCCTGACGATGGCGCGGACTGGCGAAGAATCCTGAGCTTGTGGTGCGCCCTAGTTGGACCACAGCCACAACCGCCACAACTAGCCCCCACCCCAACATCGCCGCCCGTATGGGATGTGATCGTAAAGCAAAAAACCCTTCTGAATCGGGTTTTGGTGGTGCGCCTGTTCAGAGTCGGTTGATGCTTGACGTTTCTATATCGGTTGATCCTTGACACTCTGGATGTGAGTTTAGGGCTGTCCGCCGGTGCGGGCGGCCTTCTTATTTCTTACCTCACCGCGGCTGGTGCGATGAAGTAGCCGAAAAGCCCGGGAGCGACGAGCGCAACCATGGTCGTCGCTCAGGAGGTCGCCTGCCCGCCCGACTACGTCGCCTCGGTGAAGGCCGTCGCGAAATCCTTACACCGGGCGAATCGCCGGGCGGGGTCCTTCGCCAGGGCCACCGCCAGCACGGGGTCGAGCGCGGCGAGTT
>CAZZHX010000201.1:0-5854 GCA_964653535.1 uncultured Mycobacterium sp. | reverse complement strand
CGGGGTGTCGATCAGGTGCAGGACGTAGTCGGTGCCCCCGTCGGTGCCCCCGTCCGTGCCCCCCACGCGCCACGGCAGCCGCACGTTCTGCGCCTTGATGGTGATGCCGCGCTCCCGCTCGATGTCCATCCGGTCCAGGTACTGGGCGCGCATCGACCGCTCGTCGACGACGCCGGTGAGCTGAAGCATCCGGTCGGCCAGCGTGGACTTGCCGTGGTCGATGTGGGCGATGATGCAGAAATTCCGAATCTGCGCCGGCGCGGTAAAGGTCTTGTCGGCGAAATTGCTGATGGGAATCTCCTGGTCTGCCGATGCGCGCGGGCATGTTCAGGGTATCTGGGCGCCGTGCCGCTCGCGTCTATGCTGCGAGTATGGCGTCCGCGCGAAAATCGCAGTGGGAGACGTTGTGGCGGCTCGCCGAGAACCTGGTTGTCACCGGGCCGCCGCGGCTGGTCCGGCACCTGGGGGGCTCGCAGTCGGTCCTGCGAGAGATTCAACAGGCCGTCAAGATCACCGCGAGCGTCATCGCCGCGGCAGCGCCGCCGCCGCCCGCCGCCGTCACCGCGGGTCGCCCGGTGACCAGGGTCAGCTCGCCCACCGAGCACCGCGCCCGCACGCTGTCCTACGCACCCGACCTCGACGGCCGCGCCGATCCGGGGGAGATCGTGTGGACATGGGTGGTCTGCGACGACGACCCCACCCGCGGGCAGGACCATCCGGTGCTCGTCGTGGGTCGTGACCGCCGCGTCCTGTTCGGGTTGATGGTGTCCAGCCAGCAACCCCACGCCGCGGACCCGCACTGGGTCGGTATCGGCTCGGGCGGCTGGGACTACGAGGGCAGGGCCAGCTGGGTGCGGCTCGACCGGGTGCTCGACGTGCCCGAGGAGAGTATCCGCCGAGAGGGCGCGGTCCTCGAACGCGAGTTTTTCGACCTGGTGGCCGCCCGGTTGCGCGCCGAGTACGCCTGGCGCTGAGCTGCTTCCGGGCGCCGGGCTGCTAACCCTGCATGATGTAAGAGTGCAGCTGCCGCTGCTCGGCCTCGAGTTCCTGCATCCGGATCTTGACGACGTCACCGATACTGACGATGCCCACGAGGTTCTTCCCGTCGAGCACCGGCACGTGGCGCACCCGTTTCTCGGTCATCAGCATGCTGACGGTGTCGACGCTGTCGGACTTGGTGCAGGTGGCCAGCTCAGTGGCCATAATTTTCGACACCGGCCGGGACAGCACGCCGGCGCCGTGCGCGTGCAGTTGACGCACGACATCGCGCTCCGACACGATCCCGACGACGCCCTCGGAGCCCATCACCACCATGGCACCGATGTTCTGCTCAGCGAGCCCGGCGAGCAGGTCCCCGACAGTCGCGTCGGCGTTGACGGTCACCACCGCCGCGCCCTTGTTCCGTAAAACATCCACGATCCGCATCGGGGCCTCCCTGAAATTGTGACGCGCTTCACACCAGCCTACGGCTATCCCGCACGCCGGGAAAGCCCCCTCGCGCGAATACGACGAGCAAGATGAGAGTCATGATCGAAATCACCCTGCTCGGAACCGGAAGCCCCATCCCAGACCCGAACCGCGCCGGGCCGTCGACCCTTGTGCGTGCGAACGGGCAGACCTTCCTCGTCGACTGCGGGCGCGGGGTGCTCCAGCGCGCGGCGGCGGTCGACGTCAGTGCCGCCGGCCTGTCGGCGCTGCTGCTCACCCACCTGCACAGCGACCACATCGGCGACCTCGGCGACCTGCTCATCACCCGCTGGATCACCACCTTCACGCCCGACCCCGCGCCGCTGCAGATCATCGGGCCGCCGGGCACGGCGGAGACGGTCGAGGCGACGCTGGCCGCGTTCCACCACGACATCGGCTACCGGCTCGCCCATCACGCCGACCTGACCGCACCACCGGCCGTCGAGGTGTTCGAGCACACCGACGGTGTGGTGTGGGACCGCGACGGCGTCACAATCCGGGTGGCCCCGACCGATCACCGGCCGGTGGCGCCCACCATCGGTTTCCGCATCGAATCCGGGTCGGAGTCGGTGGTGCTGGCCGGGGACACCGTGCCCTGCGACACGCTGGACGGGCTGGCGCGCGGCGCGGACGCGTTGGTGCACACCGTGATCCGCAAGGACATCATCGACCTCATCCCACAGCAGCGGGTGAAGGACATCTGCGATTACCACTCGTCGGTGCAGCAGGCGGCGGCGACAGCGGCGCGCGCGGGCGTGGGCACCCTGGTGATGACGCACTACGTGCCGGCGTTGGTCCCGGGCCAGGAGGACCAGTGGCGGGCGCTGGCTGCCACCGAGTTCGGCGGCCGAATCGAACTCGGCGACGACCTGCACCGCGTTGAGGTCCACGCGAGGCCCTGACCGGCACGCCCGTCATTTGGGGAGAAGTCTGACCGGCTGATACCCTGGGAAGTCGCTGCCGGACGCCGGGGAGTCCGAGCAACCATCGAGCCGAAGAAGGATTTGTACGCGTGGCCAACATCAAGTCGCAGCAGAAGCGCATTCGCACCAACGAGCTAGCCCGCTTGCGCAACAAGTCGGTGAAGTCGTCGGTGCGCACCTCTGTGCGCGCGTTCCGCGAGGCCGCCCAGGCCGGCGAGAAGGAGAAGGCGGCGGAGCTGCTGCTGGAGACCACCCGCAAGCTCGACAAGGCAGCCACCAAAGGCGTGATCCACAAGAACCAGGCGGCCAACAAGAAGTCGGCCTTGGCTCGCGCCCTCAACAAGCTCTGAGTCGCCCGGCCGCCTCAGCGGCCGCGGTTGGCGGCCAGTTCCGCAACCCGCCTGACCGCTGATTCCATGGCGTATCCGGCGTCGGCGACCGCTCCCTTGACGTTGGCGTTGAGCGCCGCCACCTCGATCACCGCCGTCGCTACCGTGTCGCGAGACCATCGGCGCGCCTGTTTTTGCGCTTTCTGAACCCGCCAGGGCGGCATGCCCAGCTGCGACGCCAGCCGGTAGGGATCGCCCGAGAGGGGGCTGACCCGGGCGATCGTGTGGACGGCTTCGGCCAGCGCGTCGGCGAGCACCACCAGTGGCTCGCCCCGCATCATCGCCCATCGCAGCGCCTCGGCGGCGCCCTCGATGTCGCCCGTCACCGCCTTGTCCGCGATGTCGAAGCCTTTCACCTCGGCCCTACCGCTGTGGTAGCGGCGCACCGCAGGGGCATCGACGGCGCCGCCGGTGTCGGCGACAAGTTGAGAACAGGCGGCGGCCAGCTCGCGTACGTCGGAGCCCACGGCGTCGAGCAGAGCGGTCACGGTGTCCTCGTCGACCTTCGCGCGCAGCGCGCGGAACTCCGTGCGGACGAAGTTGACGCGGTCGCTGACCTTGGTGATCTTCGCGCACAGATGCACGACGGCGCCGAGCGACTGCAGCTCAGCGGCCAGCGCCTTGGCTCGCCCACCGCCTGAGTGGATCACCACCAGCAGCGTGCCCGGTGGGAGGTCGGCGGCGGCCGACGCGATGATCGCGGCCGCCTCCTTGCCCGCCTCGGCCGCGGCTTCCAGCACGATGATGCGCTCGTCGGCGAACAGCGACGAGCTCAGCAGTTCGGCGAGCTCGTAAGTGTCGACGTCACCGGCCCGCATCCGGTTGACCGGAATGTCCGCGTTGTTCCCGGCCCGCTGCCGCGCCGATCGCAGCACGCCGGCCACGGCTCGTTCGACCAACAGCTCCTCGTCACCCAGGATCAGGTGCAACGGCGAATCCTCGCTCACCCCACGATGGTGTCACGTCGGGGTGACGAGTTGCGCTAGGGCGGCGAGCCGACCTCGGCGATCGCCCAGGCGGCCGCGCACAGGCCAAGGACCGACAGCACGCTGAGACGACACCAACGGAAGCGCCCCAGCAGCACCACCGACGCCGCTCCGGCGGCCACCACTAGGACGCCGACCGCACCGGCCGGGACGGGCACCGTCGCCGCGGGGATGGCGGCGGCCGACCGTGCCACGCTCAACACCCACCACAGTTCGGGCCCGGTGAATCGGATCACCAGCTGCGCGCCGGTCGGCCAGAGCGGGCAGAGCGCGGCGGCGACGCTGCCCAGCACCGTGATCGGCGCGATCGCCGGCGCAGCTGCCAGGTTCGCGCCGACCGCGACGAGGCTGAGCCGCCCAGAGATGCCAGCGATCAGCGGCGCAGTCACCACATGCGCAGCGCAGGCGACCGCCAGACCCTCGGCCAGCGGCATCGGGCAGCCCCGTCGGACTAGCCACCGCGCCCAGGCCGGGGCGATCACCACCAGTGCGCCCGTCGCCAGCACCGACAGCGCGAACCCCACATCGACGGCCAGGTGGGGGGCGACGCCCAGCACGATCAGCACCGTCGTCGACAGCGCCGGCATGGCTTGCCGGCGCCGCGACGTCAGCATGCCGGCCAACGCGACGGCGCCCATCACGGCGGCCCGCAGCACGCTCGCCGTCGGCTGCACGACGACGACGAACGCCACCAGCGCGGCCGCGGCGAGCACCACCGCGGCCCTAGGACCGATCACCCGGGCGCAGAACAGCACCGCAACGCACACGATCGTGACGTTGGCGCCCGATACTGCCATCAGGTGCGTCAGGCCCGCCGTGCGGAACTCGGCCCCGATCTCGGCGCTCACCGCCGACGTGTCGCCGAGCACTAGGGCGGGAAGCATCGCGGCTTGCTCGGCGGGCAGCGTATCGCGGGCGGCGGCGGCGAAACGTCCGCGCACCCGGTGGGCGGCTCGCTGCACCGCGCCCGCGACGCCCACGGTCGGGCGACCGGTCGCGGTGAGCACCGCGACCGTCAGGTCGCGACGGGTCGGGCGACTGATGCGCGCGGTGAACCCCATCGGCTGGCCCACCATCACGGCATCGTCCGGGGAGCCGAACTCCGCGGCCCGCGCGAAAACGACGACACGGCCCGAGATCGACTCGTCGCGGACGCGCTGCAGATTGGCACGGAACATCAGCCGGCCGTGACCTCCCGGACCGATCGACACCGCGCTCTCGGTGGGGGTGACCGTTACCAGCGCCGTCGTTCCGAACGCCGCGGTGACAGGGTGGCGAGCGACCGCGTCGACGCGCAGGGCGACCGCGAACCCGAAGCCGGCGCCCACGACACCGACCGCCACCAACCCGGCGCTGACCGTGCGGAGCCGCCCCGGGCCACGGCGCACCGTGCGCAGCGCCAGCACGCCGGCGACCAGCCCGGCGCAGCACCATGCCAGAACTCGGCCCACCGGCCACCAGATCCCGGCGGCGGTCACCAGCCAGCAGGTCAGGGCCGCCGGCACCAGCCGCACGTCAAGTCGGGCCGCCGCCGGTGCTGCATCCGGTTCAGACACGGACCAGCGAACGCAACTTTTCCAGTCGTGACGGACCGATGCCGTCGACGTCGGCGAGTTGGTCGACGCTGGTGAATTTCCCGTTGGCCTGCCGCCAAGCCACGATGGCGGCCGCGGTGATCGGCCCTACCCCGGGCAGCGCGTCCAGCTGGTCCACGGTCGCGGTGTTGAGGTCGAGGACCTGACCGGCCTTCGGTTTCTCCGACCCGCGACCCGGTGCCGGTGTCCGTGACGTCGGCGGCGAGCCGGCGGCCACCGAGCTCCGGATCGGCGTGGGCTGCCCCGGGACCGGCGCGAGTCCGACAACGATCTGCTCGCCGTCCCCCAGGGGCCGCGCCATGTTCAGCCCGATGGTGTCCCCGCCGTTGACGACCCCGCCAGCGGCCTGGAGCGCGTCGGCGACGCGTGCTCCGGGGGCCAGGGTGATCAGGCCCGGGTTGCGCACCAATCCCACGACGCTGACCACCAGACGGTCGGGCCCGGTGGCGGCGGGGGTCGTCGACGGCAGCGGGCTCGACGTGGAGGCCCTGTCC
>CAZZHX010000200.1:3913-5857 GCA_964653535.1 uncultured Mycobacterium sp. | reverse complement strand
GCGGAGGCTCGCGGATGGCGAACCACTGCTCGTAGTCGGCGTCGATCGTCCGCCACTGGGCGTCGACCCGGAACTTGACGCCCTGCCCGAAGGGCGCATCGAACGTGATGACGATCTCCGACCGGGGCGAGGCCTTGAACGCCTTCGCCAACTCCGCTTCCAAAGTCCTGCGCAGCTGAGCCGATTGTTCGTCGGTGGACCACACGCCCAGGGTGGCGCAGATGTTGGTGCACATGTGGACGTACTCGTCGATCAGGGCGGGAACGGCCGGCACGGTGATGCGGCCCTCGGCGAGCGATCGGCGGTACAACCGCCTGATGATCGCCTCGCGCAGCATCGACGGGTCGAACGACTCGGGGGGAGGGACCGCCACGAGACTCTTCTACAGCACGCCGGCCGTGGCCGCACAACAGGGCGTCCCCCCGACGGTCGCGAGGGGGCGGGTATTCCTCCGGGTATGGCGCCCTTCGTGGACCCCACGTGAACTAAGGTGGCGCCCAACCGAAAGGACGCCATGAGCGACGCGATCACCCAGAGACTGGGCGACGAGGAGTTCGTGTCGCTGATAACCTACAAGCGCAGCGGGGATGCCGTCGCCACGGCGATGTGGGTCGTCCGCGACGGTGACCGATTACTGATGTGGACACCTGCGGCGGCCTGGAAGGTCAAACGGGTGCGGCATAACCCGCGGGTGACGCTCACGCGCTGCAGTCGCTCGGGCAAGGTGAAGCCAGGTGAGCAGACGTACACCGGCACCGCCGAGGTCATCACCGACCCCGCGGTGGTCGATCACGCCCACGCGCTGGTCAAGCAGAAGTATGGCCTGCAGTACTGGGTGATCATGACCATCGAGACGATCGTGGCCCGCGGGCGCACACCCCGGACCGCTCTCGGCATCAGCCTGCAGCCCAGCTCCCAACCGTCGGGTGACCAGTCACGCGACACGTAAACGACGCACACGACACGCCGTGGCGGTTCGCCCTGGCTTACGTCTCGGGGTTTCGGGGCAACGCAACCAACCGGTAACCCGGCCGAGCCCGTATCGCGTCACTGCCTGGCTAGTCTCGGCGCATGCAGTTTTCCGCCGGCCGGTTGCGCCGCGTCGTGCCGGCGGTGGCGGCAGCCACCTGGATGGCTCTGATCCCGGCGGCCCCCGGCTGGGCCGAACCACTCCCCGGCGCCGTGGCCGTCGCCCCACCGACCGGACCCGCGCCGGCCTGGCTGGTCGCCGACCTGGGCACCGGCCGCATCCTGGGCGGCCGCGACCCGAACGGCACCCACGCCCCAGCCAGCACCATCAAGCCGCTACTGGCGATGGTCGTCATGGACCAGGTGACCCCGGACGCCACCATGACCGCGACCGCGGCTGACACAAACGTCGAGTGCACCTGTGTCGGCGTGGCGCCGGGAACGGTGTACACCGCGCGCCAACTGCTCGACGGGCTGCTGATGGTGTCCGGTAACGACGCCGCCAACGCGCTGGCCGACATGGTGGGCGGCTACCAGGTAGCGGTGCAGAAAATGAACGCCAAAGCCGCTCAGATCGGTGCCCGCAACACCCGGGCCGGCTCACCGTCCGGCCTCGACGGACCGGGCTGGGAGTCGGTGACCACACCCGTCGACCTGGCGGCGATCTACCGGGCTGCATGGGCCTACCCGTTGTTCGGTCAGATCATCCACCAGCGCACCGCGACGTTCCCGGACGGCAGGGGCGGGGTGAAGCAGATCGCCAGTCACGACCACCTCTTACCCAACTACCCGGGATTCATCGGCGGAAAAACCGGCTACACGAGCCTCGCCAAGGAGACCTATGTCGCCATGGCGCAGCGGGGTAATACCCGCTTGGTCGCGGTGATGATGTACGGCAGCGACGACTTGTGGGACCAGGGCCGCGCCCTGCTGGACTGGGGCTTCGCCCAGCATTAACGCCGTGGCTTCGCCCAG
>CAZZHX010000200.1:0-3813 GCA_964653535.1 uncultured Mycobacterium sp. | reverse complement strand
GGCTTCGCCCAGCATTAACGCCGTGGCTTCGCCCAGGACTAGCACGGTGGCTACGAGATTGCGGCGACGTCCACCCAGAGGTGGCGCGGGCCCCGGAACACCTGGTTGTGCCGGTAGGGCGGCGGGTCAACGACCAGCCTGGGGGACTCGACGCGGCGCAGGAAGACCTCCAGAGCCAGGTTGACCTCGAGGCGCGCCAGCGGCCCCCCCAGGCAGGTGTGGATGCCGCTGCCCCACCCGAGATGCTCGTTGTCCTCGCGCAGCGGGTCGAACCGGTCCGGATGCTCGAAGCGGCGCGGATCACGGTTGGCCGCGGCGTAGATCAGATGCACCGCGGCTCCTGCCGGGATCACCGTCCCGGCGATCTCGATGTCGGCGGTGGCGCTGAAGGTCGGGAAGAACTGCACCGCCGACTGCAGCCGCTGCACCTCCTCGATCACCCGGGGGATCAGTTCGGTGTTGTGCCGCACCAATTCCCACGATCCGGGGTTGCGCAGCAGGGTCATCACGCAGTTGGTGATGGTGTTGACCGTGGAGTCGTGGCCCGCGACGAGCAGTAGCATCGCGTTGGACGTCGTCTCCTCAATCGACATCGGGCCGTCGGGCCCGTCGTCGTGCAGCAGCTTCGACAACAGGCCGTCGCCGGGGGTCTGCGCATACCGCTGCACCAACGCGCCCAGATAGTCCAGCAGCGCGGCGAGGCCGGCGCTGCCCTTCTCGGCCAGGGCGCGGCCCTCGTCGGTGTCGCCCTCGGGGCCGAGGTCGTTGCCCATCATGAAGTCGAAGATCCACGCGTGGAACGTCTGCTCGTCCTCGACCGGCACGCCGAGGATCTTGCAGATGACGGCCACGGGAATCGGGTAGGCGAAGTCCTCCACGACGTCCAACCGAGCGTCCAACCGGGCGTCCACCCGGGTGGCGGCGCGGTCCTTGACCTTGTCCAGGATCTCGTTGGCAAGCCGCACCACAAACGGTTCCATGCTCGGGATCAGGTCGGGGGAGTGCGGCGGCCCGAAGTGGCGCATCACCTGCCGGCGGGCCCGGTCGTGGGCCGGCGGGTCGGACACGATCAGGCTTGCCTGGCCGCCGTAGGCCTGCATGTGCTCGGCCCCCGGCTCGGGGTCCGGCTTCTCACCGGACATGCCCGAGGGGCTGCGGCTGATGTCGGAGCTGACCCGCGGGTCGTGCGCCAGCGCGAGCAGCTCGGGGTAGCCGGTGACGACGTAGGTGCGCTCGGAGACCTTGGCCACCGGCGTCCTGCGGAGTTCCTCGAAGAACGGGTAGGGGTTCGGGCGGTTCTCGAACTTCATCGCCTCGGCCCACGCGGTTGCGGCATCCATCTGCGGCATAGTCCTTAGGCTCCTTGTGCGCGCGGCCGGAACTCGGCGCTGCGGTCGGTCGGGTCGTGTCCGGTGAGCACCACATCGGGATTACCGGCGGGCTCGCGCGGGTCGGGGAAGCGGGCCGGCATCGGCGCGGCGTCTGCCGGCCGGTCGAAGCCGGGCGGCGGCGGCGGGAACGGCGCCGACTTCTCGATCAGCGAGGCGTAGTAGGGCAGCCACTTTCCGTGGTTGAAGGTGACCGCGCCGACGATGCGGCCGCGTTTGCCATATGCGGCGGCGAAGCGGCGCTGCGACGGCGAGCCCTGGGTGAACACGATCTCGTCGCCGTAGGAGCACACTCCGACGCCCTTGATGTTGACCCCGAACTGCCCCGACCAGAACGACGGCGTCGGCAGGTGCGGGCGGCGGCCGACCTCGAGGTGGAGCATATTGTTGGCCGCCACTTCGGCACCCAAAGCGGCGTTGTCCCAATGCTCCTGGGATAGGAACTCGTAGTCGTAGAGCACGTGCGGTGCGCGGGCGACGTCGCCGGCAACGAAGATGTGGTCGGTCACCACGCCGTTGATGTCGAAGGCGCGGCAGCCGGCGTCGCACGCCAGTCCCCACTGCCCAGCGGCCAGGCCGGCGCCCTCGAGCCATTCCACGTTGCGGATCGAGCCGAGCGAGGCCACCACCACGTCGGCGTCCACCACCTCGCCATCGGACAGCCGGGCGGAGCGAACGTGCCCGGCGGCGTCGCCATCCAGGACATCCACCGCCACGCCGGTGCGCAGGTCCACTCCCGCGTCGCGCATCATCGCCGCGGCGATATCGCTGATCACCCCGCCCAGGGCACCCCGCAGCGGACCGCTGCCGCGCTCGGCCACCGTCACGGGCAGGTCGAGGTCACGGCACACCGAGGCGATCTCCGAGCCCACGAAGCCCGAGCCGACGACCAGCACCCTCCGCGGCCGGGCTTTGAGGGCGGCGGCAAGGCCGGCGGCGTCCTCGACGGTGCGGACGGTGAACACGCCCCGTAGCGCCCCCTCCTCAGGTACGGGCCAGGGCCGCGCCCGGGTTCCGGTGGCGATCAGCAGTCGGTCGTAGCCGACCTGCTCCCCGTTGGCGAGTTTGACGACGTGGTTGATCCGGTCCAGGGCGACCGCCGCCACTCCGAGCTTCCAGTCGGCGTCCACCCGGCGCAGCCGCGGCAGCTTGGTGTGGTCGGCCGGCACCCAGCCCTTGAGTACCTGCTTGGACAGCGGCGGCCGATCGTAGGGTTCGTGCGGCTCATCGCCGATGATGGTGAGGGAGCCTTCGAATCCTTTCGCGCGCAACGCTTCTGCGGCGCGCAGCCCGGCCAGCGATGCGCCGACGATCGCGATCCGTCCCTGCGCCCGGAACTTCGTGGCGACGTCGTCGAGCGAGTACGTACCAGTCATTCGGTGTCCCGGTCGGCGGGCGGGTCGATCTCGGCGACGATGGCCTGTACTGGGCACGAGGCCACCGCGCGGAGTACCCGCTGGCGTTGGGCCGCATCGGGATTCGGGTCGTAGGCCAGGGCCTCCTCCCCGACGAGTGCGAACACCTCGGGAGCCAGTGGGACGCACTGGGCGTACCCCTGGCACTTGTTGAGATCAACTACTAGTCGCATGCCCACGGCCTTTCCGCCCGCCGGTCCGCCCGCCGACTCCAGCGACGTCGGCGACGAACAGTTGGGTGTTGTAGTCGTCGTGACTCCAGGTGCTGACCAGGATGCCCAACCTGTCCAGGGTGGAGCCGGGGACGATGAACCCGCCGTAATTATGGAACACGAAGTTGTGGGTGTCCTCGCGGCCGGGGTCCTGGTGGGCGACGACGGTCGGGGCGGCGGCGAAGACGCCGGTGGGGTGGTTGGCCACCCGGACTTCGACGCACCCCGTGTCCTGGTTGAAACCGGACAGCACGGCGTGGCCGTCGATCTCGGTAAAGCTCAGTTCGCCGTGGTCCGACGGACTGACCGGTGTGGGTGCCGCGCCTGGGGTGCCCCAGTCGGCGCCGGTCCAGGGACGCCACGATCGGCGGTCGGCGACGGTTTTCGGGTTCGCCCGGTACAGGGTGAGTCCGTGGAATCGGACGTACCTGCCGCGGTCGAACGAGCCGGCGACGATGTAGACGGTGCCGTCGGAGCCCTGGTAGCCGCTGAGCTGGGTCGGGGCGCCGCCCCACGGGTGGTCGGGTTCCCAGGCCCGCCAGGATCGCGCGACGGGCTTCCAGCCGCGAGCCGGATGATTGGTGGCCTGCGCGAACCACGATCCGCCGACCGGCTTGAGCTGCGAGTCGGTGCCGACCACCATGACGTAGGTCGCCCCTTCGGTGCGGATCGTCCCGGCGGGCAGCGTGTCGACGACGCCGGGAACCCTCCTGGCCGCCCTCGGCGTCGGAAACAGTTCGCGCCGGCTACCAACGGGACCGGTGAGGACGTCGCCGTAGCGGGGACGGCCATCCGTGT
>CAZZHX010000199.1:0-5912 GCA_964653535.1 uncultured Mycobacterium sp. | reverse complement strand
GCAGTTCGGTCCCGGCCCGGGCCGGGACCGAACTGCCCGGGACCGCCCGGACCGCCCGGACCGCCTGGGCCGCCCCGGCCGTCGGGCGACCACATCATGCCGTGGTGATGGCGGGGGTGTTCGCCGTCGCGGTCGAACCCGAACACCATGGCGCCGGTCCAGAAGACCATCGACACGATGAAAACGATCCCGGCGACGATCACCACCCACGCCGCGACCACATACAGCGTCGGCGGCTTCCACGGCTCCTGCCGCGGTGGCAGCGGGGCGGGCGTTGGTTCAGGTGTGTCTGTCATGCCGCCTATCTTGCCGCACGACTGCGGCCCGGCGCTCACGTGAGCGCCGGGCCGCAGTGGTGACGACAGGGACGGGGTCCTCCTACCCCGCGAAAACTAGCTCGTGAGAACTAGCTCGTGAGAACAATGACGGACGGTGACTGGCCTGCCGCGGAGTGCAGGGCCGAGGGCGGCAACTGGCCGACACGGGCGCTGGGTCGCACCGGAGCGGGTCCGCCGCCCGGGGCGGTCGCCCCGGGCCCACCGGGTCCCGTGGGGTCACCGGGGCCACCGGGACCACCGGGACCGCCGGGGCCACCCATCCGGTGGTGCTGCATCATCGCGTGGTGCTTGTGACCGTGCTGCCAGCCGTGGTGGCCGGAGTGCCGGCCGAGCGTGTAGCCGGTGAAGAAGATCGTGGAGACGATGAAGACGATGCCGGCGACGATGGCGACCCATGCCGCGGCCTGGAAGACCCTGGGGGTCCGACGGGGCGCCGCCTCGGGTGCGGGCGCCGGTGCCGTTGCTATCCCAACGGTGAGGGTTTCAGGTGTTTCAGGTGTTTGAGTCATGAGACCCATGATGCGTGGGTGAACACACGCTTCTGCTGAGCGCTGCTTATGTAGTGGCTGTGAGCGTGACTACTTCTGGAGCGTGAACTGACCGAGGTTGAGGTAGCCCTCGCGGAACAGGGGTATGCAGCCGTTGAGGTACTTGTCGTAGCGGTCGTAGACCTCTTGCGACTGGGCCGCGATGGCCTCGTCCCGGTGGGCCTGCAGCGCCTCGGCCCAGAGTTCGAGCGTGCGCACGTAGTGCGGTCCGATCTTGTGGACCCGGGCAACGGTGAAGCCGGCTGCCGCCGCTTTCTCCTCGACCATCGGCACCGACGGCAGTCGGCCACCCGGGAAGATCTCGGTCATGATGAATTTGGCGAACCGGGCCATTTCGAACGTCAGCTTCAGGCCGAGCTTCTCGGAGTCGGCCAGCTTCAAGCCGGTGATGGTGTGCAACAGCATCGACCCGTCCGACGGCAGCGCTTCGTAGGACTTGGCCAGGAATGCGTCGTACCTATCGTGGCCGAAGTGCTCGAACGCACCGATCGACACGATCCGGTCGACCTTCTCGTCGAACTCCTCCCAGCCCTGCAGTCGCACCTCAACCTTGCGGGTGGTGGGGACTTTGGCCAGCTTGGCCACCGCGTACTCCTGCTGGCGTTCGCTGAGGGTCAGGCCGATGACGTTGACGTCGTGCTTCTCGATCGCCCGCTGCATGCCGCCACCCCAGCCGCACCCGACGTCGAGCAGCGTCATTCCCGGTTCCAGGTTCAGCTTGCCCAGCGCGAGATCGAACTTGGCGTTCTGCGCTTCGTCGGTGGTCATGTCGTCGCGTTCGAAGTACCCGCAGGTGTAGCCCATCGTCGGGCCTAGGAACAGCTCGAAGAACTCGTTCGAGATGTCGTATATCGACTGCAGTTCCTCGTACTTCGGCCGCAGTGCAACCATGTGTTTCCCGTCGTCTGGAGTGAATCTGCGGCCAGCGGTTGAGCCCGCCTGCTCGTGCTCTGGGAGCCGATTTTCACCTGTGGGTCGAGTATAGGTCCCTTGACGCCTCATGTGCCCGTCATTGGACAGGGCTTTGGATCACAGTTCGTGGGCTAAAGCTCGGCGGCCAGCAACTCGGCGATCTGGATCGTGTTCAGCGCCGCCCCCTTGCGCAGGTTGTCGCCCGCGATGAACAACGCCAGACCGCGCCCGTCGGGCACCCCGGGATCGTGGCGAATGCGCCCGACCAGTGACTCGTCGCCGCCGGCGGCCGCCAGCGGTGTCGGCACGTCGACAACCCTGACACCGGGCGCGCCGTCGAGCAGCTCGCGGGCGCGCTGCGGCGACAGCGGGCGGGCAAATTCGGCGTTGATCGACAGCGAGTGCCCGGTGAACACCGGCACCCGCACACAGGTGCCGCTGACCTGCAGGTCGGGGATGCCCAGGATCTTGCGGCTCTCGAACCGCAGCTTCTGGTCCTCGTCGGTCTCCCCGGAGTCGTCGTCCACCAGCGACCCGGCCAGCGGCACCACGTTGAAAGCGATCGGCGCGACGTAGGTCTTCGGTGGCGGGTACTCGCACGCTTCGCCGTCATAGACCAACCGCTCCGCGTCGCCGATCACGGCGCGGGCCTGAGTGAGCAGTTCCTGCACGCCCGCGAGCCCGCTGCCGGACACCGCCTGATAGCTCGACACCACCAACCGCAGCAGTTGCGCCTCGTCGTGCAGCACGGCGAGCACGGGCATCGCGGCCATGGTGGTGCAGTTGGGGTTGGCGATGATGCCCTTCGTGAGGGTCCGCGGCCGGGCGCCGACGTCGCGGGCGAAGTTCACCTCGGACACCACCAGTGGCACGTCCGGGTCCTTGCGCCACGCCGACGAGTTGTCGACGACGGTCACGCCGGCCGCGGCGAAGCGCGGCGCCTGCACCCGCGACATCGCCGAACCCGCCGAGAACAGGGCGATGTCGAGCCCGGCGGGGTCGGCGGTCTCGGCGTCCTCGACCTCGATGTCGCGGCCGCGGAAGCTCAGCGTGCGGCCCCGGGAGCGGGCCGAGGCGAAGAACCGCACGGTGTCGGCCGGGAAGTCGCGCTCCTCGAGCAGCGCGCGCATCACCTGGCCCACCTGGCCGGTGGCGCCCACGACACCGATGGACAAGCCCGCGGCCGCCACCTAGCGTCCCGTCCCGCCGTACACGGTCGCCGCCTCGTCGCCGCCCAGCCCGAACGCCTCGTGCAACGCGACCACAGCCTTGTCGAGTTCAGTGTCGCGGCACAGCACCGAGATGCGGATCTCGGAGGTGGAGATCAACTCGATATTGACGCCCACGGCCGCCAGCGCCTCGCAGAAGGTCGCGGTGACCCCCGGGTGGCTGCGCATGCCCGCACCGATCAGCGACACCTTGCCGATGCGGTCGTCGTAGTGCAGCTGCATGAACCCGATCTCGTCCTTGAGCCCGTCGAGCTTGGCCACCGCGGTGGGCCCGCTGTCGCGGGAGCAGGTGAACGTGATGTCGGTCCTGCCGTCCTCCACCTTGGAGACGTTCTGCAACACCATGTCGATGTTGACGTCGGCGTCGGCGACGGCGCGAAACACCTTGGCCGCGTAGCCGGGGATGTCGGGGATCCCGACGACGGTCACCTTGGCCTCGCTACGGTCGTGCGCGACTCCGGTGAGGATGGGGTCTTCCATGGGCGTGTCCTTGATCGATCCGACGACGACGGTGCCCGGCTTGTCCGAATACGACGAGCGGACGTGCACGGGAATGTTGTAGCGGCGGGCGTATTCGACGCAGCGCAGCATCAGCACCTTTGCGCCGCAGGCCGCCATCTCGAGCATCTCCTCGAATGTGACCGTGTCGAGCTTGCGGGCGTTGGGCACGATTCTGGGGTCTGCGCTGAAGATGCCGTCAACGTCGGTGTAGATCTCACAGACGTCGGCGCCCAGTGCCGCGGCCAGCGCAACAGCGGTGGTGTCCGAGCCGCCGCGGCCCAGGGTGGTGACGTCGCGGGTGCCCTGGCTGACGCCCTGGAATCCGGCGACCAACACGATGCGACCCTCCTCGAGCGCGGCCCGCAACCTACCCGGGGTGACCTCGATGATCTTCGCGTTGCCGTGGGTCCCCGTGGTGATCACGCCGGCCTGCGAGCCGGTGAACGAGCGTGCCTGCGCGCCGAGCGACTCGATCGCCATAGCCACCAACGCATTCGAGATTCGCTCGCCGGCGGTGAGCAGCATGTCCAGCTCCCGGGGCGGCGGCGACGGGCACACCTGCTGCGCCAGGTCCATCAGGTCGTCGGTGGTGTCACCCATCGCCGACACGACCACGACGACGTCGTTGCCCTGCGCCTTGGTGGCGACGATGCGCTCGGCAACCCGGCGAATCCGGTCGGCGTCGGCGACCGACGATCCGCCGTACTTCTGCACGACGAGCGCCACTGTTTCGATCCCTGTCTTGTCGCGGGCTTGCGAGTCCGAGTGTTAGTCCACTTCAGAATACGTGCCGTCGCATCCGGATTAACGTCACGATCACCGCGTGCGGTAGAGTACATCCCGTGCAGCGGGTGTTCCTCCTCGGACGCCGCGGCGGGGCCTGATCCAGACCGGCCTCCCGTCGCGGGTGTTCGCGATGCGCCGGTCTGAGGTCCCCCTGACACCCCGGAGTAAACATCGTGACCATCCCCGATTCACCTGACGCTTACAAGTCGGCGCACACCATCGTCACGCCCGCCGGCCCTCCCGGGCCGGGGCAACCGCCGTGGAACCCGCAGCGCGGTTCGTCGATGCCGGTCAACCGGTACCGGCCGTTTGCCGAGGAGGTCGAGCCCGTCCGGCTGGCCGACCGCACCTGGCCGGACAGCGTTATCACCCGAGCACCGATGTGGTGTGCGGTGGACCTGCGGGACGGAAACCAGGCACTGATCGACCCGATGAGCCCCGCCCGCAAGCGACGCATGTTCGACCTGCTGGTGCGCATGGGCTACAAGGAGATCGAGGTCGGCTTCCCATCGGCCAGCCAGACCGATTTCGACTTCGTCCGCGAGATCATCACCGACGGCGCCATTCCCGACGACGTCACCATCCAGGTACTCACCCAGTGCCGGCCCGAGCTGATCGAACGCACCTTCGTGGCCTGCGAGGGGGCGCCGCGGGCGATCGTGCATTTCTACAACTCGACGTCGATCCTGCAGCGCCGCGTGGTGTTCCGCGCCGACCGGGCCGCGGTGCAGGCGATCGCCACCGAGGGCGCCCGCAGGTGCGTCGACGAGGCCGCCAGGTACCCGGGAACACAGTGGCGGTTCGAATACTCACCGGAGTCCTACACGGGAACCGAACTCGGGTACGCCAAGCAGGTGTGCGACGCCGTCGCCGAGGTCATCGCACCCACCCCTGACAACCCGCTGATCGTCAATCTGCCGGCCACCGTGGAGATGGCCACTCCCAACGTCTACGCCGACTCCATCGAGTGGATGAGCCGCAACCTGGCGAACCGGGAGTCGGTGATCCTGAGCCTGCATCCGCACAATGACCGTGGAACGGCCGTCGCCGCAGCCGAATTGGGCTACCAGGCGGGCGCCGACAGGATTGAGGGCTGCCTGTTCGGCAACGGGGAGCGCACCGGAAACGTGTGCCTGGTGACGCTGGGCCTCAACCTGTTCGCCCGCGGCGTCGACCCGCAGATCGACTTCTCCAACATCGACGAGATCCGGCGCACGGTGGAGTACTGCAACCAACTGCCGGTGCACGAGCGTCACCCCTACGGCGGCGATCTGGTGTACACCGCGTTCTCGGGCAGCCATCAGGACGCCATCAACAAGGGCCTCGACGAGATGAAGCGGGATGCGGACGCCGCGGACAGCGACGTCGAGGACATCCTGTGGCAGGTGCCGTATCTGCCGATCGACCCCAAGGACGTCGGGCGCAGCTACGAGGCCGTCATCCGGGTCAACTCACAGTCCGGCAAGGGTGGGGTGGCCTACATCATGAAGGCCGACTACGGTCTGGTGCTGCCGCGCCGCCTGCAGATCGAGTTCTCCCAGGCGATTCAGAAGATCGCAGAGGGCACAGGGGACGCGGGGGGCGCGGCAGCACCAGAC
>CAZZHX010000198.1:0-5918 GCA_964653535.1 uncultured Mycobacterium sp. | reverse complement strand
CGCAGATTTGTTCGAATCGGACCTTGATGCAGTAGCGGAAAATGCGTCCAAAATGTGGCCACGGCGGGTTCAGTCGGGCTAATTCCGTTGTTATAAACGGCTTGTAGCAGCGGTTATGCCGGTAGGCGGCGGGGTGCCCTCGGTGAGATTCGAACTCACACTGCACGGGTTTTGAATCCGTTTCCTCTGCCAGTTGGGATACGAGGGCGTTGTTCGGCCTCTCACCCTAGAGGCAGCCTCCGACCACCGGCGATTCGGTGTCGGCCACAATGGCGGGCATGACTGGCCCCACGACCGACGCCGGCGCCGCCCCGCCGCACCGGGTCCTGATCGCGGAAGACGAGGCGCTCATCCGCATGGACCTGGCAGAGATGCTGCGGGAGGAGGGGTACGACATCGTCGGCGAGGCCGGCGACGGCCAGGAGGCCGTCGAACTGGCCGAGCTTCACAAACCAGACCTGGTCATCATGGACGTCAAAATGCCCCGTCGTGACGGAATCGACGCGGCGGCGGAGATCGCGAGCAAGCGGATCGCGCCGATTGTGGTGCTGACTGCGTTCAGCCAACGCGAATTGGTCGAACGTGCCCGCGACGCCGGAGCGATGGCCTACCTGGTGAAGCCCTTCACCATCAGCGACCTCATCCCGGCCATCGAATTGGCCGTCAGCCGGTTCAGCGAGGTCACCGCATTGGAGCGTGAGGTGGCGACGCTGTCCGAGCGGCTGGAGACCCGCAAGCTCATCGAGCGCGCCAAGGGCGTGCTGCAGGCCAAACAGGGTATGACCGAGCCCGAGGCGTTCACGTGGATCCAGCGCGCCGCCATGGACCGCCGGACCACGATGAAACGCGTGGCCGAAGTCGTGTTGGAAACCCTGGACGCCCAAGACACCCCGGACGCCCCAGACACCTAGCGCCGAGCGTGCGTGTCTGCACAGCGACACGCCGCGTACCGCGTGCATCTGCGCACGCTCGCGCGCGGGAGGAGTGCACGCTCGCGAACGTGAGAGGGCTCCCGGCTCGGGCAAGGGTCAGCGGGCGATGATCACCGACGAGCCGTGCCCGAACAAGCCCTGGTTGGCGGTGACGCCGACGGTGGCGTTCTCCACCTGCCGACCGGTGGCCTGACCGCGCAGCTGCCAGGTCAACTCGCAGACCTGGGCGATCGCCTGCGCGGGGATGGCCTCGCCGAAACACGCCAGCCCGCCCGACGCGTTGACGGGCACGCTGCCGCCGAGGGCCGTCGCGCCGCTGCGCAACAGCGCTTCGGCCTCACCCTTGGCGCACAGCCCCAGGTGTTCGTACCAGTCCAGCTCCAGCGCGGTGGACAGGTCGTACACCTCCGCCAGGCTCACGTCCTCGGGTCCGATGCCCGCCTCGGCATACGCCGCGTCCAGGATCTGGTCCTTGAAAACCCGGTCGGGGGCGGGTACGACGGCGGTGGAATCTGTAGCGATATCAGGTAATTCGGGCAGGTGCTGCGGGTAGCGCGGGGTGACTGTGCTGACCGCGCGCACCGACGGCACCCCGTCGAGGGAGCCGAGGTGTTGGCGGGCGAACGCCGCGCTGGCCACGATCAACGCCGCCGCGCCGTCGGAGGTGGCGCAGATGTCGAGCTGGCGCAACGGGTCGGAGACCACCGGGCTGTCGAGCACGTCCTCCACGGAGGATTCCTTGCGGTAGCGGGCGTACGGGTTGTGCAGGCCGTGCCGGGAGTTCTTGACCTTCACCTGCGCGAAATCCTCGGCCGTCGCGCCGTACAGATCCATCCGGCGCCGCGCCAGCAGCGCGAAGTACACCGGGTTCATCGCACCGATCAGGTGGAACCGCTGCCAGTCGGGGTCGTTCTTGCGTTCCCCGCCAACCGGGGCGAATGCGCCCTTAGGTGTGGTGTCGGCGCCGATGACCAGCGCCACGTCGCAGAAGCCGGCCAGGATCTGGGCGCGGGCGCTCTGCAGCGCCTGCGAGCCGCTGGCACACGCCGCGTAGCTGGAACTGACCGGAACCCCGTTCCAACCCAGCTTCTGCGCGAACGTCGACCCGGCGATGAAGCCCGGGTACCCGTTGCGGATGGTGTCGGCCCCGGCGACGAACTGGATCTGCCGCCAGTCCAGGCCAGACTCCCCGAGCGCGGCCCGGGCGGCGACCACACCGTATTCGGTGAAGTCGCGGCCCCATTTGCCCCACGGGTGCATTCCCGCGCCCAGGATGTAGACCGGTTCGGGACTCATAGGGCGATCCTCCACGCGTACACGATCCGCTGCACACCGTCGTCGCCGGTGAACAGCGGCATGGTGGTGAGTTCCATGTCCATGCCGACTTTCAGGTCCTCGGCCAGCGTGCCCTCAATCACCTTGCCGAGCACGATCAGGCCTTCGGTGGCCAGTTCCACCGCCGCGATGGCGAACGGCTCGAAGGGGTCCGCGGCCGGGTAGGGCGCCGGCGGGGGATACCGGTTCTCGGTGTAGCTCCACAGCGTCCCCCGGGTCGACAGGGCGACGGACTCGAGGGTGTCTGAGTCGCAGGCCGGGTTGGGGCAGTTGTTCTCGCGCGGCGGGAACACGTAGGTGCCGCACCGGCCGCATCTGCTGCCGATCAAGTGGGCGACGCCGGAGTCATCGGTGGCGAACCACCCCGCGATCGCCGGTTCCTGGTGGATGGCCTCAGGCACCGGCTTAGCGTACCCGTGCCTACAGTGAGAGCCGTGACCGCCGCGACAACCGTCAAGCCCACGCTGATGTTGCTGGATGGCAATTCGCTGGCGTACCGGGCGTTCTACGCGCTGCCCGCCGAGAACTTCAAAACCCGCGGCGGGCTGACCACGAATGCGGTCTACGGCTTCACCGCCATGCTGATCAACCTGCTGCGCGACGAGGCCCCGACGCACGTCGCCGCGGCGTTCGATGTGTCGCGCCAGACCTTCCGTTCGGAGCGCTACCCGGAGTACAAGGCCACCAGGTCGGCGACCCCCGATGAGTTTCGCGGCCAGATCGACATCACCAAGGAGGTGCTGAACGCCCTGGGCATCACCGTGCTCGCCGAGCCGGGATTCGAAGCCGACGACCTCCTCGCGACGCTGGCCACCGAGGCCGAGAATGAGGGGTACCGGGTGCTGGTGGTCACCGGCGACCGCGACGCGCTGCAGTTGGTCAGCGACGACGTGACGGTGCTCTATCCGCGCAAAGGTGTCAGCGAGCTGACCCGCTTCACCCCGGAGGCCGTCGTCGACAAGTACGGGCTGACGCCCACGCAGTACCCCGACTTCGCAGCGCTGCGCGGCGATCCCAGCGACAACCTGCCCGGCGTTCCCGGCGTCGGCGAGAAGACCGCCGCCAAGTGGATCGTCGAATACGGCTCGCTGCAGGCACTTGTCGACAATGTCGACTCGGTGCGCGGAAAAGTGGGCGACGCGCTGCGCGAGAACCTGGCGGGCGTGGTGCGCAACCGCGAGCTCACCGAGCTCGTCAAAAATGTGCCGCTCGCCCAGACGCCCGACACGCTGCGGATGCAGCCCTGGGACCGCGACCACGTCCACCGGCTCTTCGACGACTTGGAGTTCCGCGTCCTGCGGGATCGGCTCTTCGATACGTTGGGCGCCGCCGCGGGGCGTGCGCCGGAGGCCGAGGAGGGCTTCGAGGTCCGCGGCGGTGCACTCGAGCCGGGCACCCTCGGACGGTGGCTGGCCGAGCACGCCGGCGACGGCCGCCGCGCCGGGCTGGCCGTCACCGGAACCCACCTGCCCTACGGCGGGGACGCGACCGCTCTGGCGATCGCCGGAGTCGACGGCGAGGGCGCCTACATCGACGCGGCGACGCTGACTCCCGACGACGACGCCGCGCTGGCGGCGTGGCTGGCCGACGCAACGAAACCCAAAGCGCTGCATGAGGCGAAGCTGGCCATCCACGACGTGACGGGCCGCGGCTGGACGCTTAACGGCATCACCTCCGACACCGCCTTGGCGGCCTATGTGGTGCGCCCGGGACAGCGTAGCTTCACCCTCGATGATCTTTCGCTGCGCTATCTGCACAGGGAATTGCGGTCGGAATCGGCTGAGCAACAACAGCTGTCGCTGCTCGACGACGTGGACGGGATGGACGAGCAGGCCGTGCAGACGCTGGTCCTGCGGGCCCGGGCCGTGGTCGATCTCGCGGACGCGCTCGACGTCGAGTTGGGCCGCATCGACTCCACCGCCTTGCTCACCGACATGGAGCTGCCCGTGCAGCGGCTGCTCGCGGACATGGAAAGCGCGGGGATTGCCGTCGACCTCCCGTTGCTGACCGAGCTGCAAAGCCAATTCGGCAGCGAGATCCGCGACGCCGCCGAGGCCGCCTACGCCGTGATCGGCAAACAGATCAATCTGGGCTCGCCGAAGCAGTTGCAGGCGGTGCTGTTCGACGAACTCGAAATGCCGAAGACCAAGCGGACCAAGACCGGCTACACCACCGACGCCGACGCCCTGCAGTCGCTGTTCGACAAGACCGGGCACCCCTTCCTGCAGCACCTGCTGGTGCACCGCGACGTCACCCGCCTGAAGGTCACCGTGGACGGGTTGTTGAACGCGGTCGCCGACGACGGCCGCATCCACACGACGTTCAACCAGACGATCGCGGCGACCGGCAGGTTGTCCTCGACCGAACCGAACCTGCAGAACATCCCGATCCGCACCGACGCGGGCCGGCAGATCCGCGACGCGTTCGTCGTCGGGCAGGGGCCAGACCGGCCGATGGCCGAGCTGATGACCGCGGACTACAGCCAGATCGAGATGCGGATCATGGCGCACCTGTCCAAGGACGAAGGCCTGATCGAGGCGTTCAACACGGGGGAGGACCTGCACTCGTTTGTCGGCTCCCGCGCGTTCGGGGTGCCGATCGAGGAGGTCACCCCCGAACTGCGCCGCCGGGTCAAGGCGATGTCCTACGGTCTGGCCTACGGGCTGAGCGCCTACGGGCTGGCGGCGCAGCTGAAGATCTCCACCGACGAGGCGAAGATCCAGATGGACCAGTACTTCGCCCGATTCGGCGGGGTTCGCGACTACCTGATGGACGTGGTCGAGCAGGCCCGCAAGGACGGCTACACCTCCACGGTGCTCGGCCGCCGCCGCTACCTCCCCGAACTCGACAGCAGTAATCGGCAGGTACGGGAGGCCGCCGAGCGGGCGGCGCTCAACGCGCCCATTCAGGGCAGCGCGGCCGACATCATCAAGGTCGCCATGATCGAGGTCGACAAGGCGATCGCCGGGGCAGGGCTGGAGTCCCGGATGCTGCTGCAGGTGCACGACGAGCTGGTCTTTGAGATCGCGCCAGGCGAGCGGGAGCGGGTCGAGGCGCTGGCGCGGGAGAAGATGGGCGGCGCCTACCCCCTCGATGTCCCGCTCGAGGTGTCCATCGGCTACGGCCGCAGCTGGGACGCTGCGGCTCACTAGAAGGCGCACTAGAGGGCGGACTAGAAGGCGCACTCGAGGGGTCGCCGACCTGTGCGCGCCGACCAGTTTGGCCAGCGTGCACCCCGTCGAGTAACCTCGGAGGGTAAATCCCAGAGTGTCCCTACGACCCAACCTGTCCGGAGCGCCCCAACAATATGTCGAGTCCCACCGTCACCTCGCCGCAAGTAGCCATCAACGACATCGGCACCAGCGAGGATTTTCTTGCCGCAATAGATAAAACCATCAAGTACTTCAACGACGGCGACATCGTCGAAGGCACAATCGTCAAAGTTGACCGGGACGAGGTGCTCCTCGACATCGGCTACAAGACCGAAGGGGTCATCCCCGCCCGCGAGCTGTCCATCAAGCACGATGTCGACCCCAGCGAGGTCGTTTCCGTCGGCGACGAAGTCGAGGCCCTGGTTCTCACCAAGGAGGACAAAGAGGGCCGGCTCATCCTGTCCAAGAAGCGCGCGCAGTACGAACGCGCCTGGGGCAC
>CAZZHX010000197.1:0-5937 GCA_964653535.1 uncultured Mycobacterium sp. | reverse complement strand
CCGGCGAGCAGACGGTGCTATTCATCGACGAGGTGCACCGGTTCTCCAAGACCCAGCAGGATGCCCTGCTGTCCGCCGTGGAGAACCGGGTGGTGCTGCTGGTGGCGGCGACCACCGAGAACCCGTCGTTCTCGGTGGTCGCCCCGCTGCTGTCCCGGTCGCTGATCCTGCAGTTGCAGCCGCTGACACCCGACGACATCCGCACCGTCGTGCAGCGCGCGATCGACGACCCCCGCGGACTCGGCGGGCGGATCACGGTGGCGCCCGGGGCCATCGACCTACTGGTGCGGCTTGCCGCCGGGGATGCGCGGCGCGCCCTGACCGCGTTGGAAGTGGCCTCAGAAGGGATCTCAGAAGGGTCCGCTGAGGTCACCGTCGAGACGATCGAGCAGTCTTTGGACAAGGCTGCGGTGCGCTACGACCGCGACGGCGACCAGCACTACGACGTCATCAGTGCATTCATCAAGTCGGTGCGCGGCTCCGACGTCGACGCCGCGCTGCACTACCTGGCGCGCATGCTGGTCGCCGGTGAGGATCCGCGGTTCCTCGCGCGCCGGCTGATGATCCTGGCCAGCGAGGATATCGGCATGGCCGATCCGACCTCGCTGCAGGTCGCTGTCGCCGCGGCACAAACGGTGGCCCTGATCGGTATGCCTGAGGCCCAGCTGACCCTGGCGCACGTCACCATCCACCTGGCCACCGCCCCGAAGTCGAACGCGGTCACCGCCGCGTTGGGGGCGGCGATGGGTGACATCACGTCGGGCAAGGCAGGCCTGGTGCCGCCGCAGCTGCGCGACGGGCACTATTCCGGGGCGGCGGGGCTCGGTCATGCGCAGGGCTACAAATACCCCCACAACGAACCAGATGGCGTGGTGGCCCAGCAGTATCCACCGGATGAGCTGGTGGGTACCGATTACTATCGGCCCACCGGACGCGGCGGCGAACGGGACATGGGCGGCCGGCTCGAGCGCCTGCGGGCGATCATCCGCCGGGCCCGGCGGACGTGACGACCTGGACCGTCACGCTGGCGTGACGCTCGGCGCCCGCCGCCCCGCCAGCGTGACGCTCGGCGGCCGGGGGGTGCCGGCGTGCAGCGCCCAGGGGAGCCTCTCTGAGGCTTGCCGAATAGGCTAAGCGTCGAAACGGGGCCGGAAAAAGCCCGCATGGAAAATGAAGTAGGGGACAGTGCAGACACACGAGATCAGGAAACGATTCCTCGATCATTTCGTGACGGCCGGTCACGCCGAGGTGCCGAGCGCATCGGTGATCCTCGACGACCCCAACCTGTTGTTCGTCAATGCGGGCATGGTGCAGTTCGTGCCGTATTTCCTGGGTGCGCGCACCCCGACGTACTCGCGCGCCACCAGCATCCAGAAGTGCATCCGCACGCCCGATATCGACGAGGTCGGCATCACCACCCGGCACAACACGTTCTTCCAGATGGCCGGCAACTTCTCGTTCGGCGCCTATTTCAAGCGAGAGGCCATCGAACTGGCCTGGGCGCTGCTGACCAACGGACTCGAGGACGGCGGATACGGCCTGGAACCCGAACGGCTTTGGGCCACCGTGTATCTCGATGACGACGAGGCCGCCGGGCTGTGGCAGGAGATCGCGGGTCTGCCGCCGGAGCGGATTCAGCGCCGCGGGATGACCGACAACTACTGGTCGATGGGTATTCCCGGGCCATGCGGCCCGTCGTCGGAGATCTACTACGACCGCGGGCCGGGCTTCGGCGTCGACGGTGGCCCGGTCGCCAATGAGGACCGCTACCTCGAAATCTGGAACCTGGTGTTCATGCAGAACGAGCGCGGCGAGGGAACAACCAAGGAGGACTACGAGATCCTCGGGCCGCTGCCGCGCAAGAACATCGACACCGGCATGGGTGTGGAGCGGCTCGCCCTGGTGCTGCAGGACGTGCCCAACGTTTACGAGACGGACCTGCTGCGACCCGTCATCGACGTGGTGCAGTCCCGCGCCCCGCGCCCGTATGGAACCGGTGGCGCACCCTCCGACGATGTGCGCTACCGGATCATCGCCGATCACAGCCGCACCGCGGCGGTCCTGATCGCCGACGGGGTGAGCCCCGGTAACGACGGCCGCGGCTACGTGTTGCGCCGGTTGCTGCGCCGGGTGATCCGGTCGGCCAAGCTGCTGGGTATCGACACCCCGATCGTCGGGGATTTGATGGCCACCGTGCGCGACGCGATGGGCCCCTCCTACCCGGAGCTGGTCGACGATTTCGACCGGATCAACCGCATCGCCGTCGCCGAGGAGACCGCATTCAACCGGACCCTGGCGTCCGGTTCGAAACTGTTCGACGACGTCGTCGGCACCACCAGGCGCGCCGGCGCCGCAGTGGTGTCCGGCTCGGACGCGTTCACGCTGCACGACACCTATGGGTTCCCGTTCGAGCTCACCCTCGAGATGGCCTCCGAGGCCGGCCTGACCGTCGACGAGGCCGGCTTCCGCGAGCTGATGATGCAACAACGGCAGCGAGCCAAGGCCGATGCGGCCGCCCGCAAACACGCGCACGCCGACCTCACGGCGTACCGCGAGCTGGTCGACGCCGGACCCACTGAATTCACCGGTTTCGATGAATTGATCTCCGAGGCAAGAATTCTCGGTATCTTCGTGGACGGCAAGCGGGTGCCGGTGGTCGCGCATGCCGCGTACGGCGAGGCCGCCATTTCCGACCGGGTCGAGCTGGTGCTCGATCGCACCCCGCTGTACGCCGAGTCGGGCGGACAGATCGCCGACGTGGGGACGATCATCGGAACCGGGTCGGGTGCCAGCGCCAAGGCCGCGGTCACCGACGTGCAGAAGATTGCCAAAACCGTGCACGTGCACCGGGTCAACGTGGAGTCCGGGGAGTTCGTCGAGGGCGACACCGTCCACGTGGCGGTCGACCCGGAATGGCGCCGTGGTGCGACGCAGGGCCATTCGGGCACCCACATGGTGCACGCGGCGTTACGGCAGGTGCTGGGCCCCAACGCCGTTCAGGCCGGATCGCTGAACCGCCCGGGCTATCTGCGTTTCGACTTCAACTGGCAGGGAGCCCTGACCGAAGACCAGCGCATGCGGATCGAAGAGGTCGCCAACGAGGCCGTCCAGGCCGACTTCGAGGTGCGCACGTCCATCGAGCAACTCGACAAGGCCAAGGCGATGGGGGCGATGGCGCTCTTCGGCGAGAGTTACCCCGACGAAGTACGGGTGGTGGAGATCGGCGGGCCGTTCTCGGTGGAACTGTGCGGCGGGACGCATGTTCGCAACTCAGCGCAGATCGGCCCGGTGACCATCCTGGGCGAATCCTCGGTCGGTTCCGGCGTTCGCCGGGTGGAGGCCTACGTCGGCCTGGACTCGTTCCGCCACCTGGCCAAGGAGCGGGCGCTGATGGCCGCGCTTGCGTCGTCGCTGAAGGTGCCGTCCGAGGAGGTGCCCGCCCGGGTGGCCGGACTGGTCGAGCGGCTCAAGGTCGCGGAGAAGGAACTCGAACGCACCCGGCTGGCCACCGCGCGGGCGGCGGCAACCGACGCCTCGGCCGGCGCGGAGGCGATCGGTATTGTCCGTGTCGTGGCGCAACGGATGGCAGTCGGTATGACGGCGGCCGACCTGCGTTCCCTGGTCGGCGACATCCGCGGCAAGCTGGGCGGCGGCCCCGCCGTCGTCGCCCTCATCTCGGAGAGCTCCTCGTCGGAAGGTGGGTCCGTCCCGTACGTGGTCGCCGCCAACGCCGCCGCCCAGGACCTGGGAATCCGCGCCGACGAACTGGTGAGAAAGCTCGCCGAGGCGGTCGACGGCCGGGGCGGCGGGAAAGCCGATCTGGCGCAGGGCTCCGGCAAGGCCCCGGCTGGCATCGACGCCGCCCTCGACGCGGTGCGCTCGGAGATCGCCGGGATAGCGCGGGTGGGTTGACGTGTCCTCGACGCAGCATCGGCTGCCCGACCGGCCGGGCGAGGACCACGCGGACCCGGGGCGCGGCCGGCGCCTCGGCATCGACGTGGGGAGCGTGCGCATCGGCGTAGCGGCCAGCGACCCCGACGGCATCCTGGCCACCCCTATCGAGACGGTGCGCCGCGACCGTTCCGGCAAGCACGTGCGGCGGCTCGCCGAACTCGCCGCCGAACTCGACGCGGTGGAAGTCGTGGTCGGTTTGCCGCGCACGCTGGCCGATCGCACCGGGCCCGCCGCGGCGGACGCCATCGACGTGGCCGACCAACTGGCCGAAGTGCTCGCCCGCCGAGTTCCGCCGACCCCGGTGCGGCTCGCCGACGAGCGCCTCACCACCGTCAGCGCGCAGCGATCGCTGCGCTCGGCCGGGGTGCGGTCCAGGGAGCAGCGCGCGGTGATCGACCAGGCGGCCGCCGTAGCGATCCTGCAGAGTTGGCTCGACGAACGCCGGGCCGCCCATGCCCGGCAGGCAGACCAGGAAGCCGGCGATGGTTGACGACACAGAGCCGGTTGGCGACGCAGAGCCGGTTGGCGACTTAGAGCCGGTTGTCGACACAGAGCCGGTTGTCGACACAGAGCCGGTTGTCGACACAGAAAAGGCCGACGTCGTAGAGCGGCCACGGGCCGAGCCGGAATCTGTCGGACCGCCCCGGCGCGGGATGAGCCGGATAACGAGAAACCGGGCCGATCGGGAGGGCCGACGTCGGCGCCTCGGCGCCCGAGTCGCCCTCGCGGTGCTGCTCGCGGCGGCCGCCGTCGTTGCCGGCACCACGATGCTGCACCGCAATGCAGTGCCCGTCACCGACTACACCGGTGCCGGCTTACATGACGTCGTGATCCAGGTCCGGGACGGCGACTCGACCACGATGGTCGGGCAGACGCTGCAGGAGAAGGGCGTGGTCGCCACCGTCCCGGCATTCGTCGGCGCCGCCCGAGGCAACGCCGCGATCGCGGCGATCCAGCCCGGTTACTACCGTGTCCGCACCCAGATCCCGTCGGCTGACGCCGTCACCCGCCTGGTCGACCCGGGCAACCGCGTGGGGCGGCTCGTCGTCCCGGAGGGCCGGCGTCTCGACGACACCACCGACATGAAGACCAACAAGATGACCCCGGGCATCCTGACGCTGATCGCCAAAGCCAGCTGCGTGGAACTCGACGGCAGCCGCCACTGCGGCGTGTCGGCCGCCGACCTGCGCTCGGCGGCGACCAACGCCACCCCGTCGGCGCTGTCGGTGCCCGACTGGGCGGTCAAACCGGTGACTGCACTCGGCAAGGACCATCGCCGGATCGAGGGCCTGATCGCGCCGGGCACCTTCAACGTCGACCCCTCCGGGTCGGGGGAGGGCGTCCTGGCCAGCCTGATCAGCACGGGGGCCGCGGTGTACGCGAAGTCCGGCCTGGTGGACTCCGCGAAGACCGTCGGCATGACCCCCTACGAGATCCTGATCGCGGCGTCGCTGCTGCAGCAAGAGGCCAACCCCCAGGATTTCGCGAAGGTGGCTCAGGTCATCTACAACAGGCTGCGCTCTGATCGCGGAATGCTGGAATTCGACTCGACCGTCAACTACCCGCTGGAGCGGCGCGAGGTGGCCACCAGCGATGCCGACCGTGCGGCGAAGACGCCGTGGAACACCTACGTGACCCCCGGGCTGCCCGCCACGCCGATCTGCTCTCCGAGCGCCGAGGCGGTGAACGCCGCCGAGCATCCCGAGCCCGGGGACTGGCTGTACTTCGTCACGATCGACTCGCAGGGAACGACGCTGTTCACCAAGGATTATCAGCAACATCTGGCGAATATCGAGCTGGCCAAGCGCAATGGTGTCCTCGACTCCTCGCAATGACTCCTCGCAGTGACAGGCCCCAGGCGATGCGCGCGCGGAAAGCCGGGGTCCTCGGCACGCCGATCGCCCATTCGAAGTCGCCGCAACTGCACCTGGCTGCCTACCGCGCGCTGGGCCTGAGCGCCTGGACCTACGAGCGCATCGAGTG
>CAZZHX010000196.1:0-6040 GCA_964653535.1 uncultured Mycobacterium sp. | reverse complement strand
GCCCGACCACACCGACGCTGTCTCCGTGCCCGCCCAGTGGATCGGCCCCACCGGCTCGCGCAGCCACGGCCCGAATCGCGTCCACACACCCGGCGGCACCGCCGCCGTCGGACCGCCCGGCGCGAATTCCTCGACACCCCAACAATGGTCGGCGTAGTCGATCGGTTCGAGGGCATCCTCGCCGAACAGCGACGCGAAGCAGCGCAATGCCTCGCCGCGGCGCTGCTCGGGCGGTAGCGAGTCGAACGCGCGTGCATCCACGAAGCCCATCAGGATGCCGGGCCCGTCGGCGTGCGGGCTGACATCGAAGGTGATGAAGACCGGGCCGGCATCGGAGAGCGCCTGACCGGAGAACCCGGCGTTGCGCCAGAAGGGTGTCGGGTAGGCCGCGTACGCCTTGCTGAGGCGCCCCTGCGGCCAGTGTCGGGCGAGTCCCTCGTATTCGCCGGGCAGCGGAGGGCTGAACTCGATCGATGTGCGGTGGGCGGGTGGGACCGCGACGATCACGAAGCCGGCGTCGACCCTGCCGGCATCGGTCTCGACCGTCACGCCCGAGCCGTGCCGTTCGATGCGCCGGACGGGCGCGTTGAGCACCACGCGTGGGCCCAGCTCGGCGGCCATCGCTGTCGCGATTTGCTGGGTCCCGCCAGGGAACCTGTCCTGCTGCGCGCCGTTGTCGACGTCGAGCAGGCGGTCGAGGCCACCGGCCGCGTGGGTGTAGCGGGCGGCGTGCAGCATCGACACGTCGTCGGGTTCGCATCCCCAGGTGACCCGCGCCACGATGGCCAGCAGGTCGCGGGACGAGGCGGAGGCGCGGACCGAGCGCAACCACCCGCCCAGCGACAGGCCGTCGAGTTCGTGTGCGCGGTGCGCTGTCCATGGGGACGCCAGCGGGACGCTGCGGGCGATTCTATTGAAAAGCCAACGCAGCCTGGCGATATCGAGCAGTCCCGGCAGCGACAGCTTCGGGATGGTGCCCCGGTACGAGTGCGTCCGGCCACGCCAGTGGATCACGTTCCTGCCGTCGTGATGGGTCGGCGTGGTCGGGATGTCGAGGTCTTCGGCCAGCGCCAGCAGTGCGTCCTGGGTGGGGCCCACGAAGGCGCCGCCCATGTCGGCGGGAGATCCCGCGACGCTCCCGGTGAAGGAGCGGCCACCCACCCGGTCGCGGCCCTCGAACACCATGACCTCACAGCCCTGCCGGGTCAGCTCCCGCGCGGCGGTCAGACCGGCGAATCCGGCACCGACAACGACGACGTCGACGATCCGCAACCGATTTTCCACCCTGCTAGTCAACCGCTAGGGCGCTACGGTCAGCCAGTCGGCGAACCCGGATGGGTCATGGCGGCCCAGCGCCCCGTGCTCGTACAGGCCCCAGCCCTCCATCGGAGGGCCGTCGCCCTCGCGGCACATTGCGCGGCCCACGTGGTCGATCACGCCGAATCCGGAGCGCCCGACGATCGCCGGGTCGGTCATGTCGTAGGTGAGCCGTTCGGTGAACTTCGCGCCCTTCCACGTGCCGTGCAGCCAGTCCGAGTCGCCGCCGTAGCCCCCGCCGACGTGAATGGGGACTCCCAGCCTGGACTCCACGTCGAGGTGGACCGGGGTGCCGCCCGCGGTGGTCGCCTCGATGGTCGCGCCGGTCGGGATGCGGGTGCCCGAGCGGTAGTGGGTTGTCACCCGCGGCCAGCCGAGCTGCTCGACGCGGCCGTCGCGCCACACCCGGGTGCAGTCGTTGAGCGAGCGGAACCCGTCGGGCGCCTCCTGGATGATCAGGACGATCGCGAAATCGTCGAAGGCCATCGGCACGTACAGCCACCACATGCCCTCGAAGGGCGGGTCGGCGGGACGGCCCGCGGGTTCGGGCTCGCCGATAGGCCGGATACCCCACGACCGGTCGCGGCTGCCGATCCACACCGCCGGGTCGACGGCGATCTCTTCGCCGTCGATGGCGATGTGCCCGGTCCAGCTGCCCAGCTGAGCGAACCGCTGGGCATCCAGCGTCACCCGGGTTCCGGATCGCATCACATGCGGCTGCTCCTGGACGACGTCGAATAAGCCCTTCCAGGTGAGATCGGCGGCGATACCGTCGGTCTCGTCGAGGACCAGGCGCAGGGTGCGCAGCGGTTCGATGACCTCGATCCGGTAGCCGTTGACGTGCTGGTTGAGCCGGTCGGAGTCGATGGCGTCGCACAGGTGCACAGCGGTCTGGATGTTGCCGCGCCTGATGAGGACGAACGCGTCCTTAACGCCCAGGTTTGGGTAATAGCCGATGCCGCTGATCAGGAAGATGTTGCCGGTGCGGTCGTGGGCGTTGAAATAGGAGCGGTCGTAGAAGTTACGGTCCGAGGGGCCCGGCCACGCGATCGGCCGCGGGATCTGGTGCACCGGGAATTCGTCGAGCGGTCCAAGCATTACAGGTCCTCTCCGATGAGTTTTCTCATCAGTCCGGCGTGGTAGAACAGCGACTCGACATCGTCGGGCTTCTCCATTTCGCCGAAGTGCACCCGCCGGGCGCCGGTGCGCATGAAGACCACGGCCCACATGACGCCCGAATAGACGTAAAACCAGTTCAGGTCGCCGATCTCGACGCCGCTGAGCCGCTGATAGGTGGTGCGGACGTCGTCCTCCCGCATCACGTCCGGCAGGCCGGGCAGCGTGGCGAGGCCGGCGAGTTCCTGGAACACCTTGTGCGCGTAAATCATCCACGCGATGTCCAGTTCGCGCGGACCCAGAGCCACCATTTCCCAGTCCAGCACGGCGATCGGCTGAAAATCGCGGTACAAGACGTTGCCCACCCGTGCGTCGCCCCACAGCAGCACCGGCTCGGCCGCCGCCGCGGCGTGCGGCCAGTGTTCCTCCAGCCAGTCGAAAGTCTTTTCCAGCAGGGGTGAACGGCCGATGTCGGGCACTGCGAACTCGTACCAGGATCGCAACCAGTTGGCGTGGCGGCGCAGGGCGGTGTCGCCGTGATCGCCCTGGCCGTCGTCGGCCAGAAAAGCGAACGTCGTGTGCGCGTCGGGAATCGAGTGCAGCGTGGCGAGTACGCCGACGGTGGCGTCCTGGAGTTCGCGGCGGCGCTCGGCGGGGGCGTCGGAGAACCAGTTGCCGCCGAACGTGTAGGGCATCATGTCGGGCGGCACCACGCCGTCGACGTAGTCCATCACGAAAAACGGCGTGCCCAGGACGTGGCCGGTGTTCTCCAGCCAGCGCACGCCTGGGACGGGGACATCGGTGAGTTCGCCGACCTTCCGGATGACCTCGAATTGGTGGTCGAGCCGGTAGGTCGGGAACACCTGGACGTCCTCGGGGGCCGGCGCGACGCGGGCCACCAGTTTCTGTTCCTGCTGCCGCCCCTGCTCGTGCCACCGGGCGGTCAGGATGATGGTTTCCGACGACATGCCCGTGGTGTCCACGCCGCTTTCCACGGTCACCTCGGGCCGCGCCCCGTCGGGCAGGACGGTCGACAGCCACTGTGACATGGCCGCCGGCAGGGTCGTGACGTCGCGACTGGAGCGCTGGAGTCGGTCGATCTCGTTGATCGTCGGTTCACGTTCATCAGGCACGGGCGATTACGATACCGTAGGTAGCGTTATGAAAACAGACCCGTCCACCCTCGACGGGGGCCCTGGTGCCGGCCGCCCCCGCGATCCGCGTATCGACTCGGCCATCCTGTCGGCGACTGCGGAACTGCTTGTGCACAGCGGTTATTCGAATCTGAGTCTGGCCGCGGTGGCCGGGCGCGCGGGTACCACGAAGTCCGCGCTATACCGCCGGTGGTCGAGCAAGGCCGAACTGGTGCACGAGGCGGCCTTCCCGGCGGCGCCCACCGCACTGCAGGCGCCCGCCGGGGATATCGCCGCCGATCTCCGGACGATGATCGAGGCCACTCGCGACGTCTTCACCACGCCGGTGGTGCGTGCCGCGTTGCCGGGTCTGGTCGCCGACATGACGGCCGATCCCGCACTGAACGCTCGGGTGATGGCGCGCTTCACCGACCTGTTCGCCGCGGTGCGGGCGCGGCTGCGGGAGGCCGTTGACCGCGGCGAAGCGTACGCGGACGTGGACCCGGACCGGTTGATCGAGATGATAGGAGGGGCGACGATGCTGCGCATGCTGCTGCGCCCGGACGAACCACTGGACGACGCGTGGGTGGAGCGGACCACCGCGATCGTCGTGCACGGGGTGCGGCGATGACCGGGCGGCTCGCGGGACGGGCCGCGATCGTCACCGGTGCCAGTCGCGGCCTGGGCCGGGCGATCGCGCTGGCACTCGCGGCCGAGGGTGCTGCGGTAGCCGTCGCCGGGCGCACCGAAGAGGTGTGGGACGAGAGGTTGCCCGGGACCATCGGCGAGACGGTCGCCGACATCGACGCGGCGGGCGGGCGCGCGGTGGCGATCCGGGCCGACCTGACCGACCGCGCGGACATCGCGCGACTGGTCGATGTGGCCCGGGATGCGCTGGGTCCGATCACTCTCCTGGTCAACAATGCGGCCTTCACCGCCCCCGGCCGCCCGCCGGCGCCCGGCGCCGAGGCGCCTGCCAAACCCCCTGCCGCACCATCGGTTACGCCGGCTGCCGGCAAGCCCGGCTGGCCCGGCTTCGTCAGCATCCCCCTTGCCGCGTACCGCCGGCACTTCGAGATCGCGGTGTTCGCCGCCTACGAGTTGATGCAGTTGGTGTGCCCCGACATGATCGAAGCCGGCGGCGGGGCGATCGTCAACATCAGCTCGGTCGCGTCGCGGCTGCCGGGCGACGGGCCCTACCCGGACCGCAGCGGCGGGGTCCTGCCCGGCTACGGCGGATCCAAAGCCGCCCTCGAGCACCTCACGCAGTGCGCCGCCTACGACCTCGCCGACCATCGCGTCGCGGTGAACGCGCTGTCGCCGTCACTGGCGATCCTGACGCCGGGTCTGGCGTACTACGCCCGGGAGTTCGCGGACACGGCGTCCGCGGACGAATTCGCCAGGGCGGCCGTGGAACTCGCGCTGGTCGATCCGGGTGTGGTCACCGGGCGGACCATCGGCCATCTGCAGGTGCTGGACGGCAGCTTCCGGCCTTTCGCCCTCGACTGATCGGGCCCGGCGCCGACTGCTACGGGGCGACCGCCACCCCGATCGGGGTACTGCCGACGGTGATGGTGGCGATCACTATGTTGCTGGGGTTGATCACCAACGTCTTGCCCGGGATGTCGCCGCCGTCGGTGATATAGACGTAGCCGGCGTTGGCGCCGGTGGGGCTGACTGCCACCCCTTGCGGGCTGACGCCGGTGGTGATGGTGGCGGTCAAGGTGCCGAGGGAATTGAACACCGACACGGAGTTGCTGCTGCTATTGGTGACGTAGGTGTAGCCGGCGTTGGCGCCGGTGGGGCTGAACGCCACCCCCGAGGGGTTGGCGCCGACGTTCAAGGTGGCGACCGGGGTGTACGTCGGTGCGTTCAGGGGGCCACCAGGTGCCAGGACCGACACCGTGCCGGGGTTGACACTGTTGACGACGTAGACGTCGCCGGCGAAGGTGCTGCGGGGGTTTACCCCCACCCCGGTCGGGTTGGTGAAGCCGGTGATCGTGGCCAGCACGGTGTTGCCGGTGCCGATCACCGACACCGTGCCGGAGACGCTGTTGGTGACGTACACGTCGCCGGCGTAGGTGCCGGTGGGGCTGACCGCCACCCCGTTCGGGCCGGTGCCGACGCTGATGGTGGTCAGCACAACGTTGTTGGGGCTGATCACCGACACCGTGTTACCGGTGCCCGAGCCGCTGTTGGTGACGTAGACGTAGCCGGCGTTGGCGCCGGTGGGGCTGACCGCCACCGCCGTCGGGTTGGTGCCGACGGCGATGGTGGCGATCACAACGTTGTTGGGGCCGATCACCGACACCGTGTTGCTGCCGTTGTTGGTGATGTAGACGTCGCCGGCGTTGGCGCCGATGGGGCTGATCGCCACCCCCGTCGGGCTGTTGCCGACGGCGAAGTTGGCGAGCACGGTGCCCGAGGGGCTGATCAGCGACACCGTGTTGCTGCCGGTGTTGGCGACGTAGACG
>CAZZHX010000195.1:1502-6042 GCA_964653535.1 uncultured Mycobacterium sp. | reverse complement strand
CCCCGAACAGCGGGCGCCCCGTCAGGCCCTCCCACGGCGAGAGCCACGGGAACTGCTGCACATCAGCGATCAGCGTCTCCAACGGCGGCGCGTTGGCCGCTTCCGTTGCCCCGTAGGAATTCCCCGCGCCCGTCAACGTCGCCACGAACCGGTCGTGGAATAGCGCCGCTTGCGCGGCAACCGCCTGATAGTCGCGGGCCTGCTGGGAGAACAACGCCGCGATCGCCGTCGACACTTCGTCGTCCGCCGCGCTCGCAACGTGGGTTGTCAGGCCAGCAGCGGCCGCGTTGACGCTGTTGACGGCGACGCCGACACGGTCAATATCGGCGGCCGCGGCGGCCAAGATTTCTGGTGAAACAAGCACCTGCATGTATGGGCTTCTCGCCAACTCTCCGCACGCACTGGCAGTCGTCGCCAGGAATCGACCGAAGGAAACGAGGTTATCGTAAAACGGCTGCCGGTAGGGGAATCTGATGTGCCTACGACATAGCGCCGCCCTGCCAGCGCGTGGAAGCCCGCTACATGCCGAATCTGCGGGCCACCGTGGTATCCGTCGGCTAGTCGACCGAGGAGCCAATCCGACAGCGTGGGGCCCGGGTGGTCATCTCGCTACCGGGCAATCGGCCAGACCGGATCGGCGCAGTCAACACCCTCGGCCGACAACTGCCGTTTGAGCACCTTGAACGTGGCCGTGCGCGGTAACTCCGCGCTGACCCGGATGTAGGACGGCCATTGCTTGGGCCCGAGGTCGGACTGGTCGGCGAGGAAGGCGCGGAACGTCTGGGCGTCGAAATCCTTGCCCGGTGCCATCACCACCGCGGCCATCACCTGGTCGCCGACGACCGCGTCGGGTACCGCATACACCGCCACCTCGGCGACGTCCGTGTACCGCCCCAGCACCCGCTCGATCGGTGCGGCACCCAGATTCTCGCCGTCGACACGCATCCAATCGCCCAGCCGCCCAGCGAAGTACGCGAAGCCGGCGTCATCGCGGTACGCCAGGTCGCCGCTGTGATACATCCCGCCGGCCATCCGCTCGGCCTCGGCGCCGACGTCGTTGTAGTACCCCTCGAAGCGCCCTGGCCCGGCGACGTTCACCAGTTCGCCGACGACGCCGGTGGGGCACGGCTCGCCGGTGTCGGGGTCGACGATCTCGATGCCCTCGGGCAGCGGACCCAACGCGCCCTCAGGGGTCTGTGGGGTGCGCGCGATCGCCACCCCGCCCTCGGTCGACCCGAACCCGTCCTGGACGACGCACCCGAATCGGCGGCCGAACCGCTCGACGTCTCCCGGCACGCCCTCGTTGCCGTACACGGCTCGCAGCGGGTTGTCCGCGTCGTCCTCGCGCTCGGGTGTTGCGAGCACATAGGACAACGGCTTGCCCACATAGTTGGCATAGGTGGCGCGATAGCGGCGCACATCGACCAGAAAGTTGGATGCGGAGAACTTGCGCCGCAACGCCATCGAGCCCTGGGACGCCGCCGCGACCGACCAGCCCACCAACACCGCGTTGGAGTGGAACATCGGCATCGACACGTAGCAGACGTCGTCGCGGCCGAGGCCGAACCGCTGGGTCATCGTCACGCCGGCGATGGCGACCTTGGAATGGCTGCACTTGACCGCCTTGGGCTCACCGCTGGTGCCGGAGGTGAAGATCAGCATGAAAAGGTCCGACGGCGACGCGGGTCGCACGGGCGGCTCGCCGAACCCCGGGCCGGGGTTGTGCGCGGCGACCTCGTCGGCCCATTCGGGGGAGTCGATGTTGACGTGTGAGATATCGCCCAGTGGGGCCTCAGAATTCGAGTCGGCCAGCACCAATTGACAGTCGGCGAGGGCGATGTCGCGGGCCAGGGCCGCGCCGCGGCGCACCGGGTTGAGTCCCACCGGCACGATCCCGTACATCCCCGCCGCCACGAGTATCGCGGAGAACATCGGGGTGTTCTCCAGGAGCACACCGACGTGCGGTGGTCGCGACGGGTCGAGGCGCTCGCGCAGTGTCGCGGCCAGAGCGGCACCGTGGTGCAGGTGATCCCGCCAACTGGTGAACGAGTCCTCGAAAAAGACTCCGCGGTCGTCGATGTCGGCCAGCGGTAGTAGCAGTGTGGTGACGGTCAGATCGTCCAGTTGCCCCGCCGCGGTCACGGGGCGGCGCTAGGCGGGGGTTTCGGCGAGTTCACGGCCGATCCGCAGGAGTTGTCCCGTGGCGCTGCCCAACGCGAACTCGGTTTCCTTGGCGGCCAGGAAGTACCGGTGCACCGGGTGGTCGATGTCGATACCGACGCCGCCGTGCACGTGGACGATCGTGTGTGCCACCCGGTGTCCGGCGTCGGCGGCCCAGAACGCCGCACTGGCCACGTCGAGGACGGATGCGTGTTGATCGGTCTCGCTGGCGGGGGAGTCCTGTGAGACCCGCCAGGCCGCCTGCGTGAGCGTCAACCGCAGCCCCTTGACGTCGATGTACCCGTCGGCGAGCCGCTGCGACACCGCCTGGAAGCTGCCGATCGGTCGGTCGAACTGCTCACGGGTGCGCGCGTACTCGGCGGTGAGCTGCAGTCCTCGTTCGAGCACGCCGAGTTGAAAAGCGCTGCGGCCCAATGTGTGGAGCGTGTCCAGCCACGCCGCGACCTCGGCTCCGCCGACCCTCCTGCTGAGGTCGACTTCGGTGCCCTCGAGCGCGAGGTGCCCGACGCTGCCCCGTCCGGTGGTCTCGATCGGGGTCATCGTGACTCCCGGGTCTGTGGCGGCGAGGAGGAAAACCGCTGTGCCCGAATCGGTTTCCGCCGGCACCAGGAACGCGTCCGCCACGGGGCCGAAAGCGACCTGGGTGCGGGTGCCGGTGATCCGGTAGCCCGCACCGTTACGGACGGCCCGCACCGGACCCTCGCCGGCCTCGCCCAGCAGTGCGGCGGTGAGGATCTTCGTGGCGGCTGTCGCCGGGGTGCCCCAGGCTTGCTGCAACTCCTCGGACCCGAATCGGGCCAGCGCGCCGGCGCCCAGGACCACCGACTCCAGGTACGGGACCGCCGCCAGCCGGTGGCCCAGCGCCACCAGGATTGCCACCTGCTCGAGGACGCCGAAACCGTCGCCTCCCAGCGACTCCGGCGAGGCGCTGGTCAGGATGCCGGCCTCGATGAGCTTGCTCCACAGCGGGCGGTCGAGCCGCTGATCGAGCCCGTCCAGGCCACGCTGGTGGTCCGGAGTGCACACCGCGTCGACGATGGTGTCGACGAGGCCGGCGAGGTCCTGTGCCGCTTCGGTGGTGGTGAAATCCATCGGTATCCGTCCTTAGCAAGAGAAGAAAGCTCAGCGGGTGGCGCGGGGCAGCCCCAGCGCGGCCATGCCGATGATGTCGCGTTGCACTTCGTTCGTGCCGCCGCCGAACGTCAGGATCAGGCACGAGCGGTGCATCCGCTCGAGCCGGCCGCGCAGCACCGCGCCCGGTGAGTCCTGGCGCACCGTCGCCGAGGTGCCCAGCACCTCCATGAGGAGCCGGTAGGCCTCGGTGGCCATCTCGGTGCCGAACACCTTGGCCGCCGACGCGTCGGCAGCCGACAGGGCTTGGCTCGCCGATGACGCCAGCTCCCAGTTGATGAGCTTGAGGACCTCACCCTTGGCGTGCACCCGGGCCAGGTTGAGCTGCACCCACTCCGAGTCGATGAGCCGGGCCCCGCCGTCGTCCTTGGTGTTCTGCGCCCATTCCCGAACCTCGCGCAGCGCCGTGAAGATGGGCGCCGACGACACCAGGGCGACCCGTTCGTGGTTGAGCTGGTTGGTCACCAGTTTCCAGCCGCCGTTCTCCTCGCCCACCCGGTTGCTCACCGGGACGCGTACGTCGGAGTAGTAGGTGGCGCTGGTGGCCACGCCGGCCATGGTGTGCACCGGCGTCCACGAGAAGCCTTCTGCGGACGTCGGCACGATCAGGACCGAGATGCCCCGGTGCTTCTTGGCTTCGGTGTTGGTGCGCACGGCCAACCAGACGTAGTCGGCGTAGGCGATCAGGCTGGTCCACATCTTCTGGCCGTTGATCACATAGTCGTCGCCGTCGCGCACCGCGGCCGTGCGCAGGTTGGCCAGGTCGGTGCCGGCTTCGGGCTCGGAGTAGCCGATCGAGAAATGCAAGTCCCCGGCGGCGATCTTGGGCAGGAAGAACTTCTTCTGCTCGTCGGTGCCGAACGCCATGATCGTCGGCGCGACGCTGTTGATCGTCAGGAACGGCACGGGGGCGCCCGCGATGGCCGCCTCGTCGGTGAAGATCAGCGAGTCCATCGGCGTGCGGCCTTGGCCCCCGTACTCCGCAGGCCAGTTCAGGGTGAGCCAGCCGTCCTTGCCCATCTGGGCGACGGTCTCCCGATAGACGTTGCCGGACCCGACCTCACCCTGCGTGGAGCTCAGCGCCTCGCGCCGCTCCGGGGTCATCAAGGTGGTGAAGTAGGACCGCAGCTCGCGCCGCAGCTCGTCCTGTTCGGGGGTGTAACTGATGTGCATGCCAGCCGTCCTTCTCGTCGCACGTCGTGAGCCGCTCACGAGCCGCAGCCCGGGC
>CAZZHX010000195.1:0-1402 GCA_964653535.1 uncultured Mycobacterium sp. | reverse complement strand
GCCAGCCGTCCTTCTCGTCGCACGTCGTGAGCCGCTCACGAGCCGCAGCCCGGGCAACGGCTACCCGTTCTCCTCCCCGGTTGTAACACGTTCTAGTCTGGGAATCCAGCGACCGGTACCCCGCTGGTACCGCGCGGGAACCGAAGGGCGAGTTCAAGGAGATTTCGATGCGGGTGATCGTCGATAACGACCGATGCGAAGGCAACGCGATCTGCACAGGTGTCGCGCCGGACGTCTTCGAGTTGGACGACGATGACTACGCCGTCGTGACGGTCGACCCCGTCCCGCCCGACCAGGAGCAACTGGTCGAGCAAGCCATCGCCGAGTGCCCGCGCGCCGCGCTGCGTCGGCTCGACTAGAGGTATTCGTCACGTGAGTAGCAACACGAACCCGACCGATCTGTCCGGCCGCGTCGCCGTGGTGACCGGGGCGGCCGCGGGGCTGGGACGCGCGGAGGCGCTCGGCCTGGCCCGGCTCGGCGCCACCGTCGTGGTCAACGACATCGCCACCGCCCTGGATGCCTCGGACGTGATCGACGAGATCAACTCCACCGGCGCCAAGGCCGTTGCGGTGGCGGGTGACATCAGCCACCGTTCCACCGCCGACGAACTGGTTGCGCAGGCCGACGGCCTGGGTGGCCTCGACATCGTGGTCAACAACGCCGGGATCACCCGGGACCGGATGCTGTTCAACATGTCCGACGAGGAGTGGGATCAGGTGATCGCCGTGCACCTGCGCGGGCATTTCCTGCTCACCCGCAACGCGGCCACGTACTGGCGCGCCAAGGCCAAGGACTCCGGCGGTCAGCTTTTCGGTCGTCTCGTCAACACCTCGTCGGAGGCGGGCCTGGTCGGCCCGGTGGGACAGGCCAACTACGGCGCGGCCAAGGCGGGCATCATCTCCCTCACCCTGACGGCCGCGCGGGCGCTGGGGCGGTACGGAATCTGCGCCAACGCGATCTGTCCGCGGGCGCGCACCGCGATGACGGCCGAGGTATTCGGCGGGGCGCCGGACGTCGAGGCCGGGCGGATCGACCCGCTGTCGCCCGAGCACGTGGTCAGCCTGGTGCAGTTCCTGTCGTCGCCGGCGGCCGCGGAAGTCAACGGCCAAGTGTTCATCGTCTACGGGCCCCGGGTGACACTGGTGGCTGCGCCCACCGCCGAGCGGATGTTCAGCGCCGCCGGGGAGGCCTGGGACCCCGCGCAACTGGGTGACACCCTGCGGGACTATTTCGCCGGACGCGACCCGGAGAAGAACTTCGCCGCGTCCAGCCTGATGGAAACCTGACGACGGGACCGGCGCTAACCGGCGCTAACCGGCGCTAACCGGCATGGTGCCGGGGAGTCTCCGCGAGCGCGTCGAGGAATGACCGCGCCCAGCGATCCACGTCGTGGGCGAGAAC
>CAZZHX010000194.1:0-6059 GCA_964653535.1 uncultured Mycobacterium sp. | reverse complement strand
GACGAGGCGATCGTCAACGGCTGGTTCCACACCGGCGACCTGGGATCGGTGGACGACGACGGGTTCCTGTCGATCGTCGGCCGCAAGAAGGAGATCATCGTCACCGCCGGCGGCAAGAACGTCGCCCCGGCCGTCCTGGAGGACCAGCTGCGGGCTCACCCGCTGATCAGTCAGGCGATGGTGGTCGGGGACAACAAGCCGTTCGTGGGCGCGCTCGTCGCGATCGACCCGGAGGGGTTCGAGGTGTGGAAGCAGCACCACGGCAAGGAGGCCACCGCCTCGGTCGGCGACCTGGCCGGCGATCCCGACCTGGTGGCCGAGGTTGACGAGGCCGTCAAGGCCGCCAACAAGACGGTGTCCAACGCCGAATCGATCCGCAAGTTCCACATCCTGCCGGTCGACTTCACCGTGCTCACCGGCGAGTTGACACCCACGCTGAAAGTGAAGCGCAATGTGGTGGCCGCGCGGTTTGCCGACGAGATCGAGGCGCTCTACGCCAAGGGCTGAGGGCCGAGCACCGGGAAAGTTAGGCGTGGTCGGGTGCTCGGGCTTTAATGGGTGGATGGACTTGATGTCGCCCATCGATGCGATCTTCCTCGTAGGGGAATCCCGCGAGCACCCGATGCACGTCGGGGGCTTGCAGTTGTACAAGCGGCCACCCGGTGCCGGGCGCGGCTTCGTCCGGGAGTTCTACAACGAGCTGGTCGCCCAGCGTGACTTCCAGCCGACCTTCCGCAAGCGCCCGGCGGCGCTCGCGGGCGGGCTCGCGAACCTGGCCTGGACCATCGACAGGGATATCGATATCGACTATCACGTCCGGCGCTCGGCGCTGGCCTCGCCGGGCCGGGTCCGCGAACTCCTCGAGCTGACGTCGCGGCTGCACAGCAGCCTGCTCGACCGCCACCGGCCGCTGTGGGAGACACACATCATCGAGGGGCTCAGGGACGGTCGCTTCGCGGTCTACACCAAGGTGCACCATGCCTTACTCGACGGCGTCTCTGCCCAGAAGCTGGTGCAACGCGCACTGTCGAACGATCCCGACGATCCGGAGATCCGCGCGCTGTGGGCCCTGCCAAAACCTAAGCGCAGTTCGCTGCCGTCGCCCCGGTCGGGTTCCGTGTGGCAGACCGTGGGATCCCTTGCGGCACTGGCGCCGTCGACGGTGGCGCTGGCGCGTGCGGCGCTGTTCGAACAGCAGCTGACGTTGCCGTTCGGCGCCCCCCGCACCATGTTCAATGTCAAGATCGGCGGCGCGCGGCGCTGCGCCGCGCAGTCGTGGCCGCTGGAGCGCATCAAAAGCATCAAGGAGGCCGCGGGAGTCACCGTCAACGACGTCGTTCTGGCGATGTGCTCGGGCGCGCTGCGCTACTACCTGCTCGAGCACGGCGCCCTGCCGGACACGCCGCTGCACGCCATGGTCCCGGTGAGCCTGCGCACCGAGGAGGAGGCCGACGCCGGCGGGAACCTCGTCGGGGCGATCCTGTGCAACCTCGCCACCGACGTCGAGGATCCCGCGGCGCGGCTGCGGACGATCAGCGACTCGATCAGCAGTAACAAGCAGGTGTTCTCGCAGTTGCCGCGCCCGCAGGCGCTGGCGCTGTCGGCGATGAACATGGCGGGGTTGACCTTCGCGGTGGTCCCCGGATTGGTCGCGTCGACGCCGCCGCCGTTCAACATCGCCATCTCGAACGTCCCCGGCCCCCGGCAGCCCATGTACTACGGGGGTGCCCGGCTCGACGGCAACTACCCCTTCTCGATCGCGCTGGACGGTCAGGCGCTGAACATCACCCTGACCAACAACGGCGATAACCTGGACTTCGGCCTGGTCGGCTGCCGGCGCAGCGTCCCGCACCTGCAGCGTCTGCTCGCCCACCTGGAGTCTTCGCTCAAGGACCTGGAACGCGCCATCGCAGCGTGACCCCCGGCGCTCCCGGCCCCGCGCCCTCTCCCTATGCCGCGAGCGTGCGTGTCTGTACCCCGACACGCCGGTGTGCCCGTACATCTGGGCACGCTCGCGCGGCGAGGAAGGCGCCGGCGACGCCCCACGCCGGCGCCACCATCGACGGCCCCGCGAGCACCAGGTAGCCGAACACGATGCCGGCGACGAGCAACGCCGCGTGCGTCGGTGTCCAGTGCGCGATCGAGCGCAGGCGGAAGGACAGGCCGATACCGAGTAGCAGCGCCAGAAGGTGGCCGATAGCGGTGAAGTCCATACCGACGGCCGCCGGTAGGGCGACGCCGAGCCACCAGCCGACCCAGACCGCCCGCCAGCGCACGGGTATCGAGGCGGTGAGCGCACCCAGCACGCACACCGCGCCGTAGCTCATCCCCACGTCGCTGGCGCGAACGATCGACGACGGCACCGATCCCGTCCTGAGCGCGGCCACAAGCCCCGCCGCGACGATCAGCGTGGCACCGATATGACCGACCGCGAAGGTCAGGAGCAAACCTTTTCCGCGCCAGATGATTTCACCGAGCGCCAGTAGGCAGACCAGCCCCGGTAGCGCGAAATAAATGTCATCGCTGTCGTTGACGAACGCACTCCCGATCAAGGTGCCCAGGTGACCGCGCGCGAGGTTGTGCAGATTGGTGCTCATCCGGCTCACCACAGCGGAGCGCGCGTGCGGACCCATCGCCGTCAACATCAGCGACACCGCGAGCAGCATGACGCTGTAGACCACCGTCACGGGCATCGACGCGGCGAACGACCGCGCGGCGTGGCGCCGCGCCGGGTCCACACCGAGCAGCACCATGGTCTCACGGTGATAGGTCGACGCCGCTGAGGCGAGGTTTTTAACACGGTCCTTACACCGGTGCCCGCAATCTTCACAGAAAGGGCCTGCCATCATGGTGCGATGAGCACCGCGGCCGTGGTGGCAGTCGTGGTGGTGCTGATGTTGTTGGGCATCGGCATGGTGACCAATCAACTGCTGCGGCTGCGGCGGTATCTGAACCAGGCACCGCGCGCCGAACTCCCCGAGGCGCCCCCCGTCGCCGAACCCCTGGACCCGCCGGGCCCGCCGGACCCCAAAGCCGGCTAAGCCTGCAGATGCGACGCGGCGAACGCCGCCGCCTGGGCCGCCAGCCCGGACGCGACATAGGACCCGTGCGCCCCGAAGTTGCCACCTCCCGAGCAGGTCGGGTCGCCGTCGGCGCACACGTCGGTGGTCTTGGCGTTGTACGGCGGCCCGATCGGCGCGAACGCGGACCCGGTGATGGCGCGCGCAAACTGGCTCGTGGGATTGCCGAAGAGGGCGATCGCCGCGACGTGATCCGCCACCTCGGGGGGCATGGTCTGCGTTGCCATGTCGATGACGCCCGCGCCCTGCGAGTACCCGCCCAGCACCAGGCGGGTGTCGGGGCAGCGCACGATCATGTCCTGCACGTGCGCCGCCAGATCGTCGGCGCCGTTGCGGGCGCTGGCCGCGAACGCCGGATTCGCCGGGTAATTCACTGGGTAGACCCCCACCGACAGCCCGTGCGTCTGGCCTTTGAGCGAGTCGATGAACGCCTGGCCCACGTTGCCGACCCCGGGCGGCTGGCCGGTGCCCCGGGCGAACGCCACCTCGACACCCGGGCAGGGATCGGCATGGGCAGACGGGATGTCGGCGGCGAGCCCGAGGTGAGCCGCGCAGGCAAGGTAGGCGGCGCCAACGACGCCAACCACACGGTATCTACTCACCTCTCCATGCTGACATATCAGCCGCGCGGGACGTGGCCGCGCGGAAGCGTGAGCGGCAGGTCGGTGTAGGTGGCGATACCCGGCGCCGCGGCGACGACGGCCGGGATCGCATTGATGGTGGGCATCGCGGTCATGATGTGGCCCAGCGCCATGAATTCCTCGAGCGTCGTGGCCTCGAAGTAGGGCGGGGGCAGGAAGCTGACTTTGGTGGTCACCGTCGGCTGCCCGTCGATCTGAATCACCCAGCCGTCCTGGTCGATCTTCCAGTCCGGCTCGAGGGTCTGTCCCTTGCGCCACCGGACATTCAGGTCGATCACGGTGGTGCCGCCGACGATGCCCTGCCAGCTGATGTAGGTGCCCGCGACGCAGCCCGCCGGGATTGTCCAGGACGCCATCTCAAGGTCCGCTGTGGTCTGCGCGAATTCCGCGACGCACCGCACCTCGTCGAGCTCGACGCCGAGCGCGTCGCCCACCAGCCGCACCGCCTCACCGAAGATGGCGGTGCCCTTCGCCGCCATCGCGGGCAGCTCCGGGTGGTCGATCGGCTGGCCGAAGCCCACCGGTTTCTCGGTCTCCGGGGAGTCGTAGAACGTGGTGTCGGCGGCCTCATTCACGGTGACCTTGTCGATCCGGTTGCACACCATCGCCGACACGATGGCCAGCAACTCGGCGAAGCCCGGACTGACGCCGGACCCGAAGACCGTCGAGTTACCCCGCCGGCACGCTTCGGCGATGCGGTCGCGGCCGTCGCCCAGGTTCCCCCCGGTGATGAACGACGCCGTCGTCACCACGTTGATGCCCGCGGCAAGAATCCGGACCAGCTCGTCGACGTCGATCCACATCGGGTTGTAGACGACACAGTCGGGTTTCAGCGCGAGCAGCGCGTCGACGTCATTGGTGGCCGTGACGCCGAGCGGGGCGATTCCGACCAGCTCACCCGCGTCGCGGCCCACCTTGTCCGGCGACCAGGCGTAGCAGCCGATCAGCTCGAGCGTCGGGTTGGCGGCGATCGACCGCAGCGAACTCGTTCCGACGTTTCCGGTGTTCCATTGCACCACCCGGTGTGTGTTGGGCATCCGCTCAGCATAGGGAACCACCGGCGCCGCGGGCGATAGTGCATTTCGCGACGCAACACGCCGAAAGTGCGTCGTCGGATGCACAGTCGCGCCCGGATGCGAGCGTGACGCCCGGGTGCGACAGGATACGAACAGAAGGAGGGACCCTATGCCCAAAGTGATCTGGCTGGATCAGCCCGCGGCGCACGATTTTCCGGCAGCCAGCGATTACCTGGAGATGCTGGCAGACTCCCACACCGTCGCCGAGGTAATGCACTCGCTGCAGGCCGGCAGCGTCACCTACAAGAAGGCCAAGGACATTCTGCGGGCGGCGCAGCTGAGCCTGTTGCCCGTCGACAACCCCCACGTCGCCGTGGATCTGCTCAAGATCAAAAAGGGGCAGGCACTGTCGCCAGTCCTGCTGGTCCGGGGCGATTTCGTCACCGGTGTCCCGCTGCAGATCGCCGACGGCTACCACCGGGTGTGCGCCAGCTACCACACCGACGAGAACACCGACATCCCCGTCGTCCTCGCCGTCAGCAATCTCTGATGATCGAGATCCACGCGCAGGAAACGGTGCATGTGCTGACCCTCTCGGCGGGGCGCGTCAACGCGATGGATGTCGAGTTGCTCGACGAGCTGACGTCGGCGGTCCGCGACCTGCAACGGTCGGGTGCCGGAGCGCTCGTGATCACCGGCGCCGGCCGCGCCTTGTGCGCCGGGGTCGATCTCAAACGGGTGGTGGAGGGCGGCCCCGCCTACACCGACCGGCTGGTCCCCGCGCTGTCCAATGCATTCGAGGCGGTGTTCTGCTACCCGGGACCGACCGTGGCGGCGATCAACGGTGCCGCGATCGCGGGCGGGTGCGTGCTGGCGTGCGCGTGCGACCGGCGGCTGATCGGCCCCGACGCCCAGATCGGAGCGTCCGAGGTCCGCGTCGGCGTGCCGTTTCCGCACGTCGCGCTCGAAGTGATGCGCTACGTCTGCGGCGGCCACGCCGAGGAGGTACTGCTCGGCGGCCGCACCTACCGTGGCGCCGACGCCGTCGCGACCGGGCTCGCGCACCGCGTCGTCGCCGACGATCTCGTCGCGGCGGCCGTGGCCGAGGCCGCTGATCTGGGCGCCATCCCGGCTGACGCGTACCAAGACACCAAGACCCGGCTGCGGGCGCACGCGGTGGAGCGGTTCGGGGTGGGCGGCAACGCCGACAGCGAGGTCTGTCGGATGTGGGGTTCAGACGAGACGCAGCGGCGCTTGGCCGCCTATGTCGAGAGCCTCTCGCGCAAAGGCTGACTACTGCTCGGGGGCCGGGTCGCTGGGTG
>CAZZHX010000193.1:1495-6067 GCA_964653535.1 uncultured Mycobacterium sp. | reverse complement strand
CCCCGCGCCCCAGCCAGACTCCCCCCGCCGGGCGCGCCTCCCCGGCGGCCATTCCGTCGAGCACGCCGATGCGAGCGGTGCCCATGCCCACCGGCCGCACCACCGGGCCGGTCCGCCGGTCCCGGCCGTCGACGGGCAGCAGTCGCGTGCCGGTGCGGCGCACGTTCTCGGCCGGCCAGCGCGCCCTGCTGTGGGCGGCGGGTGTGCTGGGCGCGTTGGCGATCATCATCGCGGTGCTCATCGTGACGAACTCGCGGGCGGATACCCGCCATCAGCCCTCACCCGCCCCGACGGTCACCGACACCGGCGTTCCCCCGTCCTCGGCGGAGTCCCCGGCGCGCAAAACACCCGCGAGCGAGGCGCCGCGATGACCACGCACGAGCACCTCTCCGACCGATACGAACTCGGCGAAATCCTCGGATTCGGCGGCATGTCCGAGGTTCACCTCGCACGCGACCTGCGCCTGCACCGCGACGTCGCGGTGAAGGTGCTGCGCGCCGACCTGGCTCGCGACCCCAGCTTCTATCTGCGGTTCCGGCGCGAGGCGCAGAACGCGGCGGCCCTGAATCACCCGTCGATCGTCGCGGTGTACGACACCGGCGAGGCCGACACACCCGCGGGCCCGCTGCCCTACATCGTGATGGAGTACGTCGACGGCGTCACCCTGCGCGACATCGTGCAGACCGATGGCCCACTGCCGCCCCAGCGGGCCATCGAGATCATCGCCGACGCCTGCCAGGCGCTGAACTTCAGCCACCGCAACGGCATCATCCACCGCGACGTCAAACCGGCCAACATCATGATCAGCTCCACCAACGCGGTCAAGGTGATGGATTTCGGCATCGCCCGCGCGATCGCCGACGCCGGCGTCAGCGTCACCCAGACCGCCGCCGTCATCGGCACCGCCCAGTATCTATCGCCCGAGCAAGCCCGCGGCGAGACCGTCGACGCGCGGTCCGACGTCTACTCGCTGGGCTGTGTGCTCTACGAAATACTCACCGGTGAACCGCCTTTCGTCGGTGATTCGCCGGTGGCGGTCGCCTACCAGCATGTCCGCGAAGACCCGGTCCCGCCCTCCAAGCGGTACAAGGGCATCTCGGCGGACCTCGACGCCGTCGTGCTCAAGGCGCTGGCCAAGAACCCCGAGAACCGCTACCAGAGCGCGGCCGAGATGCGCGCCGACCTGGTGCGGGTACACAACGGGGAGGCACCCGAGGCGCCCAGGGTGTTCACCGACGCCGAGCGGACCTCACTGCTGAGCAGCGGCGGCAGCCGCGGGGGTCCGCGCACCGACCCGCTGCCCCGCCAGGCCCTGGAGAAGCCCGACGACGAGCACACCGGTAGTTCGCTCGGCCGCTGGATCGGCGTGGGCGCCGTCCTGGCGGTGCTGGCCACCGTGGCCGTCATCGCCTTCAACACGTTCGGCGGGACCACCCGCGACGTCCAGGTGCCCGACATGCGGGGCCGGGTGTCCGCCGACGCCATCGCCGCGCTGCAGAACCGGGGATTCAAGACACGCACGCTGCAAAAACCCGATAACACGATCCCGCCCGACCACGTCATCGGCACCGACCCCGCCGCCAACGCCCTGGTGGGCGCAGGCGACGAGATCACCCTCAACGTGTCCACCGGGCCCGAGCAGCGCGAGATCCCCGACGTCTCGTCGCTGAGCTACAACGACGCCGTCGCCAAGCTCAAGGCCGCGGGTTTCGGCAAGGTCAAGCAGACGAGCGCGCCGTCGGCCCCGGAGATGCTGGGCAAGGTGGTCGGCACCAACCCGCCTGCCAACCAGACATCGGCGATCACCAACGTGATCACCGTCATCGTCGGCTCCGGGCCCGAGACCAAGCCGATTCCGGACGTGACGGGACTGAGCGTCGACGAAGCCCAGAAGGATCTCGCCGCCGTCGGCTTCACCAAGGTGACCCAGACGTTGGCGGACAGCGTCCGTCCCGCCGGGGAGGTGCTCGGCACGAGTCCGGCCAAGGGACAGACGGTTCCGGTGGATTCGGTCGTCGAGATCCAGGTGTCGAAGGGCAATCAGTTCGTGATGCCCGACCTCACCGGGATGTTCTGGACCGACGCCGAGCCGCGGCTGCGCGCGCTGGGCTGGACGGGGGTGCTGGACAAGGGACCCGACGTCGACGCGGGCGGCGCCCAGCACAATCGGGTGGTGTCTCAGAACCCGTCGGCCGGCGGCGGCTGCGGCAAGGACGGAACCGTCACGCTGAAGTTCGGTCAGTAGTCGCGGGATCGGCCTGCGTGTACGGCCGCACCGCGGCCCGCACCTCGTTCTCGAGCCGGCGGATCAGCGTGTCGTCGCGGACCCACCCGCAGTCGGCGAGCCAGTTCGCCAGCATCCGGTGCCCGCCCTCGGTGAGGATCGACTCGGGGTGGAACTGGACGCCGTGAATCGGCAGCTCGGTGTGGCGCACCGCCATGATCACTCCGCTGCGGGTGCGGGCCGTGATCTGCAGCTCCGCCGGCACCGATTCCGGCAGGATGGTCAGCGAGTGGTAGCGGGTGGCCGTGAAGGGGTCGGGAAGCCCTTGCAGCACACCGGCGTTGGTGTGAAACACGCTGCTGGTCTTGCCGTGCAGCAATTCGGGCGCGCGGTCCACAGTGGCGCCGAACGCCACGCCGATCGCCTGGTGGCCCAGGCACACCCCGAGCAGCGGGGTGCGCTGCGCAGCGCACGCATGGACAAGGCCGATCGAGGCGCCCGCACGTTCGGGCGTGCCCGGACCCGGGCTGAGCAGCACGCCGTCGAACCGCGCCGCCACGGCGGCATGGCCGCCCGCCGAATCGGTGAGCCGGGGATCGTCGTTGCGCCAGACCTCCGCCTCGACGCCCAGCTGGCCGACGTATTGCACCAGGTTGAACACGAAGCTGTCGTAATTGTCGACGACCAGGATCCGCATCGTGCCAGGGTACCGTTCGGCAGCCGGCGCGGTGGATCGCCGTCAGTACCCGAGGGTGCCCGCGGGCGTCGCGACGTGCAGCCGGACCGGTTCGGTGTGTCCGGTGACAGCCACGTCGGTGCGCGCCTGTTCGCGGTAGCTGAGCCCGAATCGGACCGCGTACTGCTTGTAGAGGACCACCGCGGGAGCGGCGGCCAGGGCTGTCTGCATGGCATCGGCGTCGCCGATCGCGGTGATGGTGTACGGCGGGCTGTACGTGCGTCCGTTGAGAAGCAGGGTATTGCCGACGCAGCGCGGCACCGAGGTGGCGATGATGCGCTGGTCCTGCATCTGGATCGCCTCGGCGCCAGCGCTCCACATGGCGTTGAGGACGGCCTCGATGTCCTGCTGGTGCACCACCAGGTCGTCGGGGGAGGCGTCGCGGGGGAAGCGGCCGTCGGCGTCGCGCGGGGCGTCGTCGAGCGTCACCACCAGGCCCGGGCCGTGGACCGGGTCCAGCCCGGCCTGGTCGGCCAGGTCGGCGGAGCGCCGCAGCATCGCTGCCAGGGCCTCGTCGGGGTGGCGGCCGTGCATCGAGTCGATCCTGCCGGCGAGGTCGTCGCGCCGGGCGGCGAGGCGGTCGACCGCCGCCTGCGCCTCACGAACGAGGTCGACCAACCTCGGCGCGTCGCCGCGGCGTATCTCCGCGCCGCCCGACACCCCGTGGGTGGCCGCCAGCAGCATCCCGGCCAGCAGGCAGACCACGGGGACCCCGATGCGCCACGGTGAGCGTCGCGCGCCGTCGCTCATCGAATCTCCGTTTCCTGGTCGTTTCGGGTGTGGCCGGGTGAGTTAGGCTGGTCGCCAGAGTATGCCGTCCAGCCGCGTGCAACCCCGAGGTGGTCATGCCCAAGTCCAAGGTCCGCAAGAAGAACGAGTTCGCCGGCGGAGCGGTCAGTCGCACGCCGGTGAAGGTCAAGGTCGGGCCGTCCAGTGTGTGGTTCGTCGCGCTCTTCTGCGGCCTGATGCTTCTCGGCCTGATCTGGCTGATGGTGTTTCAACTCGCGGCCGTGGGCAGCCAGGCCCCGGCGGCGCTGAACTGGATGGCCCAACTCGGCCCGTGGAACTACGCCATCGCGTTCGGATTCATGATCACCGGCCTGCTGCTGACGATGCGCTGGCACTGATCACGGCCCGCGACTCCAGCCCACCCAATCACACGCATGTCATTTATCCCCACTGTGCATAACGGCTGTGGATAAACCCATCATGGGGCGGACGCAGTGGGCGCCACCAGCGGCGGGAGTCGGGGCCATGGGCGCCGCCGGGCTGGCGATGGGTATCGCCAGTGCGACCGTCGTCGCCGACACGCCTGGCCGCATCATGGCGGGGATCGCCGCGGCCGGACTGGTCGTGTTCGCGGGCCTGACGTGGCGCGCGCGCCCGAAGCTCGCGATCACACCCGACGGGCTGGCGCTGCGGGGCTGGTTCGGCACGCAGGTGTTGCGGCCATCCGACATCAGGATCATCCGGATCAACGAGTTCCGCCGCCACGCACGCACGGTCCGCTTGCTCGAGCTGGAGACCGTGGCGGGAAGTCTGGTGCTGTTCTCCCGCTGGGACCTCGGAACCAACCCGCTCACGGTTCTCGACGCACTGACCGAGGCCGGCT
>CAZZHX010000193.1:0-1485 GCA_964653535.1 uncultured Mycobacterium sp. | reverse complement strand
CGTAAAGCCCGCTGAGCGGACCGCCCCGTCAGGAGATCGTGATCGACTCGATGACGATCGGCTCCAGGGGACGGTCGCTGCCGTCGGTGGCCGAGGTGGCGATCGCGTCCACGACCTGTTGCGAATCTGGTTCTGTCACTTCGCCGAAGATGGTGTGGCGCCGGTTCAGGTGCGGCGTCTCGCCCACGGTGATGAAAAACTGCGACCCGTTGGTGCCCGGCCCCGCGTTCGCCATCGCGAGCAGATAGGGCTTGTCGAACTGCAACTCGGGGTGGAACTCGTCGGCGAACCTGTAGCCCGGGCCGCCGCGCCCCGTGCCGTCTGGGTCGCCGCCCTGGATCATGAAACCCGGGATAATCCGGTGAAACGGCGCGCCGTCGTAGAACGGGCCGGACGACCCACCCGAGGCGTTCTGGGTCGAGTACTCCTTCGTACCTTGCGCCAGGCCAACGAAATTGGCGACAGTCTTGGGCGCATGGTTGCCGAACAGGGCGACCTTGATGTCGCCGCGGTTGGTGTGCAGGGTGGCTGTGGCGGTCTGGTGGGGACTAGTGGTCACAGCGCGTAAGTCTGCCATTCCCCCGCGGGACCCGCCCGCACGGGGTGCCGAGCAGACGGATGACCTGCACATCTGAACTTTATTTCGCGTTGCACTTGCCATGCTGAGCCGACTCTGGTTTCGTGGGGAGTGAGCAGGGACACAATTTCACACTGATGAACCGGGGGGTTCGAAATGTCGTTTGTCGTGGCTAATTCAGGCGCTTTGGCTGCTGTAGCGGGAGATGTGGAGCGCATCGGCTCGACGCTCAACACCGCCAGATCGGCCGCTTTTCCGCAGATCACGTCGCTGGCGCCCGCCGCCGCCGACGAGGTGTCTGGCGCGATCGCATCGTGGTTCGGGGGATACGCGCACCAGGTCCAAGCCCTCGACGCCGCGGCGGCGTCATTCCACGCCGACTTCGTCCAGACCTTGACCAGAAGCGCGCTGGTCTACGACATCGCCGAGGCGGTCAATGCATCGCCGTTGAGCGGGTTCGCCGGCGGCATCCTCAAAGCGGCCGCCGCGACGGGTGGCACGACCGGCGGCGGAACCACGGCAAGCACCGCCACCGCGACCACCGGCACCACCACCGCTAGCACCAACCCGCTGACGGCAACTTACGCGGTGTCGTCGCAGTGGAACGGCGGCTCGGTGGCCGGCTACACGATCACCAACACCGGCACGGCGCCGTTGACCAATTGGCAGCTGCAGTTCACGCTGCCCCAGGGCGGATCCATCACGAATCTGTGGAACGGTCAGCTGACCCAGTCGGGAACGCAGGTGACTGTGACCCCGCAGAGCTATAACGGCACCATCGCGCCGGGCGGCTCGGTCAACGTGGGCTTCCAGACCGCGCAGACCGGCGCCTACCAGGCGCCGACGAACGTGCACGTCGCCGGGCAGCCCGTGAGCGGCACCACCACGGGCGGCACGACCGGCGGCAC
>CAZZHX010000192.1:5853-6097 GCA_964653535.1 uncultured Mycobacterium sp. | reverse complement strand
GCTACTGTACCCAGGGCGTCACCTTCGTGACCCGGATGGACTATCTTTCGCCGTTTTTCAACGAGACCGCCTACTGCTTGGGCGTGGAGAAGTTGCTCGGTATCACTGATGAGATCCCGGAGCGGGTCAACGTCATCCGGGTGATGATGATGGAACTCAACCGGATCTCGTCGCACCTGGTGGCCCTGGCGACCGGCGGCATGGAGCTGGGCGCGATGACACCGATGTTCGTCGGTTTCCGGGG
>CAZZHX010000192.1:0-5843 GCA_964653535.1 uncultured Mycobacterium sp. | reverse complement strand
CCTACATCCGGCCCGGGGGCGTGGCGCAGGACCTGCCGCCCAACGCAGAGACCGACATCGCCGAGGCCCTCGCGGAGTTGCGCAAGGCGCTGCGCGAAATGGGGGACCTGCTCAACCAAAATGCGATCTGGAAGGCCCGCACCCAGGACGTGGGCTACCTCGACCTGACGGGGTGCATGGCGCTGGGCATCACCGGGCCGATACTGCGGTCCACCGGCCTGCCCCACGACCTGCGTAAGAGCGAGCCCTACTGCGGATACGAAACCTACGACTTCGATGTGATGACCGCCGACACCTGTGATGCCTACGGCCGCTACATGATCCGCGTCAACGAGATGTCGGAGTCGATCAAGATCGTCGAGCAGTGTCTGGACAAGCTGAAGCCGGGCCCGACCATGGTTGAGGATGCGAAGATCGCCTGGCCGGCCGACCTGACGGTGGGCCCCGACGGTATGGGTAACTCCCCGGAGCACATCGCCAAGATCATGGGCGGCTCGATGGAGGCGCTGATCCACCACTTCAAGCTGGTCACCGAGGGCATCAGGGTGCCGGCGGGTCAGGTCTACGCGGCGGTGGAGTCGCCTCGCGGCGAGTTGGGGGTGCACATGGTCAGCGACGGCGGCACCCGCCCCTACCGGGTGCACTACCGGGACCCCTCGTTCACCAACCTGCAGGCGGTCGCCGCGATGAGCGAGGGCGGGATGGTCGCCGACCTGATCACCGCCGTCGCCAGCATCGACCCGGTCATGGGCGGGGTGGACCGATGAGCGCCCCGCGCAACGAACCCGTCCTGCTCAAGCTGGGCCCGCCCGAAGACGACCCCAACGCGTTCACCCCCGAGGGGCCGCGGTCGTACGCGCCCGAGGTGCTCTCACGCCTGGAGGTCAACGCCAAGGAGATCATCGGCCGCTACCCCGAGAAACGCTCGGCCTTGTTGCCGTTGCTGCACCTGGTCCAGGCCGAGGATTCCTACCTGACGCCGGCGGGCCTCGAATTCTGCAGTGAGCAGCTGGATTTGACCGGGGCCGAAGTGGCGGCGGTGGCGAGCTTCTACACGATGTACCGGCGCGAACCCACCGGCGACTACCTGGTCGGTGTCTGCACCAACACCCTGTGCGCGGTCTTGGGCGGCGACGCCATCTTCGCCGACCTCAAAGAGCATCTGGGGATCGGCAACGACGAGACCACCGCCGACGGTTCGGTCACCCTGGCGCACATCGAGTGCAACGCCGCCTGCGACTTCGCGCCCGTGGTGATGGTCAACTGGGAGTTCTTCGACAACCAGACACCGGAGTCGGCGCGCGAGCTCGTCGATTCCCTGCGCGCCGGAACACCCAAGGCGCCCACCCGCGGAGCCCCGCTGTGCGCCTTCCGGGAGACCTCACGGACCCTGGCCGGACTGCCCGACGAACGCCCCGATGAGGGGCAGGGGGGTGCGGGGGCGGCGACCCTCGCCGGCCTGAAGGTCGCGCGGGAGCACGGCATGCAGGCGCCGCCCGCCCCGGGATGCGCGTCGTGACCACCACCCAGTCGACACCGCTGACCCCGGTGATCAGCCGGTACTGGGACGACCCCGAATCGTGGACGCTGCAGACCTACCTCCGCCACGATGGCTACCAGGCGATGACGAAGGCGCTGGCCATGGAACCGGGTGCGGTGATAGGGCTGGTCACGGAGTCCGGGCTGCGCGGCCGAGGCGGCGCAGGCTTCTCGACGGGCACCAAGTGGTCGTTCATCCCGCAGGGCGAGACCGGCGCGGCGGCCAAACCGCACTACCTGGTGGTCAACGCCGACGAATCGGAACCCGGCACCTGCAAGGACACCCCGCTGATGCTGGCGACCCCCCACGTGCTCGTCGAGGGCGTCATCATCGCCGCCTACGCGATCCGGGCCAGCCACGCGTTCATCTACGTGCGCGGAGAGGTGCTGCCGGTGTTGCGCCGCTTGCAGAACGCGGTGGCCGAGGCGTACGCCGCCGGCTACCTGGGCCGCAACATCAATGGCTCGGGTTTCGACCTGGAACTGGTGGTGCACGCGGGCGCCGGCGCCTACATCTGCGGCGAGGAGACCGCCCTGCTCGATTCACTCGAAGGCCGCCGCGGCCAGCCCCGGCTGCGGCCGCCCTTCCCCGCGGTGGCCGGCCTGTACGGGTGCCCCACCGTGATTAACAACGTCGAAACCATCGCGAGCGTGCCCGCGATCGTCCTCAACGGCGTCGAGTGGTTCCGGTCGATGGGCAGCGAGAAATCCCCCGGCTTCACGCTGTATTCGCTGTCCGGGCACGTCGAACGCCCCGGCCAGTACGAGGCCCCGCTGGGGATCACGCTGCGCGAACTGCTCGCCTACGCCGGCGGGGTGCGCGCCGGGCACCGGCTCAAGTTCTGGACACCCGGCGGGTCGTCCACCCCGCTGCTGACCGACGAGCACCTCGACGTGCCGCTGGACTACGAGGGCGTGGGCGCGGCCGGCTCGATGCTGGGCACCAAGGCGCTGGAGATCTTCGACGAAACGACCTGCGTCGTGCGCGCGGTGTGGCGCTGGACGTACTTCTACAAGCACGAATCGTGCGGAAAGTGCACGCCGTGCCGCGAGGGCACCTTCTGGCTGGACCAGTTCTACCAGCGGCTGGAAACCGGCTCGACAACCAACCCGGCCACAACCGAGGACATCGGAACGCTGCTCGACATCGCCGACTCGATCATGGGGAAGTCGTTCTGCGCGCTCGGTGACGGCGCCGCCAGCCCGGTGATGTCGTCGATCCAGTACTTCCGCGACGAGTACGTCGCGCACATCGAACACGGTGGTTGCCCATTCGACCCGCGTCACTCCATGCTCACGCCGAACGGAAAGGGTTAGACCCATGACTTCTGTTTCGGGTGCGGCCCAGCCTGCCGCCGTCGGCCCTGACCCCGGCGAGCAAGTGCGGCCGCCGGACATGGTCACGCTGAGCATCGACGGTAACGACATCAGCGTTCCCAAGGGCACGTTGGTGATTCGTGCGGCGGAACTGCTCGGCATCCAGATTCCGAGGTTCTGCGACCACCCCCTGCTGGAGCCGGTCGGGGCGTGTCGGCAGTGCCTGGTCGAGGTCGAGGGACAGCGCAAACCCATGGCGTCGTGCACCACGGTCGCCACCGCCGACATGGTGGTGCGCTCGCAGTTCACGTCGGAATCGGCGGACAAGGCCCAGCACGGCGTGATGGAGCTGCTGCTGATCAACCACCCGCTGGACTGCCCGATGTGCGACAAGGGCGGCGAGTGCCCGCTGCAGAACCAGGCCATGTCCAACGGGCGCGCCGATTCCCGCTTCACCGATGTCAAGCGCACCTTCACCAAGCCGATCAACATCTCCTCGCAGGTGCTCCTGGACCGGGAGCGGTGCATCCTGTGCGCGCGGTGCACCCGGTTCTCCGACCAGATCGCCGGGGATCCGTTCATCGACATGCAGGAACGCGGGGCCCTCCAGCAGGTGGGCATCTATGCCGACGAGCCGTTCGAGTCGTATTTCTCGGGCAACACGGTGCAGATCTGCCCGGTGGGCGCGCTCACCGGGACCGCGTACCGCTTCCGCGCCCGGCCCTTCGACCTGGTCTCCAGCCCCAGCGTGTGCGAGCACTGCGCCTCCGGGTGCGCTCAGCGCACCGACCACCGCCGCGGCACGGTGCTGCGCCGGTTGGCCGGCGACGACCCGGAAGTCAACGAGGAGTGGAACTGCGACAAGGGCCGCTGGGCGTTCACCTACGCCAGGCAACCGGACGTCATCACCACTCCCCTGATCCGGGACGCCGACGGCACGCTGGTGCCCGCGTCGTGGTCGCACGCGATGGCGACGGCGGCCCGCGGGCTCGATGCGGCCCGCGGCCGCACCGGCGTGCTGGTGGGTGGCCGCGCGACCTGGGAGGACGCCTTCGCCTACTCGAAGTTCGCGCGAATCGCGTTGGAAACCAACGACATCGACTTCCGCGCCCGCCCGCTGTCGGCCGAGGAGGCGGACTTCCTGGCGGCCCGCGTCGCGGGCCGGCCGGTGACTGTGAGCTACGCCGACCTGGAATCCGCGCCGGTGGTGCTGCTGGTCGGGTTCGAACCCGAAGAAGAGTCGCCCATCGTGTTCCTGCGGCTGCGCAAAGCCGCCCGCAAGCGCGGCCTGCCGGTGTACACGGTGGCGCCGTTCGCCACCCGAGGGCTGACGAAGATGTCCGGCCGGCTGATCGCCACCGCGCCCGGCGCTGAGGCGTCGACGCTGGACGCCCTGGCCGCCGGTGCGGATCCCTTGCCCGGCCTGCTGGCCATCCCGGGCGCGGTGATCATGGTCGGCGAGCGACTGGCCGCCGCTCCGGGCGCGCTGTCGGCCGCCGCCCGCCTCGCCGACGCGACCGGCGCCCGGCTGGCGTGGGTCCCCCGACGGGCCGGAGAGCGCGGCGCACTGGACGCCGGCGCGCTGCCGGGGCTGCTGCCCGGCGGCCATCCCGTCGCCGACGACGCCGCCCGCGCACGGGTCGCCGCGGCGTGGGGCACCGACGACCTGCCGTCGGCCGCCGGTCGCGACACCGACGCCATCCTGGCTGGCGCCGCGGCCGGAACGCTGGGCGCGCTGCTGGTCGGCGGCGTCGAACCGGCCGACTTCACCGATCCCGACGCAGTGCTCGCCGCGTTGGACGCCGCGGGCTTCGTGATCAGCCTCGAGCTGCGGCACAGCGCGGTTACCGAACGCGCCGACGTGGTGTTCCCCGTGACGTCGACAGACCAGAAGTCGGGCGTCTTCGTCAACTGGGAGGGCCGCCACCGCGCGTTCACCCCGGCGCTGCACGGCAGCACCCACCAGGGTGGCCAGTCGGATCACCGGGTGCTCGACGCGCTGGCTACCGAGATGGGCGTCTACCTCGGGACCGCCACCGCCGAGGAAGCGCGCCAGCAGTTGGCCGGCCTGGGCGTCTGGGACGGCGGGCGCGCCGCCGGCCCGCAGGTCGCGGCCCCGCTGCCGGCCCAGCCACGCGCCGGCGAGGCCGTACTGGCCGGGTGGCGCATGTTGCTGGACGGTGGCCGGATGCAAGACGGTGAGCCGCACCTGGCCGGGACCGCGCACACTCCCGTGGCGCGGCTGTCCGCGGGCACCGCGACCGAGATCGGCGCCGCCGACGGGGACGCCGTCACCGTCAGCACGTCGCGGGGAGCGATCACGCTGCCCCTGGTCGTCACCGATATGCCCGACCGGGTGGTGTGGCTTCCGCTGAACTCGACCGGCTCGGCGGTGCACCAGCAACTCGGTGTCACTGTTGGCGGCCTCGTGCGGATCGGAGCGACATGACATGTTGAGTCAATTCGGACACGACCCCTGGTGGCTGGTGATCGTCAAGGCGCTGGGCGTCTTCGCGTTCCTCATGCTCAACGTGCTCGTCGCGATCCTGGCGGAGCGCAAGATCCTGGGCTGGATGCAACTGCGGCCCGGCCCCAACCGGGCGGGGCCCTGGGGCACCCTGCAGAGCCTGGCCGACGGGGTCAAGCTGGCGCTCAAGGAGAGCATCACGCCTAAGGGCGTCGACTGGTTCGTCTACTTCGCCGCTCCGTGCATTTCGGTGATTCCGGCGTTCACGGCCTTCGCGTTCATCCCGTTCGGCCCGGAGGTCTCGATATTCGGACACCGGACGCCGCTGCAGCTGACCGACACGCCGGTCGCGGTGCTGTTCATCCTTGGCCTCTCGGCGATCGGGGTGTACGGGATCGTGCTGGGCGGCTGGGCATCGGGGTCCACCTACCCGCTACTGGGCGGGGTGCGGTCCACCGCGCAGGTCATCTCCTACGAGGTCGCGATGGGCCTGTCTCTGGTGACGGTGTTCATCTTCTCT
>CAZZHX010000191.1:0-6108 GCA_964653535.1 uncultured Mycobacterium sp. | reverse complement strand
TCCAGCGACGGGTCTGATGCCCGAAGTGGGTGCCGCTGTCGAGCAGCTGCTTCATTGTCACAACAGCCATGGAAGGCCATTCCTTCAGTTGTCGGTTGTCGCCCGGCCTCGGGTGAGGCCGGGCCCTAGCGTCTGCTGCGGTGCCGGACCCCGTGAGGGGACCGCCCGGCACGTGATGCGGCTCCCGACAAGGGAACGCCGCGGTGCAGACGCGCGAAGTCAGCCCGCTAGCGAGCTGCGATGAGGAGTTTACACCGGCCCGGCCGATGGTTATGCACAGCGGCGGCGGCCGTGACTGGTAGCGCGGCCTGCGCCCCTGTGCACTGAGGTGATGCGGCGGGGCTGTGCGGTGTTCGGGCTGTTCGGGCTGGTCGGTCTGGTCGGGATGGGGCCGTGCGCCGCCGTGGCGAGCGCGGCTCCGGCGGCCTCCGACGGCGGGCGCCTCGGCTGGCCGTTGCGGCCACCGCCGACCGTCGCCCGAGGGTTCGACGCCCCGTCGCCCGACTGGACTGCGGGGCACCGGGGCGTGGACCTGCCCGGCGCCCCCGGCCAGCCGGTGTACGCGGCGGGCGAGGCGACCGTGGTGTTCGCCGGGCCGCTGGCCGGACGGCCGGTGGTGTCGCTGGCCCATCCTGGCGGCCTGCGCACCAGCTACGAGCCGGTGCGCGCGCGCGTGCGGGCCGGTCAGCGGGTGACCGGCGACACGGTGCTCGGGGAGTTGCTGGCCGGTCACGCCGGCTGCCGGGCCGCCGCGTGCCTGCACTGGGGCGCGATGTGGGGTCCGGCGTCGGGCGCCCACTACGTCGATCCGCTGGCCCTGCTGGCATCCACGCCCGTGCGGCTCAAGCCGCTCAACCGCTAGGCGCGTCCCGCACGCGTGGCGCCCGCGGAAGTTAGTATCGTCAACATTGACACGAAGGACTTCCGCTGACCGCCCGCCGATCCCGCGCCGCCGCCGACTCCTACCATCACGGCAACCTGCGTCAGGTTCTGCTTGACCGGGCCGTGGAACTTGCTCGCGCGGGTGGCCCCGACGCGGTGGTGCTGCGGGACGTGCAGCGGATGGCGGGGGTCAGCAATTCGGCGGCCTACCGCCACTACGCCGACCGCGACGCGCTGCTTGCCGCGGTCACCGAGTACGCCGAGGGCCGCCTGGCTGACGCGATGCTGGTGCGGCTGGACACCGTGGCCGGCCACCGAACCACAGCCAAGCGGGCCATCGAACGCTTCCGTGCGACCGGACAGGGCTACATCGACTTTGCGCTCGATGAGCCGGGCCTGTTCCGAACAGCGTTCGCACACACCGACGCTGCGCGAGAACGCCATCGGCCTGATTCTGCCGGCGGGACCCACGGCGGGACCCACGGCGGGACCCACGGCGGGACCGCCGATGTCGACGATCGGCATCCCTTTCAGATCCTCATCCGGTGCATCGACGATCTCGTGGCCGCCGGCGTGCTCTCCCCGGATCGCCGCGACGGCCTCGACGAAGCCGCGTGGGCTGCGGTGCATGGGCTCTCCACCCTGTTTCTCGACGGCCCGCTCAGCACGGCCGGCACCGCTCGCAGGCAACTCATCGCCGACCGACTGTTCGACGTCATCTCCCTCGGACTTCAGTAAGTTCCGACCCGTCATGTTGACACCACTAACATTTTCTGCCATGCTCGCAGTGTTATCAGTGTAAACATAGAGGGGGCTTGATTCATGAGCACCGCCATCCAGCCCAACGCCGCACATGGTGCGCACGCCGCACAGCGGCGGGTTCGGCCCGTTCTGGTTCTGATCGTCGTGTTGGTCGCCGCCCTGGTGATCAATGTCGAGACGACCATCGTGAATGTGGCTCTGCCCACATTGAACTCGGCCTTGGGGGCGTCGACACGCGGACTGCAGTGGATCGTGGACGCCTACAACCTGGCCTTCGCGGCGCTGGTCCTCGCCGGTGGCACCGTCGGTGACAAGTTCGGCCGCCGCGGCACCCTGATCGCGGGCCTGACGCTCTTCGCGGCCAGCAGTGTCGCAGCCGCACTGTGCACGTCGACCGGCCCGCTGATCGGAACGCGCCTCGTGATGGGGGTGGCCTCGGCGCTGATCTACCCGACCACGCTGGCCATCATCACCGACACCTTTCGCGACCCCAAGCAACGTGCGGCGGCCATCGGTGTGTGGGGTGCGGTCACCGGGCTCGGCGTAGCCGTGGGCCCGATCATGGGCGGCGCGCTGCTGGAGTCCTTCTGGTGGGGCAGCCTGTTTCTGTCGCTGGTCCCGATCGCCCTCGCCGCTGCGCTCGGCGCGTTGGTGTTCATCTCCCCGTCGAGTGTGGAGTCCGGCGCCCGGCTCGACCGCGGCGGGCTCGTACTGTCGGTCGCCATGCTGGGAGCCCTCGTGTACACGATCATCGAGGCCCCCGAACACGGCTGGACCGCCCCCCGGACCCTGGCTGGTTTCGCCATTGCGTTGGCGTCGGCGGTGGCCTTCGTGGTGTGGGAACGACGGCAGACCGACCCGCTGATCGACGTCACGCTGTTCACCAACCTTCGGTTCAGCGCGGCCAGCGGTGCCGTCACCGTCGCGTTCTTCGCCCTCTTCGGATTCATCTTCTTGATCACCCAGTTCTTCCAGTTGCTGCAGAACTACGGCCCGCTCGAAACCGGAGTCCGCATCCTGCCCGTCGCGTTGTCGATCGCGATCGGATCGGTACTGGGCACCCGACTCGCGGTGACCCGCGTCGGCACCAAAGCAGTGGTGTTCGTCGGCCTGGTGATGCTGACCGCCGCGTTCGCGTGGGTAGCCACCGCCAGCGTCAACATTTCCTACCTGCAGGTCGCTGCGCAGATGGTGGTGCTCGGCGGCGGACTGGGCCTGACCACCGCGACGGCAACCGACTCGATCATGGGCGTGGTGCGCCCCGAACAGGCCGGCGCGGGGTCGGCCGTCAACGACGCCACCCGCCAGATCGGCGGGACGCTCGGCGTCGCCGTGGTCGGCAGCATCTTCTCCACCCTCTACATCCGGCATCTATCCGACAGCGACATCCTTCGCGCAGCACCGGAATCCGCCCAGGCAACAGCCCGCGAAGGTCTCGCCCAGGGCCTCCAAGTTGCCGCGCACTCACCCGCCCCGGTCGCCGGAATCCTGCACGACACCGTCAGCGACGCCTTCATGTCCGGTCTGCACGCCGGCTGCCTGACCGCCTCCGCCGTCTGCCTGGCCGGCGCGCTGTTCGTCCTGGCCTTCCTGCCGGCACACCCCACGCACGCCGAAGGCGTCTGAGGAGTCTCAGGCGCGGGGGTGGGCCTGCTCGTGCACCGCGCGCAGTCGGGACACCGCGACGTGGGTGTAGAGCTGCGTGGTCGCGAGGCTGGAATGGCCCAGCAACTCCTGGACGACGCGCAGGTCGGCCCCACCTTCGAGCAGGTGGGTGGCGGCGCTGTGCCGCAGGCCGTGCGGGCCCATGTCGGGTGCGCCGTCTACCGCGGCGACGGTCTGGTGCACGACGGTGCGCGCCTGGCGCACGTCGAGCCGGCGCCCCCGGGTGCCCAGCAACAGCGCCGGGCCGGACTCGGGTACTGCCAGCGCCGGACGACCGTCGACGAGCCAGGCGTGCAGCGCCTCGCCGGCCGGCACGCCGAAGGGCACGGTGCGCTCTTTGTCACCCTTGCCCAGGACCCGCACCAGCCGGTGGTGGGCGTCGACGTCGTCGATGTCCAGCCCGCACAGCTCGCTGACCCGGATCCCGGTGGCGTAGAGCATCTCGACGATCAGCCGGTCGCGCAATGCCAGCGGATCTCCTTGCTGCGCACCGGATTTCGCGGCGTCCATAGCCTGCAGCGCCTGGTCCTGGCGCAGCACGGCCGGCAGGGTGCGGTGCGCCTTGGGCACCTGCAGCCGGGCACCCGGATCGGCGGTCAGCAGCCCGCGGCGCGCCGCCCACGCGGTGAACGCCTTCACCGCCGAGGTGCGACGGGCCAGCGTCGTGCGGGCAGCCCCGGCGCCGGCGCAGGCGGCCAGCCACGAACGCAGGGCCGCCAGATTCAACCCGTCGAGACCTCGCCCGTCCAGACCCCGCCCGTCCACAAAGACCAACAGCGAACGCACGTCACCGCGATAGGCCCGGCGCGTGTGCGGCGAATGACCGCACTGCAGCTCGAGATACTCGTCGAACTCGTCGAGGACCGCCTGCACGGCTCAACGGTGGCAGGCCCGGGGGGTTCGGCTGCGCCGACGCGCCGAAGTGTGATCAGGCCGTGTCCCGCGCGCGAACGATGCGCCACCGGCCGCCATCGCGCCGGGCCAACCCCGCCAACTCCAGCATCGCCAACGGGCCGAGCACCCGCTCGGGCGCCACCCCGGAGGCGACCGCGATCTGGTCTACGGTGACCGCGCCGCGGCCCGGCAGAGCCTCGTATACGTGCCGCTCGGCCTCGCTCAGCCCGTCGACCGGCGTGGTCGGATGGGGCTCGTCGGGTGCCAGCTCCCCAATGTGCCCCACCAACTCCACGATGTCCTCGGCCCGGGTGACCAATTCCGCGCCGCCGCGCAGCAGCGCGTGACAGCCAGCCGACGCCGACGAGGTCACCGGCCCAGGCACCGCCGCGACCACCCGACCCAGCTCACGGGCCCACGCGGCGGTATTCGCGGCGCCGCTGCGCAACCCCGCCTCCACCACCACCGCGGCCCCCGAGACCGCGGCCACCAGCCGGTTGCGAGTCAGGAAACGGTGCCGGGCCGGGCGGACGCCCGGCGGGTACTCGGTGCACAGCAGCCCGTGCCGGCCGATGCGATGCAGCAGTGCGGAATGCCCCGCCGGGTAGGGGATGTCGATCCCGCCGGCCAGGACCGCCACGGTGACTCCGTCACCCGCCAGCGCCGCGCGGTGAGCCGCCCCGTCGATGCCATAGGCGCCACCGGAGACCACCGCGACGTCACGCTCGACCAGCCCACCCGCCAGGTCCGCGGCCATGTGTTCGCCGTAGCTGGTCGACGCCCGCGTACCGACCAGCGCGGCGGCCCGCGCCGCGACCTCGTCGAGGCGCGCCGGGCCCAGCACCCACAGTGCCAGCGGCGCCCCGCCGCGCGGGCCGCCACCGTTGACGAAGGCCGCGAAGGCCAACGCCGGCCACTCGTCGCTCTCGGGTGTGATCAATCGGCCGCCCTGGCGGGCCAGTACGTCCAGGTCCTCCCCCGATGAGTCGATGTCGCGTCTCGCCTCGGTCCGGCGGGCCAGGTCGGCGTCGACCAGGCCCCGCCGGATCCGATCGGCCGCCTCGATCGGGCCGGTGCGTGCCACCAGGGCGACGAGTTCCGCACACGGCGGCTCGATGACCCGAGACAGGTAGGCCCACGCCCGCGACGCCGACCCGGTCACCGCTGGGTCGGTCACCGCTGGGCGCCCGGTTGCCGGAAGCTGAGCGCGGTGGCGACGTCGTCGGGTCCGGGCGACACCCGGCCGGCCAGGTCGGCCAGGCTCCACGCAACCCGCAACGTCCGATCGAGGCCGCGGACACTGAGCAGCCCGCGGTCCAGCGCCGCGCGCAGCGGCTCCATCGTGGCGGTGGGGAGGCGGAACTTTCGCCGCAGCAGCGCCCCGCTGACTTCGGCGTTGGTGGCGAATCCGTGCGGCCCCCAGCGTTGCGCGGCGGCGGCGCGCGCCGCCGCGACCCGCTCGCGCACCTGCGCCGTCGACTCGCCGTCGGCGGTCGAGAGCGCCCCCGCGCGCACCGGGTGCATCTGCACCCGGAGGTCGACACGGTCCATCAGCGGCCCGGACAGCTTGCCTAGGTAGCGGCGCTTGATCGCCGCCGCACAGATGCAGTCCCGGGGATCGGCGGGCGCGCACGGGCAGAGGTTGGCGGCGAGCACCAATTGAAACCGGGCCGGATAGCGGGCCACCCCGTCGCGGCGGGCGAGGCGGATTTCGCCGTCCTCCAGCGGCGTGCGCAATGCCTCCAGCGCGCGGGTGCTGATCTCGGCGCATTCGTCAAGAAACAGCACCCCGCGGTGCGCCCTGCTGACGGCCCCCGGACGCGCCATCCCCGATCCCCCGCCCACGAGCGCCGCGACGCTGGAGCTGTGGTGCGGCGCGACCAACGGCGGCCGGGTGACCAACGG
>CAZZHX010000190.1:0-6118 GCA_964653535.1 uncultured Mycobacterium sp. | reverse complement strand
GTTCGCCGCCCAGGCCAACGCGGGCGAGGCGCTCTACCGCGAGGCCGACGACGACCGGCTGGCGTTTTGGGCAAAGCAGGCCGAGCGGCTGTCCTGGGCGACGCCGTTCACCGACGTGCTGGACTGGTCGCAGGCACCGTTCGCCAAATGGTTCGTCGGCGGCAGCCTCAACGTCGCCTACAACTGCGTCGACCGCCACGTCGAGGCGGGCCTCGGGGACCGGGTCGCCATCCACTGGGAAGGCGAGCCGGGCGACAGCCGCGCCCTGACCTACCGGGATCTGCAGGCCGAGGTCTGCAAGGCCGCGAACGCGCTGACCGGGCTCGGCCTTGTCGCCGGCGATCGGGTCGCCATCTACATGCCGCTGATTCCCGAGGCGGTGATCGCGATGCTCGCCTGCGCCCGCCTCGGGCTCATGCACAGCGTGGTGTTCGCCGGCTTCACGGCCACAGCGCTGCGGGCCCGGATCGCCGACGCCGAGGCGAAACTGGTGATCACCAGCGACGGGCAGTTCCGGCGCGGCACACCGGCCCCGCTGAAGGACGCCGCCGACGCGGCCGTCGAGCAGGGTTCCACCGGCGATGGCCCCAGCTCCGTCGAACACATTCTGGTGGTGCGGCGCACCGGGATTGACGTGTCCTGGACCGAAGGGCGCGACCTATGGTGGCACGACGTGGTGAACACCGCGTCGCCCGAGCACACCCCGCAGCCGTTCGACGCCGAGCATCCCCTGTTCCTGCTGTACACCTCGGGCACCACCGGCAAGCCCAAGGGCATCATGCACACCAGCGGCGGGTACCTCACCCAGGCGTCCTACACGCACTACAACATGTTCGACATCAAGGCCGACACGGACGTGTTCTGGTGCACCGCCGACATCGGCTGGGTCACCGGTCACACCTACAGCGTCTACGGCCCCCTGTCCAACGGGGTCACCGAGGTCCTCTACGAGGGGACACCCGACAGCCCGACCCAGCACCGGCACTTCGAGATCATCGAAAAGTACGGCGTCTCAATCTATTACACGGCTCCCACGCTCATCCGCACGTTCATGAAATGGGGACGGGAGATCCCCGACGCGCACGACCTGACCAGCCTGCGCCTGCTGGGCTCGGTCGGCGAGCCGATCAACCCCGAGGCCTGGCGCTGGTACCGCAGGGTGATCGGCGCGGACACCACCCCGATCATCGACACCTGGTGGCAGACCGAGACGGGCGCGGCGATGATCTCGCCGCTGCCGGGATTCGCCCACGCCAAGCCGGGATCGGCGATGACTCCGCTGCCGGGCATCTCGGCCCGAATCGTCGACGACCACGGCAAACAACTGCCACGCGGCGCCCGCGACGGGACGCACGTGGCCGGCTACCTCGTGGTGGACCAGCCGTGGCCGTCGATGCTGCGCGGTATCTGGGGCGACCCGGAGCGGTACGTCGAGACCTACTGGTCGAGGTTCGCCCAGCAGGGCTGGTACTTCGCCGGCGACAGCGCCTGGTACGACGCCGACGGCGCCATCTGGGTGGTGGGCCGCATCGACGACGTGATGAACGTGTCCGGGCACCGGCTGTCCACCGCCGAGGTGGAATCGGCGCTCGTCGGCCACGCCGCGGTGGCCGAGGCGGCCGTCGTCGGGATGAACGACGAGACCACCGGCCAGGCCATCTGCGCGTTCGTCGTCCTGTGCGCCGGCTATGAGGTGCACGACGGGATCGCCGACGAGTTGCGCAGCGAGGTGGCCCGGGAGATCTCCCCGATCGCCAAGCCCCGCGAGGTCCACGTGGTGCCCGAGCTGCCCAAGACCCGCAGCGGCAAGATCATGCGCCGGCTGTTGCGCGATGTGGCCGAGAACCGCGAGCTGGGCGACGTGTCGACGTTGGTCGATCCCGGCGTATTCGACGCGATCAAGCGCCGGAAGTAGCGCAGGCCGCTCAGGCCGGCAGGGGCGGCAGGGGCGCGAAGCCCGCGCCGCTGCGGTGCTTGGCGTTGATGTCGGCCAGGATCGCGCTGAACGACTCCACGACCGCGGGCGTGTGCAGCGGGATGTATTTGATGATGCAGTTCGGCAGGTTGTCGCTGAAGGCTCCGTGGATCATCCCCACCAGCAGCCCGTTGACGGTCACCGGCCCCCCGGAGTCGCCGGGCCGGCCGCAGACCTGCATGACGATGGTGCCCGGGTCCTGACCCGGTCCCCACGTGACGCCGCACGAGTTTCCGGTGGTGCGGCCCTGCTTGCAGGCGATCTGCCCGAAGGCCGGATCCGGTCCCACACCGTTGATCGGGAACCCGTTGTAGTTGGCCACCGGTGCCACCTTGGCCGGATCGAACTTGATGACGGCGTAGTCCAGGGTGTCGTTACCGGCGACCATGGTGCCCAGGATGCCCGCATTCTCGGCGCCCTCGGCGGCGACCTGCGCGCCCGGGCCGCCGCAATGCGCGGAGGTGAAACCGATCAGCTCGCCGGCGGCGTCGCTGCCGATCGTGGTCAACGTGCACAACGTGTCGGTGTTGATGACGATGCCCGCACCGCCTCCCAGCGGGATCCTGACATCGGCCGCGGCGGCACGGACGGGCATCATCACGAGGGCCGACAACGCGACCGTCAGCATGGTCGTCACTGCCGTCACGAAGCACCGGTGCGCGACCCGCACAGCACCCCTCTCGTCGATCCCGTCGACACGCCCGGACATCGTGACCGGCACGTTCAGTCTATGGGCTGCGCCCCCCGCCACACCCTGATCGGGGCATGGCAACATGAGAGCAGGAAACGAGAGGGGTCTGTCTGTGAGCAAAGCCGATTCCAGGAACGGTGTGCCCCGCACCCTGACCGAAATCCCGCTGACCGACCCCCACGCCAGGCCTTTCGACCCGTCAATCGGCGATCTGATCAAGGACGCCACCACCCAGGTCTCGACGCTGCTGCGCGCGGAAGTCGAATTGGCCCGCGCCGAGGTCACCCGGGACGTCAAGAAGGGACTCACCGGAAGCATCTTCTTCATCGCCGCACTGGTGGTGCTGTTCTACTCGACGTTCTTTTTCTTCTTCTTCCTCGCCGAACTGCTCGACACCTGGCTGCCGGAGTGGGCGGCATTCCTGATCGTGTTCGGCATCATGGTGGTGGTCGGGGCCGCGCTGGCGGTCCTGGGCTTCCTGAGGGTGCGCCGAATCCGGGGACCACGGGAGACGATCGCGTCGGTCAAGGAGACGCGGTCCGCGCTGACACCCGGCCGCGACAAGCCCTCCGGCGGTGCCGTCGGCGAACTCCTCGGCGGGCAGGACGAGCCGCAGCCCGCCGACCCCTCGGGCTGGTAGATGCCGGCACCCGATCCGTCGGTCACCTGGATCGACGGGCCGTGGCGCCATCAGGACATCCACGCCAACGGCATCCGATTCCACGTCGTCGAGGCCGCGCCGGACGGACCGGGCGCGGCCGGGGCGCTCGCGGAGCCGGCCACGGTACGGCCGCTGGTGTTGTTGCTGCACGGTTTCGGGTCGTTCTGGTGGTCCTGGCGTCATCAACTGCGCGGCCTGACCGGGGCACGCGTCGTCGCGGTGGACCTGCGCGGCTACGGCGGCAGTGACAAGCCACCCCGCGGCTACGACGGGTGGACGCTCGCGGGCGACGCGGCGGGCCTGATCCGCGCGCTCGGTCACCAGTCGGCGACACTGATCGGCCACGCCGACGGCGGGCTGACCTGCTGGGCCACCGCGCTGCTGCATCCCCGTCTGGTGCGCGCCATCGCGCTGATCAGCTCACCGCACCCGGCGGCGCTGCGCCAATCGACGTGGGCGCGGCGCGATCAGGGGCGCGCGCTGCTGCCGACACTGCTGCGCTACCAGGTTCCCCTGTGGCCGGAGCGCCTGCTCACCCGCGACAACGCGGCCGAGATCGAGCGCCTCGTCCGGAGCCGCGGCAGCACCGCATGGGTTGCATCCGAGGACTTTTCGGAATCCATCGGCTACCTTCGTCAGGCGATCCAGATTCCGGGGGCCGCGCATTGCGCCCTGGAGTATCAGCGCTGGGCGGTGCGCAGCCAACTGCGCGGCGAAGGCCGGCGCTTCATGACGTCGATGTCCCGCCAGCTCGACATCCCCCTGCTGCACCTGCGTGGCGACGCCGACCCGTACGTCTTAGCCGACCCGGTGGATCGCACCAGGCGCTACGCCCCGCGGGGCCGATACGTATCCGTCTCAGGGGCAGGACATTTCAGCCACGAGGAGGCACCCGATGAGGTCAACAGGCACCTGATCAGGTTCCTCGAGCGGGTGCGGTAGGCGGGCGCGTCAGCCGACGCAGGCCCCGGTGGCCACCGGTTTGGTGTCCGCGATCCTGGCAAGTTGACTGGCCACCTCGTCGGCCGTCAATACGAAACCGGTGTCCGGGTCGTCGACGGCAGCGCCGAAGACCACTCCCAGAACCTGGCCGCTGAGATCGATCAACGGCCCCCCCGAATTGCCCTGTTCCACATCGGCTCTGATGGTGTACACATCGCGGGTCACCGGCGCCGGATCCCGGTAGATGTCGGGGCCGCTGAGTCTGATGACCTGGCGGATCCTGGCCGGAGTCGCGGTGAAATTGCCGCCGCCGGGATAGCCCAGCACCACGACGCTGGTACCCGATCTCGCCTGGTTCTGGGCGAAGGCCAGCGCTGACGGCGGCAGGTTCGGCACGGCGAGGATCGCGATGTCCACCTCCGGGTCGTAGGACACCACGGTGGCGTCGAGCGGTTTGCCGCTGGCATAGATCTGGACGCTGTTGGACCCGGCCACCACGTGCGCGTTCGTCATCACGCGATCGCGATCTATCACAAACCCGGTGCCCTCCAAGACCTTCTGGCAGCTGGGCGCCAGGCTGCGAACCTTCACGACGCTGGGCGCAACGGCCAGAACCACCGGGTTGTTCGCCAGGGCGGGGTCGGGTGACGCCACCGGGATCACCGGGGTGCGGCTGAACGGCTCCAGAACGGCGGGCAACCCCGACGTATTCAGCAGCGCCGACAGCCGCTTGGGCACCGCCTTGAGCCCCGCGGGCGCGATATCGTTGACGCGCGCCAGCACCCGGGATCCCCTGACCGCGGAGGCGAGTTCGGGTTGCTCATGGGACTGCGTCAGCGGCGTCGCCAGCAGCCAGGCGGCGGTGAGCACCACGACGAGCTGGAGCCCCACACCGATCATCGAGTCGACGGCCCGGATCGTGCGGCTGCGGATCGCGCCGCGGACGGCACGTCCCAGCACCACCCCGGACACCTCACCGACGACAACCAGAGCGAGGATCAAAAACAGCGCCGTGAACAGTTTGGCGCGGGGCGCGGCGATGTGGGTGACCAGGTGCGGAGCCAGCAGCACGCCGGCGATCGCGCCGAGCACCACGCCCACCAACGACAACACCGAGCCCAGCGCGCCGGACCGCCAGCCGGAGATGGCCGCGATAAAAGCCACGGCGAGGACGGCGACATCCAGCCACTGCGACGGGGTCATCGAGTTGATGTTCATCCGGGCGCCCCGCCCCGCGCCCCGACCAGCGCCATCGCCGTGTCGAGCTCGCGCGCGTCGGTGGTGTCCCACGGCTCGGCCCAGCCAGCGACGTCGAGGACGGCGGAGATCACCTGGCCGGTGAAGCCCCACACCAGCATCTCGTTCAACAGGAAGGCCGGACCGGCCCAGCGGTTGCCCAGGTCACCGCGGTACACCATCAGCCGATTCGCCGGGTTGATGAAGGCCCGCAGCGGAATTCGCGTCACGATCGCCGTCTCGGCGGGATTGACGACGGTCACCGGGCCGGGATCGGGCGAGTAGGCCAGCACCGGGACCACGTGGAACCGCGATGGTGGAATGAACGTCCGTTCCATGGTGGCCAGGGGGTGCAGCCGGGACACGTCGATGCCGGTTTCCTCGCGCGCTTCGCGCAGGGCGGTGGCCACCGGACCCCGGTCGGCAGGATCCGAGACGCCGCCGGGAAAGGCCGCCTGGCCGGCGTGGTAACGCAACGTCGAGGCCCGCACGGTGACCAGCAGGTCGGCGCCGTCGGGGACGCCACCCGCCGGCCCGTTCTCCGGCCCGGAGACCAACACCAGGACGGCGGCGTCACGGTTGTCGGCTCGCGACCGCGCCCCGGCCTCGGCCG
>CAZZHX010000189.1:0-6162 GCA_964653535.1 uncultured Mycobacterium sp. | reverse complement strand
GCGTGGCAGGACTACCAGCAGACCCACGAAGAGAACTTCTCCGCGGCCAGCGATGAAGCACTCGCCGACATCATCTGAGGTGCGTGCCCGTGCATCGTGGCCCCTGCCCGAACCGACCCTGGCGTACTTCCCCAACGCCAGGTTCGTGCCGTCGGACAGGGGCCAGGGTGCACGGGCGGGAGCCCAGGCGATCGGTCGGCGCCGAAACAGCAGGATAGGCGTCGCAGTGGCTGAGAACTCGGGCGAATTCGGGCACGTGCCCGTGCTGCTGCACCGTTGCGTCGAACTACTCACCCCCGCGCTCACCCGTCGCAACGCCGACGGTTCGGGCGCCCTCCTGGTCGATACCACCGTCGGCGCCGGCGGGCACGCGGAGCGATTCCTGACCGAGTTGCCGGGCCTGCGGCTGCTCGGGCTCGACCGCGATCCCGACGCCCTGGGCGTCACCCGGGCCAGGCTGGCGCCTTTCGCCGACCGCGTCACCCTGGTGCACACCCGGTACGACGGCATCGCCGGGGCGCTCGCCGAATCAGGCTACGCTGCAAAGGATTCCGCTGATGGTGTGCTCTTCGACCTCGGGGTGTCTTCCATGCAGCTCGACCAGGCTGAGCGAGGTTTCGCCTATGCGCGGGACGCACCGTTGGACATGCGGATGGACCCGGAATCACCGCTGACCGCGGCCGACGTCGTCAACACCTACGACCAGGCGGCGCTGGCGGACATCCTGCACCGCTACGGCGAGGAGCGGTTCGCGCGCCGTATCGCCGCGCACATCGTCCGCCAGCGCACCCACACCCCGTTCACGTCAACAGCTCAGCTGGTGGAGCTTCTCTACCAGGCCATTCCGGCCCCGGCCCGGCGTACCGGCGGGCATCCGGCCAAGCGCACATTCCAGGCGCTGCGGATCGCGGTGAATGACGAGCTTGAGTCGCTGCGCCACGCTCTCCCGGCCGCCTTAGACGCTCTCGCCGTGGCCGGCCGCGTCGTCGTCCTCGCCTACCAGTCCTTGGAGGACAGGATCGTCAAACGGGTATTCGCCGACGCGGTCGCCTCGCGCTCCCCGGTTGATCTGCCCGTCGAGCTCCCCGGCCACGAGCCGCTATTCCGGTCGCTGACGCGCGGCGCCGAGCGAGCGGACGAGGTCGAGATCGACCGCAATCCCCGCAGCGCCGCGGTGCGGTTGAGGGCCCTGGAACGTCTGGACAGTCCGGCGCGATCACCGCGGGTTACGTCGAAAGGCGATGCATGAAGACACAGCGCGAGACGCCGACCCGCCGTCGCGGCTCCGGGCGCCGCGGCGGACGCGACGCCGCTGCCCGCAAGGCCGATCCAGCGTCCCAGCGTCGCAGCCGGCCGGCACGCAATGCGGGGTCCACCCGGGAAGTGGGGTCGCCGCGGTCGGGCCCGCAGACCAGCCCGATCGCCCGGCCCGCCGAGCGGCCGGCCCGGCCCACGAGCACGCGTCAGGCCAAGGCGCGATCCAAGGCGCGAAAAGCCAAAGCGCCCAAAGCTGTTCGGCCGCGCCTGACCGAGCGTGTGGTCGCCCGGCTGACGTCGATCGACCTGCGGCCTCAGGTGCTGGCGAGCAAGGTCCCATTCGTCGTCTTCGTCATTGGTGCGTTGGGATTCGGGCTGGGGCTGACACTGTGGTTGTCGACCGCGTCAGCAGAACGGTCCTATGAGTTGAGCCACGCCCGTGAAAAGCACCGAGTGCTGCAACTGCAGAAGGAGGCGCTGGAACGCGATGTGCGCGAGGCGGAGTCGGCGCCGGCGCTCGCCGAGGCGGCGCGCAATCAGGGCATGATCCCGACCCGGGACACGGCTCACCTGATTCAGGATCCCGCGGGCAACTGGGTGGTCGTCGGGACACCCAAGCCGGCCGACGGTGTCTCGCCACCACCGTTGAACAGCAAGCTCCCCGACCCACTGCCTCCGGCGCCGCCCAAACCCGTTGCGCTGCCGGCTGAGGTGCCGGTTCGGGTGGACCCAGGCACCGGCGGGCCTCAGATTCCGGCCCGGTCCGGGCCCGAGGCGCTGTTGCGCGCGCCGGACGGCTCGTCGACCGTCGGCGGCCAGCACCTGCCGCAGGTTCCGCTCCAAGTACCGCTCCAGGTCCCGCTCCAAGTCCTGCCCCAAGTCCCGCTCCAGGCGCCCGGCGCGCCGATCGTTGGGGGAGTGCCGGGCGGGATTCCGCGACCCGGACTGCCCATGCCGATCGGCCCGGCGCCCGCGTCAGGACCCGCCGAGGTGCGGATACCGCTGGGCGGGTTGCCCCCCGCCCCCGCGCAGGTGCCGCTGCCCGCCGAACTACCGATTCCGGTGAGACCGGTGCCCGCGCCCCAGGGCCTGGTCCCGGCGGCCCCCGCTCCGGCACAGGGAGCCGCACAGTGAGCCGGGCCGACTCCGCCCGGGCCCGCCGATCCCAGTCGCCGCGTCCGCCGCGCATCCCCGGTGATGCACAGGTCAACAAGGGCGTCCGACGGCGCAAGCGCGCCGCGACGCCCCAGGTCGGCCATTCGGCCCGGGAGCGCCGGACCCGGCAGATCGTCGAGGCGGGGACGCGCGGCGGGGCGTTCGTGCTCCGGCACCGGGCCGGCAACGCGGTGATCCTGGTGCTCATCCTGGTGGCCGCGGTCCAGTTGTTCAGGCTCCAGGTCACCGACGCACCGGCGCTGCGTGCTCAGGCCGCCGGACAGCTCAAGGTCACCGACGTGGAGAAGGCGGTCCGCGGGAGCATCATCGATCGCAAAAACGCGCAACTCGCGTTCACCATCGAGTCGCGGGCGCTGACGTTTCAGCCGAAGCGGATCCGCAAGCAACTCGAGCAGGCGCGGACCAAGAACTCCGCCGCACCCGACCCGCAGCAGCGTTTGCGGGATGTCGCTACGGAGGTGTCGACCCGGTTGGGCAACAAGCCGGCATTCGCGACGGTCCTGAAAAAGCTGCAGAGCGACGAGAATTTCGTCTATCTGGCCCGCGCCGTCGACCCCGCCGTTGCCGCCGCGATCTCCGACAAATTTCCCGAGATCGGCTCCGAACGTCAGGACATGCGCCAATACCCCGGAGGCTCACTCGCGGCCAACATCATCGGCGGCATCGACTGGGATGGCCACGGTCTGCTCGGGCTGGAGGATTCGATGGACTCGGTGCTGGCCGGCACCGACGGAGCGGTCACCTACGATCGCGGCTCCGACGGCGTCGCCATCCCCGGCAGCAACCGTAACCGGCACCGCGCGGTGAACGGCTCCACGGTCGCGCTCACCATCGACGATGACATCCAGTTCTATGTGCAGCAGCAGGTGCAGCAGGCCAAGAACGTCTCCGGGGCACACAACGTCTCGGCCGTCGTGCTGGACGCGAAGACCGGCGAAGTATTGGCGATGGCCAACGACAACACCTTCGACCCGGCCCAGGACATCGGGCGTCAGAATGACAGACAACTGGGCAACCTGGCGGTGTCCTCGCCCTTCGAACCGGGCTCGGTGAACAAGGTGATCACCGCGGCGTCGGTGATCGAATACGGCCTCTCCAACCCCGACGAGGTCCTGCAGGTCCCGGGGGCCATCGACATGGGCGGCGTCTCCATCCACGACGCCTGGGAGCACGGGGTCGCTCCCTACACGACGACCGGCATATTCGGGAAGTCCTCCAACGTCGGCACGCTGATGCTGGCCCAGCGAGTCGGGCCGCAACGCTTCTCCGAGATGGTCCGCAAGTTCGGCCTGGGCCAGCGCACCGACGTCGGGCTGCCGGGTGAGAGCCCCGGTCTGGTGCCGCCCATCGATCAATGGTCGGGCAGTACCTTCTCTAACTTGCCTATCGGGCAGGGTCTTTCGATGACACTGCTGCAGATGACCGGCATGTACCAGGCGATCGCCAACAATGGCGTACGGATACCGCCGCGGATCGTCAAGGCCACCATCGCACCCGATGGAACCCGCACCGCCGAACCGCATCCCGATGGGGTGCGGGTGGTGTCGGCGCAGACCGCGCAGACCGTGCGCAACATGCTGCGCGCCGTGGTGCAGCGGGACCCGACGGGGAACCAGCAGGGCACCGGCCCGGCGGCCGGCGTCCCCGGTTATCAGATCGCCGGCAAGACGGGCACCGCGCAGCAGATCAACCCGGCCTGCGGCTGCTACTACGACGACGTGTACTGGGTCACCTTCGCGGGAATGGCCACCGCCGACAACCCCCGCTACGTCATCGGGATCATGATGGACAACCCGGAACGCAACTCCGACGGATCGGCGGGTCACTCTGCTGCCCCCCTGTTCCATAACATCGCCGGCTGGCTCATGCAGCGGGAGGATGTGCCGCTGTCGCCCGACCCGGGGCCGCCGCTCACCCTGCAGGGCATGTAACGACCCGCACCTCCCGACGCGGCGCGAACGCCGCATCCCCGGACCGGCTGGATAGGGTGTCAGGGCCGATCATCAGCGTGCGTCGGAGGGAGGTGCGACGGAGGTGTCGGAACCCACCGGGTTGCGCCCGAGCGCCGTCGCGGGCGTGCGGCTGCCCGCGCTGGCGGTGCAGGTGGGTGCGGTCCTCGCGAACCGCGGCGCCGGTGCCCCGCACGTCGCGATCCCCGATGTCGCCGTCACCGGAGTCACCCTGCGTGCCCAGGACGTGCGGCCCGGCGACCTGTTCGCGGCCCTGCCCGGTTCGGCGACCCATGGGGGCCGCTACGCCGGCGACGCGATCGACCGTGGCGCCGTCGCCGTGCTGACCGACGCCGCCGGGATCGCCGAATTGTCCGATCTGGTCAGCGCCGTGCCCGTTCTGATGCATCCCGATCCGCGCGGCGTACTCGGCGGCTTGGCCGCCGCGGTGTACGGACAACCCTCCGAGAAGATGACCGTCGTCGGGATCACGGGAACCTCAGGCAAGACGACCACGGCGTACATGGTCGAATCCGCTCTGCGCGCCGCCGGCCGCACCACCGGCCTGATCGGCACCATCGGCGTACGCATCGATGGCGTCGACATCCCCAGTGCCCTGACCACCCCGGAGGCCCCGGCGCTGCAGGCGATGCTCGCGGCCATGGCCGAACGCGGCGTGGACACCGTCGTCATGGAAGTCTCGAGTCACGCGCTGGCGCTGGGGCGGGTGGACGGCACCGTGTTCGCGGTGGCCGGCTTCACCAACCTCTCCCGTGACCACCTCGACTTCCATCCGAGCATGGAGGCCTACTTCGACGCCAAGGCTCTGCTGTTCGATCCGGACTCCCCGCTGCGCGCGCGCCACGCAGTGGTGTGCGTCGACGACGACGCCGGACGGGCGATGGCCGACCGGTTCGGGGACGCGATCACCGTCAGCACCACAGATCAGCCCGCCCGGCCCGGGCACTGGAGCGCCGTGGATGTGGCGCCGCGGACCCCCGGGGGCCAGGGGGCACCGGCCCGCGGGAGCGAGTTCACCGCCGTCGACCCCGCCGGGGTGCACCACCGCGTCGGCATCCGGCTTTCGGGCCGCTATAACGTCGCCAATAGTCTTCTGGCACTGGCGGTTCTGGACGTGATCGGGGTCTCCCCGGAGCGGGCGGCACCGGGCCTGCTGCAGACGCAGGTGCCCGGACGCATGGAGGACGTCGACCTCGGCCAGGGCTTTCTCGCACTCGTCGACTACGCCCACAAGCCCGGTGCGCTGCGCGCGGTGATGACCACCCTGGCCCGCCCCGGCCGCCGCCTCGCGGTGGTGTTCGGCGCCGGCGGGGAGCGCGATGCGGGCAAGCGGCGGCCGATGGGAGAGGTCGCCGCGGAACTGGCAGACCTCGTCGTCGTCACCGACGACAACCCGCGCAGCGAGGAACCCGCAGAGATCCGCCGGGAGATCGTGGCCGGGGCCTCCGCAGGCGCCGCCGAGGTGGTGGAGATCGCCGACCGCCGCGAGGCGATCCGGTACGCCGTGGCCTGGGCCGGCCCCGGCGACGTGGTCCTGATCGCGGGCAAGGGACACGAAACCGGGCAGACCGCCGGCGGCACCACGCGGCCTTTCGATGACCGTGTGGAACTCGCCGAGGCGCTCAGGGACTGCGACGGGGCACGGCGATGATCGACCTGACGGTCGCCCAGATCGCCGACATCGTCGGCGGCACCCTGGCCGACATCTCGCCTCGGGATGCGGCCAGCCTCCATGTCACCGGCACCGTCGAATTCGACT
>CAZZHX010000188.1:0-6174 GCA_964653535.1 uncultured Mycobacterium sp. | reverse complement strand
TGCCCGGCGTGGTCGCGATCGCCACCTGGCCGCGGATCAGGCGGAACATCCGCGGGTCGGCCTCCAGGCCGGACACGTCGGCCTCGATCTGCAGGGCGATCGGGCACATCGGCAGCACCCTGCCGTTGATGCCGAGAATCCGTCCGAGCTCGTCGAGGGCGGCGACGGGGTCGGCCAGCATCTCGGACAACCCGGCGAGCAACAGGTTGCCAACTGGGTGTCCGGCCAGGGCGCCGCTGCCGCCGAACCGGTGCTGCAGGATGGTCGCCCACAGCCGCCCGTGTGGACTGTCGGAGGCCAACGCCGCCAATGCCATTCGCAGGTCGCCGGGCGGCACCACGTCAAGTTCGCTGCGCAGCCGCCCCGAGGATCCACCGTCGTCGGCGACGGTCACCACGGCGGTGACGTGGGGAGTGAGCCGCCGCGCCGCCGACAGCGTCGCGTACAGCCCGTGACCACCGCCCAGCGCAACGATGCCCCGCTTCATCTGCGGGTTGATCGGCGTGCTCATTCGCGGCCCAGATCCCGGTGCAGCACCCGCACCCCCAGCCGCTCGTCGCGCCTGAGCAGCAGCATCAACGCCTCGGCGATCGCGACGCTGCGGTGCTTGCCACCGGTGCACCCGATGGCGACCGTCATGTAGCGCTTACCCTCCCGGCGGTAGCCGTCGACGACCAGAGACAACAACTGATGGTAGGCGTCGAGGAATTCGGCGGCACCGGGCCGACTCAACACGTAATCGCGGACCGCCGGGTGTTCGCCGGTGAGCGGACGAAGTTCGTCCACCCAGTGCGGATTCGGCAGGAATCGCACGTCCATCACCATGTCGGCGTCCATCGGCAGGCCGTACTTGAATCCGAAGGACTCGACGGTAACGCTGGTCGATGCGCCCGCCTCGCCGCCGAAGGCGCGCTCGATGCTTTCCCGCAACCCCGCCACCGACAGCGTCGACGTGTCGATGATGAGGTCGGCGGTGGCGCGCACCGGCGCCAGCATCCTGCGCTCGGCGACAATGCCCTCGGCGAGTGTCTGCTCGCCCTGCAATGGGTGGCTGCGCCGGTTCTGTTCGTAACGGCGCACCAACATGTCGTCGGACGCTTCCAGGAACACCACGCGCGGCGTGATGTTGCGGGTCGCCAGTTCCGTGCGCACCGAGTCCAGGTCGCCGGTGAATCCCCGGGACCGCACATCCATCACCACTGCGAGTTGGGTGATCCGCGACCCGGCCGCCAGCCCGAAGTCCACCATCCGGGTGATCAGCTGGGGCGGCAGGTTGTCGGCCACATACCAGCCAAGGTCCTCGAGCACCTTGGCCGCCGTGCCCCGCCCGGCTCCTGACAACCCGGTGACCAGGACGACGTCGATGTCGGCCGCGCCGCCGTCGTCACCGGGGCCGGTCATTCGGCGGCCCCGGGCTGCCCGGGTCGCAGCGCCTCGAGGACGGCCGTGGCGGTGGCCACGCCGATCCCGGGAACGGCGGTGATCTGCTCGACGGTGGCCTCCTTGAGGCGGGCTATCGATCCGAAATGGGTCACCAGCGCTTTGCGGCGGTGCTCACCGAGTCCCGGAACCGAATCCAGCACCGACGCCGTCATTCGCTTGGATCGCTTGCTGCGATGGTAGGCGATGGCGAATCGGTGCGCCTCGTCGCGCACCCGCTGCAGCAGATAGAGGCCCTCGCTGCTGCGGGGCATGATGACCGGATCGGGCTCCGAGGGAACCCACACTTCTTCCAGCCGCTTGGCCAGACCGATCACCGCGACATCGGTGATGCCGAGCTCCTCGAGCACAGCGCTGGCCGCGTTCACCTGCGGGGCGCCGCCGTCGACGACGTACAGGTTGGGCGGGTAGGCGAATCTGCGCGACTTACCCTCCGGGGAGAGCACTTTAGGGTCGCTCGAGTCGGTCGTGTCGCTCGTGTCGGCGAGGTGCCGCTGGAACCTGCGGCGGGTCACCTCGGCGATCGAGGCGACGTCGTCCGAACGCCCCTGGCCGGCGGCGTCCCGGATAGCGAAGTGGCGGTAGTCCGATTTGCGCGGCAGGCCATCCTCGAACACCACCAAGGAACCCACCACGTCGGTCCCCTGCACGTGGCTGACGTCGACGCATTCGATCCGCAGGGGCGCCTGCGCGAGCCCCAGGCAGTCCTGGATACTCTGCAGTGCAGCAGATCTGGCGTTGAAGTCGCCGGCCCGTTTCAGCTTGTGCTGCTGCAGCGCGTCCTGGGCATTGCGTTGCACAGTCTCGGCCAGTGCCCGCTTGTCGCCGCGGCGCGGCACCCGCAACGCCACTCGCGAGCCGCGCAGCCCCGACAGCCAGTTCGCCAACTCGTCGGCGTTGGAGGGCAGGCACGGCACCAGGACCTCGCGCGGCAACGGGTTCGCGGAATCGTCGGCGGAGTCCCCGGTCTGGCAGGCCAGTTCCGCCTGGTCACCGTAGAACTGCGTGATGAACTGCTCCACCAGCCTTTCCTCCCCGGAATCCCCCGGGTCACCGGACCTCTCGACAATCCAGCCGCGCTGCCCACGAACCCGACCACCGCGAACATGGAACACCTGCACCGCGGCTTCCAGATCGTCGCCGCAGAAGGCGACGACGTCGGCGTCGGTGCCGTCGCCGAAGACCACGGCCTGCTTTTCCATCGCCCGCTTCACCGCGCCCAGGTCGTCGCGCAGCCGGGCGGCCCGCTCGAAATCGAGCGCTTCGGCAGCCACGTTCATCTGGCGCTCCACATCGCGGGCGAACCGGTCGGTCTTGCCGGACAGGAAGTCGCAGAAATCCTCCACTATCCGCCGGTGCTGATCGGCACTGACCCTGCCGACGCACGGAGCCGAACATTTTTCGATGTACCCGAGCAGACACGGACGGTCAATCTGATTGTGCCGCTTGAACACTCCCGTCGAGCACGTGCGGGCCGGGAACACCCGCGTCAACAGGTCGAGTGTCTCGCGGATTGCCCACGCGTGCGAATACGGCCCGAAGTAGCGCACCCCCTTGCGGCGCGGTCCGCGGTAGACCATCAGCCGGGGAAACTCCTCACCGACGGTGACGGCCAGGACGGGGTAGGACTTGTCGTCGCGGTAGCGGACGTTGAAGCGCGGATCGAACTCCTTGATCCAGTTGTACTCCAGCTGCAGCGCCTCGACTTCGGTATTCACCACCGTCCACTCGACCCCGGCCGCGGTGGTCACCATCTGACGGGTTCGCGGGTGCAGGCTGGCGAGATCAGCGAAGTAGGACGTCAGGCGGCTGCGCAGGCTCTTGGCTTTGCCGACGTAGATGACGCGCCCGTGCGAGTCCCTGAACCGATACACGCCCGGCTCGACCGGGATTGACCCGGGCGCAGGGCGATACGAGGCGGGATCGGGCACGCACCCAGGCTAGTAGCCGGGGGGAGCCAACGCGTCGCGCGCCCGCGTGACCAGCGCCGAATTCCACGGACACTCGGTGGCCGCCGCCTGCCCGACGGCACTCGCGGCATCCTTGAGGCGCAACCCTGCCTCGCGCGCGATGAGGAGAGACAGCGTGACGATGTCACCTACACTTCGGGCGTCAGCGAGCCGGGTGCACACCGCCCGTGCCTTCAGGTCGACGTAGTCGTCCACCGGGTCGGCCACGGCCGCCCCCGAAGCGAAGACGGTGGCCACGGCAAGCGCCGGCGACACCAGGTACCGGGCCGCCGCGCCACCATTCACGGTGACAGAAACTAGGACGTGCGGACGGTGCTGTCTACTCACCCCACGCGCAGGTCTGGCCGGTAGCGCGCCAGCAGCGAACGAACCGTGTCGATGGCGTCCACGGCGCGGTCGGTGTCGACCGCCTGGATCGCCATCACCGGGACGTACTCGTCGTCCGGCAAGTCGATCCGCGCCCAGCGGCTACCAGCCGGAAATGACACGCCGACAATCTCCGGCCACCGAAACAGGCGGTCGCCCAGAAGGTTACGCACCGACAGACCCTCCGGCCCGACCCGCAGCCGGGGCCGCGCAAACAGCAGAACGGCACCGGCGATGAGCACGCCCAGTAATGCGAACGCCACCTGGTCGGCGGTCTGAAAGATCACGCCGCTGGACTTGATCTTGAGCAACGCACCCAACACGATGTGCACCGCCGCGATCAGAAACGCCGCGGCGTAGACAAACGGCAGAGTGCGGTGGGGGCGCAGTTCGACATCCCACCCTCCATCGGTGGGTGCCGTCATGACCGGGCCCGCAGGTCGCGCAGGGTCAACGCGGTCGCCAGAGCCGCACCGGTTGCTTGCGCCCCTTTATCCTCGGCCGACCCCGGCAGCCCCGCCCGGTCGCGCGCCTGCTCCTCGGTGTTGGTGGTGAGCACACCGTTGGCGACGGGCGTCGACGCGTCCAACGCGACCCGCGTCAGGCCCTGAATCACCGCATCGCAGACATATTCAAAATGGGGTGTGGCGCCGCGGATCACCACCCCCAGGGCGACCACCGCATCGTGGTTGCGAGCGAGTTCCTGAGCCACTACAGGTATCTCGATCGCGCCGAGCACACGAACCACCGTCGGGTCGGTGACGCCCCACCCGGCCGCCACCCGACGCGCCCCGGCCAGCAGCGCGTCGCACACCTCGCCGTGCCAGGTGCTGGCCACAATGCCCAGCCTCAGGTCCGACGCGTCCAGTGCCGGCATCTCCGGCACGCCCGCGCCACCGCTCATCGGCGCCGTCTCCAGCTCACAGGACACCACCGAATTCACCCGGCAGGTCGAGGGAGTCGCGAAAATCGTCGAGCCCGGTCAGGTCGTGGCCCATCTTGTCGCGCTTGGTCTTCAGGTAGCGGATGTTTTCGGAGTTGGCCCGCACCGGAAGCGGAACCCGCTCGACGATGTGCAGCCCGTAGCCGTCGAGACCGACCCGCTTGGCCGGGTTATTGGTCAGCAACCGCATCGAACGGACCCCGAGCTCGACGAGGATCTGCGCCCCGATTCCGTAATCCCGCGCATCGGCAGGAAATCCGAGTTCGAGGTTGGCGTCCACGGTGTCGTGGCCCGCGTCCTGCAACTGGTACGCCTGCAATTTGTGCATCAAGCCGATACCGCGGCCCTCGTGGCCGCGCATGTACAGCACGACGCCGCGCCCTTCGCGGGCAACCATCGCCATCGCCGCATCCAACTGCGGCCCGCAGTCGCAGCGGCGGGAACCGAACACGTCGCCGGTCAAGCACTCGGAGTGCACTCGGACCAGCACATCGTTCCCGTCGCCACTCGGCCCGGCGATGTCGCCACGAACCAGCGCCACGTGCTCGACTTCCTCGTAGATGCTGGCGTAGCCGATCGCGCGAAACTCCCCGTACCGGGTCGGAATCCGGGCCTCGGCGATCCGCTGGATGTGCTTTTCGTGTCTGCGCCGCCACTCGATCAGATCGGCGATGGTGATTAGAGCCAGGCTGTGTTCGTCGGCGAAGACCCGCAACTCGTCGGTCTGGGCCATCGAGCCCTCGTCCTTCTGGCTGACGATCTCGCAAATCGCCCCCGCGGGCCGCAGTCCCGCCATCCGGGCGAGGTCGACGGCGGCCTCGGTGTGGCCGGGCCGACGCAACACGCCGCCGTCCTTGGCGCGCAGCGGAACCACGTGCCCGGGCCGGGTGAAGTCGTCGGCGACACTGGCCGGGTCGGCCAGCAAACGCATCGTGGTGGCTCGGTCGGACGCCGAAATCCCGGTGCCGACACCATCGCGGGCGTCGACGGTGATGGTGTAGGCCGTTCCGTGCTTGTCCTGGTTGACCGCATACATCGGCAGCAGACCAAGCCGGTCGCAGATCGCGCCGTCCAGCGGCACGCACAGGTATCCGGAGGTGTAGCGCACCATGAAGGCCACCAGTTCCGGTGTCGCCTTTTCGGCGGCGAAAATCAGGTCGCCCTCGTTCTCGCGGTCCTCATCGTCGATGACGACGACGGCCTTACCCGCCGCAATGTCGGCAACCGCCCTCTCGACGGAGTCCAACCTCGTCATCGTCAGCTACCTCGGTATCGGCACGGCCCACCTGAGGAGCGCGTGTGGTGGATTCAGTATGAACCACCAGGACAGCGCCACTGGAAACGTCCATGTCAGCCGAGGTCCGCGACGGAGGTGACGCGCCCCCGCCTACACGGTGACTGGCGTGAACCGCGCGGCGCCCGGAACGGGCGTGCGACGGCTGGTCGAGAAGTCTG
>CAZZHX010000187.1:0-6204 GCA_964653535.1 uncultured Mycobacterium sp. | reverse complement strand
AGGTTGTACACCTCGTCGGGTTCGATGGCGCTGAGCAACGTCACCAGCCGGGTGCCGTCGACGATGTCACCGTAGTGCAAGAACAGTCGTGTGCCCGCTTCATGGGGATCGACATAGAGGTGATCGATCCGCGACATGTTCAATGACGACGCCCGACGGATCAGCCCGTGAACCTCGTAGCCCTTGCTCAGCAGAAGTTCAGCGAGATAAGACCCATCCTGTCCGGTGATCCCGGTTATGAAGGCTCGCTTCACCAGATCCTCGTTCTGTCGCCACGGGTATCGCAGTCGGCCTCATTTTAGACGCCGTTCACTCAATCCCGGCCAGTCTCTTCGCGTTTCCGAAAACGTCATCGAGCATCTGCGGTGTCAACCGTCCGGTGAACATGTTCTGCTGGCTGGGGTGATAGCAGCCCAGCAGCCGCACCCCGGTTCCCAGTTCGGCGATCGCGCCGTGCCCGAACCGCGGCCGGGGCGTCGCGGAGGTGCCGGGCAGGCGTAGCGCCACCTGCCAGGCGAACCCACCGAGTGCAACGACGACCCGGACATGCTCGGACACCAGGCGCCATTCGGCATCCAGCCAGGGCCAACAGGTGTCCCGCTCCGCAGGGGTGGGCGCATTCGCCGGAGGGGCGCACCGCACCGGCGCGACGATGCGAATCTGTCTGGTCCGCAACCCGTCTGCGGCATCGATACTGTTCGGCTGATTCACCAGGCCGGCCCGGTACAGCGCCGCGTACAACTGGTCGCCGGATCGGTCGCCGGTGAACATCCGTCCCGTCCGGTTCGCCCCGTGCGCAGCGGGCGCCAGCCCGACGATCAGCAGCCGCGGCGTGGGCGATCCCCAACCCGGGACAGGCCGGCCCCAGTACGGCTGGTCAGCGAACGCCCGCCGTTTGACCAGCGCGACCTCCTCGCGCCAGCCGAGCAGCCGCGGGCACGCCCGACAGACGCTCACCATCGCGTCGAGTTCGGGGATCGAACCGGCCTCGGCGCTCGCCTCTCGCACCCCGCTGGCGTCGGCCGCCACCGGGGTGCGCGGCGTCGCGGGATCCCCGGGCCATCCCGAGCCGGGTGCGACCGGAGAGGCGAACGCCCGGCCGGTACGCGGATGGGTCAGCACAGGATCATCCTGCAGCACGATGGGTTCGGGGCTAGATTCATCGGCGAGATCCATGCGACACACGAGCCGCGGCCCGGCACTGCTGATCCTGTTCGCCACCCTCATGGCGACCGCGGGTACCGGCATCTCGATCGTCGTGTTCCCGTGGCTGGCGTTGCAGCACGAGGACAGGGCGCGGGACGCGGCGATCGTGGCCGCGGCCATGACGCTCCCACTGGCGCTGTCCACGTTGTTCGCCGGCACCGCGGTGGACTTCTTCGGGCGACGCCGGGTTTCGCTGATCTCCGACGCGCTGTCCGGTGCGGCGGTGGCCGCCGTCCCTCTGATCGCCTGGCTGGTCGCCCGCGACGCGATGAACCTGGGGATGCTCACCGGACTGGGGGTGCTCACTGCCACGTTCGACCCGGCGGGCACAACGGCGCGCCAGTCGATGCTGCCCGAGGCCGCCGCCCGCGCGGGCTGGACGCTGGACCGCACCAACAGCGTGTACGAGGCGGTACTCAACCTGGGTTTCATGGTCGGCCCGGGCATCGGCGGCGTGATGATCGCCGCGATCGGCGGCATCAACACGATGTGGATCACCGCGGGGGCCTTCGCCTTGTCCCTACTCGCCATGGCGGCGCTGCGACTCGACGGCACGGGGAAGCCGGATCACGCTGGCCAACGCGACGGGCTGGTGTCGGGTATCGCCGAGGGGCTGCGATTCGTGTGGAACACCAGGGTGCTGCGGACGCTGGGATTGATCGACCTAGCCGTCACCGCGCTGTATCTGCCGATGGAGAGCGTGCTCTTCCCGAAGTACTTCACCGACCGGCACCAACCCGCCCAGCTGGGTTGGGCATTGATGGCGCTCGCGTTCGGCGGAGTGGCCGGGGCCCTCGGCTACGGGGCGCTGGCGACGCACCTGCGGCGGCGCTCCGCGGTGTTGACGGCGACTCTCGCCTTCGGCGCGGCGACGGTCGGCATCGCGTTCCTGCCGCCGTTACCCGTCATCCTGCTGTTGTCTGCGGTGACCGGCGTGGTCTACGGCCCGATCCAACCGATCTACAACCACGTGATGCAGACGCGGGCCCCGCAACGGCTGCGCGGCCGGGTTGTCGGGGTCATGGCGGGGCTGACCTATTCGGCGGGCCCGGTGGGCTTGCTGGTGGCCGGCCCACTGGCCGATGCCGCCGGATTGACGGTCGCGTTCTTGGCGCTGGCAGTGCCGATCCTGCTGATCGGACTGGTCGCGATCGGGCTGCCGTCGCTGCGGGAACTCGACCGCGCGCCTGTAGAATCCGCGCATGATTGTTGATGCGCTCGCGGAGTTGACCGCCAGCCTGCCCGACGGCATGGTCGTCACCGACCCGGCCGTGACCGACGGATACCGCCACGACCGGGCGTGCGACCCGTCGGCCGGCAAACCGCTGGCCGTGGTGCGGCCGCGGCGCACCGAGGAGGTGCAGACGGTGCTGCGCTGGGCCACCGCCCACCGGGTTCCCGTGGTGACCCGAGGAGCCGGCAGCGGACTGTCCGGCGGAGCGACCGCGCTGGACGACGGAATTGTGCTGTCAACGGAGAAGATGCGCGACATCACCGTCGACCCCGTCACCCGCACCGCTGTCTGCCAGCCGGGACTGTTCAACGCCGAGGTGAAGAGGGCCGTCGCCGAACACGGCCTGTGGTACCCGCCGGACCCGTCGTCATACGAGTTCTGCAGCATCGGGGGCAACATCGCCACCAACGCGGGCGGGCTGTGCTGCGTGAAGTACGGCGTCACCACCGACTACGTGCTCGGCATGCAGGTGGTGCTGGCCGACGGCACCGCCGTACGGCTCGGCGGTCCCCGGCTCAAGGACGTCGCCGGGCTGAGCCTCACGAAGCTCTTCGTCGGCAGCGAGGGCACGCTCGGGATCGTCACCGAGGTAACCCTGCGGCTGCTGCCGGCGCAGCACACCTCCAGCGTCGTGGTGGCCAGCTTCGGTTCGGTCCAGGCGGCGATGGACGCGGTCCTCGGGGTCACCGCGCGGCTGCGCCCTTCCATGCTGGAGTTCATGGACTCGGTGGCGATCAACGCCGTCGAGGACTCCATGCGCATGGACCTGGACCGTTCGGCGGCGGCCATGCTGGTCGCGGGCTCCGACGAGCGCGGGCGTGGCGGGTCCGACGACGCCGCGTTGATGGCGGGGGTGTTCAGCGAACACGGCGCCTCGGAAGTCTTCTGCACGGACGATCCCGACGAAGGCGAGGCGTTCGTCGCGGCGCGCCGGTTCGCCATCCCGGCCGTCGAGGCCAAGGGATCGCTGCTGCTGGAAGACGTCGGCGTGCCGCTTCCGGCGCTGGGCGCGCTGGTCGCGGGAGTCGAGCACATCGCCGCGCAGCGCGACGTGATGATCTCGGTGATCGCCCACGCCGGCGACGGCAACACCCACCCCCTGATCGTCTACGACCCCGCCGACATCGCGATGACCGAACGCGCCCATATGGCTTTCGGCGAGATCATGGACCTGGCCATCGGCTTGGGCGGCACGATCACCGGTGAGCACGGCGTGGGCCGGTTGAAGCGGCCGTGGCTATCCGGATACCTCGGGCCCGAGGTGATGGAGCTCAACCACCGCATCAAGGGGGCGCTGGACCCGTTCGGGATCTTGAACCCAGGAGCGGCGATATAAGCCCGCGCTTCTCCTCCTGCGCCGAGTGTGCGCCTGGCGACGCCGGGTCGGCGAGTCGCGTCGCCAGATTCACAGTCGGCGGTTGACGGTGCCCAGCACTGCGGTTTCCGGCGCCGCGGCCCGGTTTGAGCTCGCGACAGCCGACACCTGGGCGAATCCCTGGCCGATGTACCGCGCGTTGCGCGACGAAGACCCGGTGCATCACGTCGTGCCCGCCGAGGAACCTCACCGTGACTACTACGTGCTGTCCCGGCACGCCGACGTCTGGTCGGCGGCCCACGACCACGAGACGTTCTCCTCCGCGCAGGGGCTGACCGTCACCTACGGCGAACTGGAAATGATTGGTCTGCAGGACAATCCGCCCTTTGTGATGCAGGATCCGCCGGTGCACACCGAGTTCCGCAAACTGGTGTCACGCGGTTTCACGCCGCGGCAGGTCGAGGCGGCGGAGCCCGCGGTACGCGACTTCGTCGTCGAGCGCATCGAGAAGCTGCGCGCCGAGGGCGGCGGCGACATCGTCACCGAATTGTTCAAACCGCTCCCGTCGATGGTGGTTGCACATTATCTGGGGGTACCCGAGGCGGACCGGAAGCGGTTCGACGGCTGGACCGACGCGATCGTCGCCGCCAACGCCACCGACGGCGGAGTCGCCGGTGCACCGGGCACCGTGGGCGACGCGGTCGGATCGATGATGGGCTACTTCAGTTCGCTGATCGAGCGCCGCCGCACCGACCCCAGGGACGACACCATTTCGCATCTCGTCGCCGCCGGGGTGGGCGCAGACGGAGACATCGCCGGGACGCTGGCGGTGCTGGCGTTCACGTTCACGATGGTCACCGGCGGGAACGACACGACCACCGGAATGCTCGGCGGCTCGATGCCCCTGCTGCACGAACGACCCGATCAACGGAGGCTTTTGGTGGACAACCCCGGGCTGATCCCGGACGCCATCGAGGAGTTACTGCGGCTGACCGCGCCGGTGCAGGGCCTGGCTCGCACCACGACACGCGACGTGACCCTGCACGGCACGACAATTCCCGCCGGCCGCAAGGTGTTGCTGTTGTACGGGTCGGCCAACCGGGACGAACGCCAGTACGGTTCCGATGCCGGCGAACTCGTCGTGAGACGGCGTCCCCGCAACATCCTGACCTTCAGCCACGGCGCACACCACTGCCTGGGTGCGGCCGCGGCGCGCATGCAGGCGCGCGTGGCGCTGACCGAACTCCTGGCCCGCTGCGCGGATTTCGACGTCGACGAGTCGGCCATTGTCTGGTCGGGTGGCAGCTACGTGCGCCGGCCGCTATCGGTGCCGATCCGCATCGGATGCTGACCTCGACCGGCCGGGCGCCGTGCACCGGCGGGGCGGTCTCGCACCCGGGTGACGCGGTGCAGCAGCCAAGCTAAGGGAATCGTCAGCGCCAGCGTGGCGACGAACACGCGCAGCATCGAGCCGGTGTAGACATGCGCGTGCACGACGTAGGCCATCGCGAGTTCCATGACGATCAAGTGGGTCAGGAAAATCTCGTAGGAGATCTCACCCAGCCACACCATCGGCCGGGTGGCCAGCGACCGGTAGTACCACCCATGGTGGGGGCCGGCACCGCCGAGAGCCAGCGGCGCCACCGCCAGGGTGGCGATCACGGCATAGAAGCACGTCTTCACCAAGGCCTCGGTCACCGCCCGGGGTGATGTCGTGGGCGCCCCTCCGATGGGCGTGGAGACGATGAAGAAACAGACCACCGCCAGCGGGACGGCCACGAAGGCGTACCCGCGAACCCCCATCGCCTGCAACACAGCCAGCGCCATGCCGCCGACGAACCAGCACAGATAGGCGGGCAACCAGACCCGGGCTCCGTCGGGGACCATGCGGTTCACCTGAACCAGGACCAACCAGGCGGGACTGACGAGCGCCATCACCGCCAACGCGGCCAGCACCAACCGCGGCTGCCATCGGCGCCGGCACACCCACACCAGCAGCACGTACGCCAACCCGGGCAGCACAGCATAGAAGGCCGCCTCCACCGCCAGGCTCCACATCTGGGTCAAGCCCTGATGCAGATACTTACCTAGAAAGCCCGTGCAGTAGATCTGCGTCAACGTGAGGTTGCGGACCAGCCCCAGCCACGTGTGCCCGGGGTTGGGTCCGGCCATGCGGAAGTGATACAGCGCGAAGGCGGACAGCACGGTGATGACGTAGGCGGGCATGATGCGCCGAACCCGATTGCGCGCGTAGCGGCGCAACGACGGCGGCGGCCCGCCGTGCGCGGCGGCCCTGACCCACGGCTGAAACAACAGGAAGCCCGAGAGCACGAAGAAGATCGGCACGCCGACCTCCAGCCGAGCCCCGACCAGCCCCCAGTAGCCGTGGGTGTATTTGCCGGTGCTGTAGGCCGCGTGCGTGCCGACGACGAGCAGGGCGGCGACCGCG
>CAZZHX010000186.1:2433-6235 GCA_964653535.1 uncultured Mycobacterium sp. | reverse complement strand
TCACCGTGGTCTCGCAATGGAATAACTTCATGTGGCCGCTGGTGATCACCAGCGGGCATCGTTGGAGAGTGCTCACGGTGGCCACGGCCGACTTGCAGTCGCGGTTCAACTCGCAGTGGACGTTGGTGATGGCGGCGACGACGGTGGCGATCCTGCCGCTGGTCGCGCTGTTCGTCGGCTTCCAGCGCCACATCGTCGCGTCGATTGTCGTCTCGGGTCTCAAATGAACGTTCAGAACATCGAGATTGCCGGGATGGCTGCTGCAGGCGCCGAATCACGACCACCACGGCAATCTCGGCGCGCGCGATGAGCAGGCCGCGCTCCTCCACGCTGGTCGCCGGGGCAATCGCGATGGTCGCCGCGCTGTTGGCCGCTGCGGCGGTGGTGCTCAACTATTCCGGCACGCCGCACGGCGCCAAGACCGTGGTGACGGTTCGCATCTGGGGCGACCAGATCGCCGCGGACTACCGGCAGTCGTTCGAGGCCTTCACCCGCGCGCACCCCGACATCGAGGTGCACATCAACCTGGTGTCGTATACGACCTACTTCGACACCCTGCGCACCGATGTCGCCGGCGGCAGCGCCGACGACATCTTCTGGCTGTCCAACTCCTACCTGGCCGCCTATGCGGACAGCGGGCGGTTGATGAGGATCGACGCCGACACCGATTGGGAGCCCGCGGTAGTCGACCAGTTCACCCGCGGCGGCGCACTGTGGGGGGTGCCACAGCTGACCGATGCGGGAATCGCGATGTACTACAACGCCGATCTGCTCACGGCGGCCGGGGTGGACCCCGCCGGGCTGGATGCCCTGCGGTGGAGTCCCGGCGCCGACGACACACTGAGGCCCCTGCTGGCGAGGCTCGCCGTCGACGAGAACGGGGCCACGGCGAACGAGCCGGGCTTTGATAGCCGCCGCGTCACACAGTGGGCCTACAACGCCGCCAACGACCCGCAGGGCATCTATCTCAACTACATCGGTTCGGCCGGCGGGGTGTTTCAGCGCGGCGACGAGTTCGCCTTCGCCAATCCCGCTGCGGCGGCGGCATTCGGCTACCTGGTCGGCCTGATCAACCGCGACCACGTCGCGCCGCCCGCGTCGGCCACCAACGACAACGGCGACTTCTCGCGTAACCAGTTCGTCGCCGGCAGGATGGCACTCTTCCAGTCGGGCACCTACAGCCTGGCGCCGGTGGCCCGTGACGCCGGGTTCCGCTGGGGCGTGGCGATGATGCCGACGGGCCCGGTGGGCCGGGTGAGCGTCACCAATGGCATTGCCGCAGCAGGCAATGCGACGACCAAGCACCCCGCCGCGGTGCGCCAGGTCCTGGCGTGGATGGGCAGCAAGGACGGCAACGCGTACCTGGGGCGCAACGGTGCGGCGATTCCCGCGGTGCTCTCGGCGCAGCCCGCCTACTTCGACTACTGGGCCGGTCGCGGCATAGACGTCACACCCTTTTTCACCGTGCTCCGCGGCCAGCGCATACCGGCGCCGGGAGGAGCCGGTTTCGCCGCGGGCACCACGGCACTGCAGCCGTACTTCGACGAGATGTTTCTGGGCCGAGGGGATGTCGCGGCGACGCTGCGGCAGGCCCAGTCTGCGGCCAACGCCGCCGCGCGACGGTAGCTCGCCGAGCACGCCTTGCCTCGAGCGTGAAGCTAGCCGCACGCACGAGGCCCAACGTGAAACTAGCTGCACACTCGGCGCCGGTAGCGCAAAGCTCAGGCGGGCAGCGCCAGCACCGGCACGGGACTGTCGCGGATGATCTTGCCGCTGCGCGAACCTAGGAACACCCGGCGGATGTCGCCCCGAGGCCGGGTGCCTAACGCGAGAATCTCGCCATCGCGCCAGTCGGCGTTCTCCAGTGCCTCCGTCCAGCTACCGCCGGTGACCACCTCGAGCGTCACCTCGTCGGCGACGACACCGTCGGTCTTGAGTCGCTCGAGGATGTCACGCGCCTGGGCCGCCCACGCCTGCAGGATCGAGTCCTCGGCGTCGATCCCCGCCGCCGGCGGGTACATGGTCTTGCCACGGACCGCGAAGGTGATGACCCGCGCCGGAACCCCGAACCGCTCCGCAAACTCCATACAGCGCCGCACCACGTCGAGGGTGTCGGGGGTGGCCGAGTAGGCGCACGTCAGGCGCGTCAGTGTGCCCGTCCCGGAAACATATTCACGCGGGCTGATCGCCACCGGCGCCGGCGACGCGTGCAGCAGCCAGTCGGCGGTGGAGCCGATCGCCACTCCCCCGCGCCCACCGCTGGGCAGCGATCCGAGTACCAGCACATCGGCATCGACGTCCTCGATGATCTCGATCAATCCGCCCGACACCGACCGGTGCGCCCGGTCGACGTAGCCGACATCAATGCCCCGGGTGAGGTCGCGCAGATACTCTGCGGCCTCATCGGCCGACGCGCCGCCCAGACCGTCAGCCCCGTCGGTGCTCACGATCGTGGCCACCGTCAGCGACGTGTCTAGTGACCGCGCCAGGCGCACGGCCAGGTGCAGTCCGGACAGACCGATGCGGCCGACCCGGTATCCAACGACGACGGTCATGACTCGTTGAGGACACTGTGATGGCGGCCCCACAGCAAGTAGAAGATCAGCGCCACCGAAATCCAGCCGCTGAACGCGATCCACGTGTACCAGTGCAAGTCGGACATGATGTAGCCGCACGCCGCGACCGAGAGGACCGGCGTGACCGGATACCCCGGCACCTTGAACGCCCGGGGCAGGTCGGGTTGGCGCACCCGCAGGACGATCACGCCGATGGAGACGACGATGAACGCGGTGAGCGTGCCGATGGACACCATTTCCGTCAACTTCTTCAACGGTATGACGGCGGCCAGCAGCGCAGCGCCCACAGCGACGATCACGGTGTTATTCACCGGAGTCGCCGTCTGGGGGTTCACCCGGGCAAATCGTGCCGGGAGCAGCCCGTCGCAGCCCATCGCGAACAGGATCCGCGTCTGGCCGTACAGGATCACCAGCGTGACGCTGAAAATCGAGATCACCGCGCCCGCAGCCAGAATCGAGCCGGCCCAGCGACCGTGCGTGACGTTCTCCAGGATGGTGGACAACCCCGCCTCCTGCTGTCCGGCGAAGTCCTGCCACGGCTGGGCGCCCAGCGCGGCAAGCGCGACGAGCAGGTACACGGTGGTCACGGTCACCAACGCGCCGATAAGGGCACGCGGCATAGTTCTCTGCGGATCTGTGACCTCGTCGCCCGCGGTCGACACCGCGTCCAGCCCGATGTAGGAGAAAAAGATCGTCCCGGCAGCCGAGCCGATTCCCGACGCCCCCAGCGGCGCGAAGTCTGTGAACCGGCCCGCGTCGAACGCGGTGAACGCGATGACGACGAACATCACCAGGACGCCGAGTTTGATCACCACCATGACCGCGTTGACCTTCGCCGATTCGCTGGCGCCGCGGATGAGCAGCAGCGCGCACATGCAGATCAGGATGATCGCCGGCAGGTTGACGTAACCGGGTCGAGGCTCCCACGGGGCGGCCGTGATCGCATGCGGCAACTCGAAACCCGCGACGTTGCTCAGTAGCTTGTTCAGGTAGCCGCTCCAACTCACCGCGACCGCGGCGGTGGACACCCCGTACTCCAACAGCAGGCACGCCGCGACACCGACGGCCACCACCTCACCCAGGGTCACGTAGGCATAGGAGTACGACGAGCCCGAAACCGGCACGGAAGAAGCCAGTTCCGCGTAGCAGAGGGCCGCCAGCCCGGCGGCGAACCCGGCGATCAGGAACGAGACCATCACGCCCGGACCAGCTTCGGGCACCGCCTG
>CAZZHX010000186.1:0-2333 GCA_964653535.1 uncultured Mycobacterium sp. | reverse complement strand
GGTGTGTGCGGCGTTCACCCCCACCACCGGGCGCCGCCGCAGCATCTGTTGGGTCACACCGATCGGTGCCGCCGTCATCCCGGGGCCGCCGGCGGGGCGAGGCGGTGACGCAGTCGCCCCATGCCGCGCGCCAACAGCGACCCACGCGGCGCCGGTGACCGCCGGGATGCGTAGGACCACGGCTGGTTCCGTTCCGGAACCGACTCCGCCCGAACCTGTTTGAGCCGCATCCGCAGGTGCTGACACAGGTCGTGCAGGGCGGGATCGCCCCACCGGTTCACTGCCTCGATCGGGTCGGCCGTCAGGTCGTAGAGCTCCCACTGGTCGTCCAGCGGGGACCTGCGATACACCTCTCCCCCCAATCCGTTGGCCTCCAGGTGCCGGACGCCCGGTTCGGTCCAGGTGGCCGGGTCGTCGAACGTGCGCACCAGTTTCCACAGGTGCGCGGCCCCACCGGGAACCTCGTCGACGCGGACCACGATCCCCTCGAAGTTGGACGCGGTGTAGGCGGGCAGCCTGATCCGCAGAGGCACGGGAGGATTCAGGCTTCGTTTGAGCATGCGCGCCAGCCCGGAGCCGCCGCCGTCGCCCTCGAGCACGTTGTCGCGGGTCATGAGGTACACACACCGCGCTCCGCCCTCGCCGGCCTGCCCGTCGAGGAGCGGCATGAGGTTTCGGCCGGGCAGGTCGTGCACCTCGGAGAACGACTCGGCCAGCGTCGTGGCGAGCGACGCCACGCCGGCGGCGTCCAGACCGGCGGCCGCCAACAGCGTAGGGACCAGATCGACGTGGGAGGTCGGTTCAGCGACGACGCGCGGGGCCGTCGGGTGTTCGCCGATGCGGGCGATGACGAAGGGAACGCGGGTGGCCTCGTCGTAGAGGTTGAACCACTTCTGGTGGAGGCCGCCGTGGGCGCCCAGGAGATCGCCGTGATCGGACGTGCGAACCAGCAGCGCGTTCTGCGACCCGCCCTCGGTGACCGCGCGCCGGACGCGGTCGATCGGTCCGTCCGACTCCGCGTGCAGCCGGTAGTAGAGATCGCGGTAGCGCTGCGCTTGGAGTGTGTAGGCAATCTGGACGGTGGGTGCCCCGCCCCAGCCGGAGTAGCCCGAACAGTAGGACTCGCGGAACGCGATCTGCGCGGCCGGTTTGGTCGACAAGTCCTCGTCTGCGGTGGGCGCCGGCGGCACCCGCGGCGGGTCGAGCCGCGACGGCTTGACGGGGCTGAGCATCGCCCAGGAGGGAAAGAGGGTGATGTCGTGGGGGTTGACGAAGCTGGCCACCAACAGGAACGGCCGCAGCGCATCCGCGTCACCGGCGCGACGACGCGCGTACCGGTCGGTGAGCCAGTCGACCACCCGGTCGGCGATCAGCGGGTCGCGTCGCACCCCGGCGTCGGCCAGCGCCGGCCCGTGCGGCTCAGGACCGACCCACCCTGAAAACCCGAACGGCGCGAGAGGATCGGCGTCCAGATAGCGTCGCACTGCGGCGTGGTCGATGACGCCGTGGTCGTCGTTGGTCGCCAGCCGGTTGCCGGTGGCGGGGTCGGTGAGGTCGGCGTGCGAGATATGCCACTTGCCGTCGTAGTGGGTGTCGTAGCCGGCGGCCCGGAACCAGTGGCCCAGCGTGGGCACCTCGCCCGGCCGCAGCCAGCGCATGCGGTTGTCGTCGGCCGCCTTGCCCAGTCCGTCGGTCTGGGTGACCCCGTGCAGATCGGGGTAGTGCCCCGTGAACATGGTCGGCCGGCTGGGCACGCAAGCCAGCGAGCCGGTGTAGTGGCGGGTGAAGCTGACGCCGTGATCGTCGAACCACCTGCGGCCGGCCAGGATTGCGTCGCGCCACGTCAGCACGGCGGGGTCCTCGTACGGCGGCACCGCGCGCTCCTCGTCGGTCATGATGACGATGACGTCGGGGCGCGGGCCGGGGCGGTCAGACACGGGCGTTCTCCAATCGGTGGGCGAGCCCGGCGAGCATGGTGTCGGACTGTCGGGCCAGGAATCGGCAGAGCATGCGTTCGGCCAGCTTCTGGGGTCCGTGCGAGCCGATGTCGACGGTGCTGGTCAGGGTGACAGCGGTCGAGTCGGGCCCGGTGGATTCGGCCGTCCACCGGTTGGTCACCCGCCGCAGGCGGCGGGGCAGCCCCTCGATCTCGTAGGCCAGCGCGCGCGGCGGGTCGAACTCGATGATGCGCTCGACCAGGGCGTCGTGGTTGATCTGAACGCGCCGGGCGGTGCCCAGCGGGCCGCCGTCGGGACCCTCGACCAGGATGCACGAGTGGTCGACGTTGCCCGCCCAGGAACTGATCGAGCCAAAGTCGGCCAGCACTTCCCAGA
>CAZZHX010000185.1:0-6244 GCA_964653535.1 uncultured Mycobacterium sp. | reverse complement strand
GCCGGGAGTCTCGTCGGCGTCGTCCAGTCGCGGCGGGCCGCCGTCGAGCACCGACGAGGCCCGCGCCGCCCGCACCGCCGCCTCGGCCGCGGTGACCGGCCAGCCCCGCAGGTTGGCGCGGTGCCGGTGCGCGCGACCCAGCGCCTCGCGGGCCCGGTCGGCGGCCTCCGCGACGCCCGGGAGATCGAGCAGGGGGGCGAGCGGGTCAGCAGTCACAACGTGTCAACCTATCGGGATGCGCCCGGGGCGCGGGGAATCGCCTCGAGCAACTGCTGCGTGTACTCGTGGCGCGGCCGCGCGAACAACTCCTCGGTGGGCGCCTCCTCCACGACCCGCCCAGCCTGCATCACCATGACGTCGTCGGCGATCTGGCGGACTACGGCGAGGTCGTGGCTGATGAACACGTAGCTCAGCCCGAGTTCGGTCTGCAGATCGCCCAGCAGTTCGAGGATCTGCGCCTGCACCAGCACGTCGAGCGCCGACACCGGCTCGTCCAGAATGAGGACGTCGGGCCGCAGCGCCAGCGCCCGGGCTATCGCGACCCGTTGCCGCTGGCCGCCCGACAGGTCACGGGGCAGGCGCCGAAGCACCGACGGCGGCAGCGCCACCTGGTCGAGCAGGCGGTGCACTGCCCGCGCACGGTCGTCACGGTCACCGATCCGGTGAATCCGCAGCGGTTCCTCCACGGCGCGGAACACCGAGTACCGGGGATCGAGACTGCCGTAGGGATTCTGGAAGACCGGCTGCACCCGCCGGCGCAACGCCAACGCCTCGTCCCGGCGCAGCCTCCCGTCGACGCGGATGCCGTCGAACACCACTGTGCCCGAGCTGGGTTGGAGCAGGCCGAGCAGCATGCGCGCCAGGGTCGACTTTCCCGAGCCCGATCCGCCGGCGATCGCCAGCGTGGCACCTCGGCGGAGGCGAAGCGACACGGCGTCAACGGCCCGGAACTCCGTTCGGCGGGGTCCGCGGTAGACCTTGGTCAGATCACGGGCCACGAAGATGTCGCCGGCGGGCTCGGTTGCCGACGCTGCCCGCGGCGCACCCGGCCGGCGCCGGGCCGTCAGCGAGGGGGCCGCGGCGACCAGGCGTCGGGTGTAGTCGTGCTGGGGTTCTCGCAGGATCGATTGCGCTGCGCCGGATTCGACGACCGAGCCGCGGTGCATGACGATCACCGACTCGGCACGCTCGGCGGCGAGCGCGAGGTCGTGGGTGATCAGCAGCAGCGCGGTGCCGAGTTCGTGGGTCAGGTGTTGCAGATGGTCGAGCACCTGCCGTTGCACGGTGACGTCGAGCGCCGACGTCGGCTCGTCGGCGATCAGCAACGTCGGCCGTCCCGCCAGGCCGATGGCGATCAGCGCGCGTTGACACATACCTCCGGACAGCTGGTGCGGGTACCGGCGGGCCTGGGTCGCCGGGTCGGGTAGACCCGCCTCGGCGAGCAGCTCGACCGCGCGTCTGCGTGCCTGCGGACCGTTGATGCGCAACGCTTCCCGGATCTGGAACCCGACGTTCCAGACCGGGTTGAGGTTGGTCGCCGGGTCCTGCGGCACGTACCCGATGCTGCGGCCCCGAAGGGCGCGCATCACCCGGTGATCGGCGGCGGTGATGTCACGCCCGTCGAACACGATGCGCCCGGCAGTGATCCGTCCCCCGGGCGGGAGAAGCCCAAGCACCGCCGCGGCCGTCGTGGATTTACCCGAGCCCGACTCGCCCACCATGGCGACGGTCTGGCCCGGCGCCACCGTTAGGTCGACGCCGCGCAGCGCCGGGGCGTCCGTGCCGAACGTCACGTGCAGGCCCTCGACCGCGAGCACGGGCTGGGTGCTCATGCGCGCCACGCCCGCGAGACCGGATCCAACGCGTCGCGCAATGCATCGCCCAGCATCATGAACGACAACACGGTGATCGCCAGCGCGCCCGCCGGATAGAACAGAATCGGCGAACCCGACCGTAACCGGCTCTGCGCCAGGTTGATGTCGCCGCCCCAGGACACCACGGACGTCGGCAGGCCCACCCCGAGGTAGGACAGCGACGCCTCGGTCACGATGAAGGTGCCCAGCGCGATACTGGCAACCGCCAGCACCGGCCCCAGCGCGTTGGGCAGGGCATGCCTGATCAGGATCTGGAAATCACTGAGGCCCAGCGCCTTCGACGCGAGCACGTAGTCATTGGCGCGGACCTCGAGGACCGCGCCGCGGGCGATCCTGGCCACCTGCGGCCAGCCGAAGAGGGCGAGGATGCCGATCACCGTCCATACCGTGCGGTGGCGCATCACCTCCATGATCACGATGGCAGCCAGCAGCAGCGGCAACGCGAAGAACACGTCGGCGATCCGCGAGACCACCGCGTCGAGCCAGCCCCCGTAAAACCCCGCGAGCGAGCCGAGCGCACCGCCCACCGCGAACACGGCGAGGCCGGCGCCGAGGCCCACGGATACCGAGGCGCGGGCGCCGTAGATAGTGCGGGCGTAGATGTCGTGACCCTGCAGGTCGGTGCCGAACCAGTGCGCCACCGAGGGCGGGAGCAGGCTTTGGCCGGGGTCGGCGTATGTGGGATCGATCCCGGTGAACCACGAGGGAAACATCGCGACCACGAGAATGAACCCAATGAGCGACGCGGCCACGACGAACTTGGGGCGCCGGTAGGCCTCAGCCATAGCGGATCCGCGGGTCCAGCGCGGCGTACAGCAGGTCCACCAGCAGGTTGGTCACCAGATAGATCAGCACCAGCACCGTGACGATCGACACGACGGTCGGGGCTTCCTGGCGGGTGACGGCTTGATACAACACCCCGCCGACGCCGTGGATGTTGAAGATGCCCTCGGTCATGATCGCCCCGCCCATCAGCGCACCGAGGTCGGCACCGAGGAACGTCACCACCGGGATCAGCGAGTTGCGCAGAATGTGCACCGTCACCACCCGCGGCCGCGAAATCCCTTTGGCGGTCGCCGTCCGCACGTAGTCGGTGTGGGCATTGGCCGCGACGGCCGATCGGGTCAACCGCACCACGTAGGCGAACGACACCGAACCCAGGACGATCCCGGGAAGCATCAGACGCCCGAGGGTGGCGCGCTCGCCCACCGTGACGGGCGCGATTCCCAGTTGGACGCCGACGACGAACTGCGCCAGGAAACCCAGCACGAAGATCGGGATCGCGATGATGACCAGGCCGGTGATGAGCACCGTGGCATCGAAGACTCCACCCTGGCGCAGACCAGCGATCACACCGAATCCGACGCCTAGCACCGCTTCCACGGTGACCGCGATGAGCGCGAGCCGGATGGTCACCGGAAAGGCATGCGCCAGCACCAGACTGACCGGCAGTCCGGAATACGAGCGGCCCAGATCCCCGTGCAGAATGCCGCCCAGATACCTCAGGTATTGCACCAGGAAGGGCTCGTCGAGGTGGTAGCGGGCGCGCAGCGCCGCGGCCACCGCGGGTGTCAGCGGCCGGTCCCCGGCCATCGCCGCGATCGGGTCGCCGGGCAGCAGGAAGACCATGCCGTAGATCAGCAGCGTCGCGCCGAGGAAAACCGGCACCATGACGGCGATTCGGCGCACGACGTAGACGACCATGTCAGGATTTCACAATGTTCTCGTAGTCGGGCGTGCCGTTCCACGCGACCGTCACGCCGCTGACGTGCCCCGACCATCCGAGGACGCCGATGGTGTCCCAGAGCGGGACGACGGGCATATCGTGCAACAGGATTCGCTGCGCGGCGTTGGCCAGGTGATCCGACTCGCGCATCGTCGGTGCGGCCTCGGCTGCCGCCACGGCCGCGTCGAACGCGGCATTGGAGTAGCCGACGTCGTTCGAACCGGCCCCGGTGGCGAATATCGGCGCAAGGAACTCCAGCAATGACGGATAGTCGCCCTGCCATCCGGCGCGGAATGCAGTCGCGATCGTGTGGTCGGTGATCTGTGTGCGGAATCCCGCGAACGTTGGTTGCGGCGCGCCGACGGCATCGATGCCCAGGACGTTCTTGATGCTGTTGGCCACCGCGTCCACCCATTCCTGGTGGCCGGCGTCGGTGTTGTAGGCGATGGCGTATTGGCCGTTCCAGGCCGAGATCGCGTTGGCCTGCGCCCAGAGTTGGCGCGCGCGTGCGGGATCGAAGGTCAGCACGTCATTGCCCGGCAGGTTCGGGTCGAAGCCCGGCAGCGACGCGGCGGTGAAATCACGCGACGGGCTGCGGGTGCCCAGGAAAATATTTCGGCAGATCTGTGCGCGGTCAACGGCGGCCGACAGCGCGAGCCGGCGCAGGCGGCCCTCTTCGCCGCCGAAATGGGGCAATCGCAGCGGGGTGGCGAGGCTCTGTTTGACGGCCACCGGTCCGGTGGCGACGTTGGCACCCAGGTCGCGTTGGTAGACCGGCAGCGCGCTCGGCGGCATCGTGTCCAGGACGTCGAGGTTGCCCGACAGCAGGTCGGCGTAGGCCGTGTCGAGGTTGGCGTAGAACTCGAATCGCAGCCCCTTGTTGCGCGGCGTGCGGTTGCCCCGGTACTCGGGGTTGGGCCTCAGGTCGATGCGGACGTTGTGTTCCCAGGCGGGCCCGTCCGGGCCGTCGACGAGCCGATACGGGCCGTTGCCGATCGGGGTGCGGCCGAACGCCGCCATGTCGCGGAAGGCGACGTCGGGCAGCGGGAAGAAGGCGCTAAGGCCCAGCCGCAACACGAAGTCGATGGTGGGCGCCTTGAGTCGAACCGTGAACTCGTGGTCGTTGACCACCCGCAGGCCGGACATCGTGGCGCGCGGCGGCGTCGCGCCGCCTGTCACGTTCGCGACGCTGGAAACATCGTCGTACCCGTCGATCGGGCTGAAGAAGCTCTGCTGCAGTTGAGCGTTGGCACCCACGGCGCCGTAGTTCCACGCGTCGACGAACGAGTGGGCCGTCACCGGTGTGCCGTCGGTGAACGTCCAGCCGGGCTTGAGGACGACGCGGTAGGTGACGTTGTCGGTGCGCTCGATCGACTCGGCGACCTCGTTCGAGGGCTTCCCGGCCGCGTCGTAGGACACCAGGCCCGCGAACAGTCGGTCGATGACCCGCCCGCCGAAGCTGTCATTGGTGCTCGTCGGCACCAGCGGGTAGGGCGGCTCCCCGCCGTTGACCACCACCAGGTCGGGACTCAGCACACCGCCCCCGCAGCCGGTGAGCGAGGCCGCCAGCAGCGCGGCGGCGCCCGCACAGGCCCACGACAGGAAAACCCGCGTGCGGCGCATGACAGTCGACCCTAGAACCTGCCGGCCGCGCGGGCGTGACCGGCGCAACCGGGGCGTGTTTCCTGCGGATTGTCCGTGACTCAGCGCCGGGGGCGTGAGTGGACGGTGGCCGCAATCGGCGGGCCGGCTACGGCGCCGCCACCGCGCCCGGGTTGTTGCCGACGGAGATGGTGGTGATCACGGTGTTGCCGGGGCCGATCACCGACACCGTGCCGCTGGCGACCTTGTTGGTGACGTAGACGTCGCCGTTGGTGGGGCTGACCGCCACCCCGCTCGCGCCGGTGACGCCTCCGATGGTGGCGATCACGGTGTTGCTGGGGCTGATCACCGACACCGAGGCGCCTTGGAAGTTGGTGACGTAGACATCGCCGGTGGTGGGGCTGACCGCCACCCCGACCGGGTTGGCGCCGACGGTGACCGTGGTGTTGATTGTGCCGGAGCCGGGGTAGATCACCGACACCGAGGTGTCGTTGAGGTTGGCGACGTAGATGTCGCCGGTCGTGGGGCTGACCGCCACCCCCTGCGGGTCGATGAAACCGGTGATGGTGGTGTTGATTGCCACGGAGCCAGGGTTGATCACCGACACCGTGCTACTGCCTGCGTTGGTCACGTAAACGTTGCCGGTGGTGGGGCTGACCGCCACCCCGATCGGGTTGGTGAAGCCGGGGATGAAGGTGTTGATTGCGCCGGAGCCAGAGTTGACCACCGACACCGTGGTCCCGGGGCTGGTGTAGCCGAAGTTGGCGACGTAGACATTGCCGGCGTTGGTCTGGCCGGCGGGGGCGACTGCTACCCCCTGCGGGCCGTCGAAGCCGGTGATGAAGGTGATCACGGTGTTGCCGGAGCCGATCACCGACACCGTGTTGTTGCCGAAGTTGGTGACGTAGACCTCGCCGGTGGCGGCGTTGGCCGCCACCCCGTACGGCTGGTTGAAGCCGGTGATGGTGGTGATCACGGTGTTGGTGGCGGTGTTGATCACCGACACCGAGCCACCGTTTATGTTGGTGACGTAGACCGGGGA
>CAZZHX010000184.1:0-6294 GCA_964653535.1 uncultured Mycobacterium sp. | reverse complement strand
ACGAGTCGTGCAGCGTCACGTAGCCGAATTCCGTGGTGCTCCAGAGGATGATGTCCTCGGCCAGCCGGGACAGGTCGACGGCGGTCATGGCGAACACGAATGCGGCCTCGGCGGCGAAGTCCCGGGAGGAGGTCGCGTCGATGGAGTTGTCCGCGGCGGCGCGAAACCCCAGCTCGGCGGCGATACTGTCGGGGTCCAGTCCCAGCGACGACCCGGCGAGCGCTCCCGAGCCGTACGGGCAGACCGCGCCGCGCCGGTCGAAGTCGATGATGCGGTCGACGTCGCGCAGCAGTGGGTGCGCGTGCGCGAGCAGGTGATGGGCCAGCAGGATCGGCTGGGCCGCCTGCAGGTGCGTCTTGCCGGGCATGATCGCCGTCGGATGCGCGGCAGCCTGGGAGACTAGCGCCGCGACGAGGTCGAGCGCCCCGGCCGCGATGCGCCGCACCGCGTCGCGCAGCCACATCCGTAGCAGGGTGGCGATCTGGTCGTTGCGGGACCGGCCGGCCCGCAGCCGTCCGCCCAGGTCGGACCCGACCCTGTCGATCAGCCCGCGCTCCAGCGCGGCGTGCACGTCCTCGTCGCCGGCCAGCGGGCCGAAGCTGCCGTCGGCGACGTCGGCGGCCAGGCTGTCCAGCCCGGCCAGCAACCCGTCGCGCTGATCATCGGTGAGCAGCCCGGCACGGAACAGGACCCCGGCGTGGGCTCGCGACGCCGAAATGTCGTACGGGGCCAGCACCCAGTCGAAGTGGGTCGACTTGCTCAGCGCGGCCAGCGCCTCGGATGAGCCGCCGGCGAACCGCCCGCCCCACAGCGCGCCCTCGTGAGTGGTCATTGTTCGTCCGCGAGCAGGGTGACCGTCATGTGCGGTCCCGGCGGGCGGCGATCTTCGACGACAGGCCGTGCACGTAGACGAAGCCCTTGGCCTTGGACTGGTCGAAGCTATCGCCCTCGTCGTAGGTAGCCAGGTTGAAGTCGTAGAGCGACTCGGCGCTGCGCCGCCCGTTCACCGCGATGTGCCCGCCGTGCAACACCAGCCGGACCTCCCCGGAAACGTGTTCCTGGGTGCTGGCGACGAAGGTGTCCAGCGCGGCCTTCAGCGGCGAGTACCACAACCCGTCGTAGACGAGTTCGGCCCAGCGCTGGTCGGTGTGCCGCTTGAACCGGGCCAGTTCACGCTCGAGGGTGACGTGCTCGAGTTCGGTGTGCGCGGTGATCAGCACCATCGCCCCCGGCGCCTCGTAGATCTCGCGGCTCTTGATACCCACGAGGCGGTCCTCCACCACGTCGAGCCGCCCAACGCCCTGCGCGCCGCCGCGGCGGTTGAGCTCCTCGATGGCCGCCAACATCGACACCGGCTTACCGTCGATCGACACCGGTACCCCACGCTCGAACCCGACGATCACCTCGTCCGGCGTACTCCAGTTCAGGGTGGGGTCCTCGGTGTAGGCATAGACGTCCTTGGTGGGGGCGTTCCACAGGTGCTCGAGGAAGCCGGTTTCCACCGCACGGCCCCACACGTTCTGGTCGATCGAAAACGGCGAGCGTTTGCTGACGTTGATCGGGATGGCGTTCTCCTCGGCGAACGCGATCGCCTTCTCCCGCGTCCACGCGTAGTCGCGAACCGGGGCCAGTACCTCCAGATCGGGTGCCAGCGAACCGAATCCGACCTCGAAGCGCACCTGGTCGTTGCCTTTGCCGGTGCAGCCGTGCGCGACGATGCCGCCGCCGTACTCGCGGGCCGCAGCCACCAGGTGCTTGACGATCAGCGGCCGACTGATTGCCGACACCAGCGGGTAGCGGTCCATGTACAGGGCATTGTTGAGCACGGTCGGCAGGCAGTAGCCCTCGGCGAATTCGTCACGCGCGTCGACCACCACGGCCTCCACCGCGCCGCAGTCCAGCGCGCGCTGGCGGACGAGTTGCATGTCCTCGCCGCCCTGGCCGAGGTCGATCGCCACGGCCACCACCTCGCGGCCGGTCTCCTTGCCGATCCAGCTGATGGCCACCGAGGTGTCCAGGCCGCCGGAATAGGCCAGGATGACACGTTCTGACATGTTCCGATCTCCTTACGCTGTGGTGAGTTGTTCGACGGTGCTGGCCAACTCGGCGCCGGTCATCGGCTCGCGGGCGGCCACGAAGACAGTGTCGTCGCCGGCGATGGTACCGACCACGTACGGTAGCGCCGCGCGGTCGATAGCGCTGGCCAGGTAGTGCGCCGCGCCGGGGGGCGTGCGCAGCACCGCGAGGTTGGCGCTGGCGTCCGTGGACACCAGGAGTTCGCTGAGCAGTCGCGACAGCCGCGCGGTGCCGCCCGACACCCCGCGCACCGGGCTGCCGTCCTCCGGGACGATATAGACGCCGACACCGCCGGCGGCGCCACGCAGCTTCACCGCGCCGAGCTCTTCGAGATCGCGCGACAGCGTGGCCTGGGTGACGTCGATCCCGTCGGCGGCCAGCAACGCCGCAAGCTCGCTCTGGCTGCGCACCGACGCCGACGACAGGATCGCCACGATCCGCGCCTGCCGTCCGACCCGGGTGGTCTCGGGTACGGCCTTCGCACCGCTGCCCGTCATTCCCCCTCCAACAGCCACACCAGCAGCGCCTTCTGCGCGTGCAGCCGGTTCTCGGCCTCGTCCCACACCGCGCTGGCCGGACCGTCCATCACCTCGTCGGTGATCTCCTGGCCGCGATGCGCCGGAAGACAATGCAGCACCATGGCTTCCGAGTCGGCCAGCCCCAGCAGGCGGTCGTTGACCTGGAACGGGCGAAATGGCTGCACGCGGTCGAGCCCGTCGTCCTCCTGGCCCATCGACGTCCAGGTGTCTGTCACCAGGACATCGGCACCCGACGCTGCGGTGTCGGCGTCGGAGGTGACGGTGACCGAGCCGCCGGTGGCCTGGGCGCGCGCCTCGGCCGCCGCCAGCAGCGCCGAGTCGGGCCCGAAGCCGGCCGGCGCGGCGACGGTGACGTGCAGGCCCGCCGTCGCCCCGCCGAGCATCAGCGAGTGGGCCATGTTGTTGGCGCCGTCGCCGAAGTAGGCCAGCCGCAGGCCCGCCAGCGATCCCTTGCGTTCGGCGACGGTCTGCAGGTCGGCGAGCACCTGGCAGGGGTGAAACTCGTCGGAGAGCGCATTGATCACCGGCACCGTTGCGGTCGAGGCCATCGCCTCGAGCCGGTCCTGCCCGAACGTCCGCCATACGATGGCGTCGACGTAACGGGACAGCACCCGAGCGGTGTCCTCCAGTGTTTCGTCCCGGCCCAGTTGGGTGTTGCGGCCGTCGACGACGACGGCGTGCCCGCCGAGCTGAGCGATCCCCAGTTCGAAGGAGAACCGGGTGCGGGTCGAGTTCTTGTCGAAGATGACCGCGACCCCGCGGGGCCCGTCGAGGGGACGCCGGGAGAACGGGTCCTTCTTGAGGTCGGCGGCCAGCGCGAGAACCTCGGCCTGTTCGCCGGGCGCCAGGTCGTCGTCGCGCAGAAAATGCCGGATCATGTCATCTCCACAGCGATGTCGAGGATGCCTGGCAACGCAGCGATGAAGCCGTCGATCTGGGCGTGGGTGATGATCAGCGGCGGCGCGAGCCGGATGACATCGGGTGCCACGGCATTGATGAGGAACCCGGCGTCGCGCGCCGCGGCCTCGGCCTGCTTGGCCCGCGGAGCGGTGAGCGCGATGCCCCAGAGCAGTCCGCGACCGCGCACGTGGTCGATCAGCGGGTGGCCGAGGGCGTCGACGCCGTGGCGCACCGCCGTGCCCACCGCCGCGGCATGACGGACGAGATCCTCGGTCGCCATCACCTGCAACACCGCCAGCGCCGCCGCGGCGCAGACCGGGTTGCCGCCGAAGGTGCTGCCGTGCATCCCGGGTGTCAACAGGTCGGCGGCCGGGCCGACGGCCAGGCATGCGCCGATGGGCAGTCCGCCGCCCAGTCCCTTGGCCATGGTCACCACGTCCGGGGTGATGCCGTGGTGCTGGTGGGCGAAAAAGGTTCCGGTGCGACCCATTCCGGTCTGCACCTCGTCGAGCACCAGCAGGGCTCCGTGTCGCGTGGTGATGTCCCGCGCGGCAGCCAGATAACCCTCGGGCGGCACGACGACCCCACCCTCGCCCATGATCGGCTCGAGGAACACCGCGGCTGTGTCCTCGTCGACTGCGGCAGCCAGCGCGTCGGTGTCTCCGTAAGGCACGTGCGTGACGTAGCCCGGTAGCGGCTCGAACGGGGCCTGCTTGGCCGGCTGCCCGGTGAGCGCGAGAGATCCCATCGTCCGGCCGTGGAACGCTCCTTGCGCGGCAACGATTTTCGTTCGCCCAGTGAGCCGGGAGAGTTTGAATGCCGCCTCGTTGGCCTCGGCACCGGAGTTGCAGAAGAACACCCGCGCCGGAGCGCCCAGCAGTTTCACCAGTTCCTCGGCCAGCGCGACCCCGGGTTCGGTGGCATACAGATTGGAGGTGTGGCCGAGCGTCGACATCTGGTGCGTCACCGCGTCGATGACGGCGGGGTGACGGTGGCCCAGCACGTTGACCGCGATGCCGCCGAGCAGGTCGAGGTAGGTGTTGCCGTCGGTGTCGGTGACTACGGCACCGTCGCCGCCGGCCAGCGCCACCGGTGGCGTGCCGTAGTTGTTCATCATCACGGCTTCCCACCGCCGCTGGAGCGACCGGTCGTGACTCATGCTTTCACCACTTTGGTGCCCGTTCCGGCGTCGGTGAAAAGCTCGGCCAGGACGCAGTGTTCGACCCGTCCGTCGATGACGTGCGCGCTCGGCACTCCCCCGGCGACCGCCCGAAGGCAGGCCTCGATTTTGGGAATCATCCCCGACTCGAGCGTGGGCAGCAGTTGCGCCAAGGTCGCGGAGTCGATCTCGCCGACCAGCGAGCTGCGGTCGGGCCAGCGGGTGTAGAGGCCTTCGACGTCGGTGAGCATGAGCAGCTTCTCGGCCCCCAGCGCTTCGGCCAGCGCCGCCGCGGCGGTGTCGGCGTTGATGTTGTGCACCACGCCCTCGGCATCGGGCGCCAGCGTCGAGACAACCGGGATGCGGCCCGCCGCGATGAGGTCGCGCACCACGGCGGCGTCGACCTTGTCGACGTCCCCGACCAGCCCGATATCGGTGGCCACCCCGTCGACGGTGACGGTGCGGCGCACGGCGGTGAACAGGTGGGCGTCCTCACCGGTGAGCCCGACGGCGTATGGGCCGTGAGCGTTGATCAGGTTCACCAGTTCACGACCCACCTGACCGAAAAGCACCATCCGCGCCACGTCGAGCACTTCCGGTGTGGTGACCCGGAAGCCACCCTTGAAGTCGCCCTCGATGCCGAGCCGGCGCAGCATCGCGGTGATCTGCGGCCCCCCGCCGTGCACGACGACGGGATGGATACCGCAGTTGCGCAGGAACACCATGTCGGCGGCGAAGGCGTGGCGCAGCGCATCCTCGGTCATGGCGTTGCCGCCGTATTTGACGACGACGATGGTGCCGTGTAACTCCTTGAGCCAGGGCAGGGCCTGGGCCAGCACGCGCGCTTTCGCGGCGGTGGGCAGAGTTTCGGCAGTTCCGGTCATGAGCTGTAGGCCGAGTTCTCTTCGACGTAGCCGTGCGACAGGTCGGTCGTCCGGATCGCGGCCGTCGCGTCGCCGACGCGCAGGTCGACGGTGATGTCGATGTCGGCCGCCGACAGGTCCACCTCGCGCGCGCCGGGGGCACCCACCCCGTCGATACACACTGGGAAACCATTGAATGACACAGTGATCCGATCGGGTTCCAGGGTGACCGGCGCCATGCCGACGGCGGCCAGGACGCGGCCCCAGTTCGGGTCGGACCCGAACACGGCCGTCTTGACCAAACTGTCGCGCGCGATCATCCGCGCGGCGGCGACGGCGTCGTCTTCGGAGGCGGCACCCGTTACCGTGACGGTGACCCGTTTGGTGACGCCTTCGGCGTCGGCTTGCATCTGGGAGCACAGGTCGTCGCACACCTGCAGCACGGCCTCATCGAGGTCGGCCTGCGCCGGGGTGACCCCGCTGGCTCCCGACGCCAGCAGCAGGACGGTGTCGTTGGTCGAGCAGCAGCCGTCAACGTCGAGCCGGTCGAAGGTGCGGGCGGTGGCGTGGCGCAGCGCCCGCTCAAGCGCCCCGGGCTCGACTGCCGCGTCGGTGGTGAGCACGCACAGCATGGTGGCCAGCGACGGGGCCAGCATGGCCGCGCCCTTGGCCATCCCGCCGACGGTCCAGTGGCCCGGGAGATGCAGCGCCACCTGTTTGGGGACGGTGTCGGTGGTCATGATCGCCCGGGCGGCGT
>CAZZHX010000183.1:4697-6301 GCA_964653535.1 uncultured Mycobacterium sp. | reverse complement strand
GCAGTCGGACCGCTTCGCGCGCCTGGTAGTCGCCAACGGCGCGCTGCCGACCGCGCACCAACCCACCCCACCCGCGTTCCACATGTGGCGCGCCTTCGCGCGCTACTCGCCGGTGCTGCCCTGCGGTCGCATCGTCGGATTCGGCACGGTCCACCGAGTGCCGCCCAAAGTCAGGGCCGGCTACGACGCGCCCTTCCCGGACAAGTCCTATCAGGCCGGGGCCCGTGCATTCCCCCAGTTGGTGCCGACCTCGGCCAACGATCCCGCGATCCCGGCCAACCGCGCGGCGTGGGATGCGCTGGGGCACTGGGAGAAGCCGTTCCTGGCCGTCTTCGGCGCCCGCGATCCCATCCTGGGGCGGGCGGACCGCGCCCTGATCGACCACATCCCCGGAGCCGCAGGCCAACCGCACGCCCGCATCAATGCCAGCCACTTCATCCAGGAAGACGCCGGGCCCGAATTGGCCGCACACATCGTGGGCTGGAAGCCGGCTCACGGCTGACAGGGCGCCTCAGCCGGTGACCGCGAGCACCGCCGCGGCCAGTTCCGGGCGGCAGACCACCAGATCGGGCAGCTTCGGGTCCGGCTGGTTGTAGGCCAAGGCCGACCCGTCAATGCGGGAGGTGTGCAAACCGGCAGCCCGGGCCACCGCGACCGGCGCGGCTGAATCCCACTCGAACTGACCGCCGGCGTGGACGTAGACGTCGGACAACCCCTGCACGATCGACGCGACCTTGGCTCCCGCGGAGCCCATTTCCACCAGGACCCCGCCCAGCGCGTCACGCACGGCCAGCGCGATGGCCGGCGGCCGGGTGCGCGACACCACGATGCGCGGCATCTCCGGTGCCGCGGGAGGCGAGGCCACCCGGGGGGTCGACAACGTGACGCCTTGGGCGGGCAGCGCCACCGCGCCCGCGATGAGTTCACCGGCCTGCCACAGCGCGACGTGCACCGCCCAGTCGTCGCGGCCGAGCTCGGAGAACTCCCGCGTGCCGTCGAGCGGGTCGACGATCCACACCCGCTCGGAGCGCAACCGCACCGGGTCGTCGGCGCCCTCCTCGGACAACACCGCGTCCCCGGGCCGCTCGGCGGCGAGCGCGGCCATCAGGAAGTCGTGAGATCGCTTGTCGCCCGCCGCTTTCCGCTCAGCGGGTTCGGCGTCGGCGAATTCCTGGCGCACCCCGAGTAGCAGCCGACCCGCGTCGCTGGCGAGTCGTGCGGCCAGGTCGTCGTCGTTCATCTCAGACTTCAGTGTCAGACTTCAGTGTCAGACTTCGACGTCAGACTTCGACGTCAGACTTCGACGACGATGGCGCCGCCTTGGCCGCCGCCCGCGCACATGGCCGCGACGCCGATCCCGCCGCCGCGGCGGACCAGTTCATAGACGAGCGTGGTGACCATGCGGGCACCCGAGGCGGCGATCGGGTGGCCGAGGCTGCAGCCGCTGCCAGAGAAGTTCACCTTCTCCTCGTCGATGTGGTGTTCGCGGCACGCGGCGATCGGCACGGAGGCGAACGCCTCGTTGATCTCCCAGAGGTCGATGTCGTCGGCGGTCAGCCCGGCCAGCTCGAGCGCCTTCAGCGAGGCCGCGGCCGGGGTGCGGG
>CAZZHX010000183.1:3180-4687 GCA_964653535.1 uncultured Mycobacterium sp. | reverse complement strand
GCGCCACGTCGGCCACCGACAGACCGGCGCGCGCCAGCACCTTCCCGATGACCTTGACCGCCCCCAGTCCGGTGTCCCTGGGCGGCACGCCCACGGAGGCCCACGCTTTCACCGCGGCCATCACATTGAGGTTCTCGGCGGTGGCGTAGTCGCGGTCGACGAGCGCGACGGCCGCGGCGGCGTCGTTGGTGCCGCTGCTGTTGCCCGCGGTGATCGAGAATCCCTCGATCTCGGGGTGCAGGACCTTGAGTCCCGCGAGCTTCTCGGCGGTGGTGTCGCGGCGGGGTTGTTCGTCGACGCTGAACTCGGTCACCGAGCCGTCGGGCTGGGTGATCTTCAGCGTGAGGATCTCGTCGACGAACTTGCCGGCGTCGATGGCCGCGATGGCCCGCTGGTGTGACCGCGCGGCCCAGGCGTCCATCTCCTCGCGGGTGATGCCGACCGCCTGCGCGGTGTTCCAGCCCACTGTGATGGACATGTCCCGGGCGGGCGAGTCGGGCGTCTCCAGGTGAGTCGGCGGCATCCACTGCTCTTCGAACGTCAACTCGGGGCCGGGAATCCGCCAGTTGACCAGCGGCGTCATCGACAACGACTGCACGCCTCCGGCAATGAGCACGCGCTCCATCCCGGAGCCGATCTGGGCCGCGGCGTTGCCGATCGCGGTGAGGCTGCCTGCGCAGTGCCGGTTCACCGACTGGCCCGGAATGTTCTCCATTCCGGTCGCCGACGCCGCGTACCGTGCCAAATCCCCGCCGCCGTAAAGCGATTCGGCGACGATGATGTCGTCAATGGCCGACGGGTCGAGCCCTGAGCGGCGCACCACCTCTGGGAGCACAGCCGTGATCAGCGTCTCGGGTGGGGTGTTGACCAGCGTCCCCTTGAAGGAGCGGCCGATCGGTGTCCGGACGGCTCCGACGATCACGGGTGTTGGCATGGTTCAACCTCGTCCTGGTGCGGGGGTGGCGGACGCGGCAAATCGTAGCAAATACGGTGTAGCCAATGCCGTATGGCAGTGGTGACGGCGTAAGTTTGTGGTCCATGACCACGCTCCCCCACATCCAGACCACCGCGCAGCGGATGGCGGCGATGCTGATCGGAATCGGCGCCGTCCACTTCCTGGCTCCCACACCGTTCGACACGATCATTCCCGCCGAGCTGCCCGGCAGCCCGCGGTTCTACACCTACGCCTCGGGCGTCGCCGAGATCGCTATCGGGGCGGCGCTGATGCCCCGGCGCACCCGCCGGTCGGCCGCGTTGGCGGCCGTCGCGTTGTTCCTCGGGGTCTTCCCGGCAAACCTCAACATGGTCCGGCTGTGGCGGGACAAGCCGTTGCCGATGCGCATCGCCGCGCTGGCCCGGCTGCCCCTGCAGATTCCGATGATCGTCACCGCATGGAAGATCTGGCGCCACAGCTGACGATCCCCTGACCGTCACATTCGCCACATCAGTCCCTGGCGGACCGATGGCCTTCGTTGTGCCCGCCTCAGCGCGGGAACGCCTGGAACGC
>CAZZHX010000183.1:1627-3080 GCA_964653535.1 uncultured Mycobacterium sp. | reverse complement strand
AGATCGCCGCGCTGCTCGCCGAAGCGGCCGCCCTGATGGTCGCCGTCGGCGACGTCCTCCAACAGCGGTCCGCCCAGCAGGTCACGACCACAGAGGTCGGCACCGTCGCCCTGTTCCGCCGGCTGCTGCGCGATCGGCAATGGTGGGCGGGCAGTCTCGTGGCCGGCGCCGGGGTCGGGCTGCAGGCCGCGGCGCTCGGGCTGGGCTCGGTGGTGCTGGTTCAGGCGCTGCTGGTGACCTCGCTGCTGTTCGCACTGGTCATCAATGCGCGGCTGAACCACACCAGAATCACCGGCAGGCAGGCGATGTGGGCCGTCCTGCTCGCCGCGGCCGTCGCAATCGTGGTCACGGTCGGTGACCCGCAGGCCGGAACACCCCGCGGTTCCCTGCGAACGTGGACCGTCGTCGTTGCGGTCATGGGCCCGGTGCTGGTGCTATGTGTCCTCGGCGCGCGCATCGTCTCGGGCGCAGCGAGCGCCCTGCTGCTGGGCGTCGTGGCGGGCTCCCTGTGGGGGTTGTTCGCGGTGCTGACCAAGGGGGTGGTCGACCAACTCGGCCACGGCATCGTCGCCGTGCTGCGGATCCCGGAGCTATATGTGTGGATGGTGGTGGGGATCGCCGCCACGGCGTGGGAACAGTCCGCATTTCGGGCCGGGCCGATGACCGCGTCGCTGCCCGCGGTGAGCGTGGCCGAGCCCATCGTCGGATCGGTACTCGGCGTCGTCGTGCTGGGTGAGGCGCTGAACACCACCACGTCCGGCGTGATCGCAATCGCCGTATCGGTGGCGGTCATGGTCGCCGCGACTGTCGCGCTGGCCCGCAGCCAAGCCGATAGCATCAGTTCCACGGGTGTTTCACACGATGCAGGAACGAAAAGGGGCACGTGAGCACATCAGGAAAGGCACTTGAGCCCACTGGACTGCCGGTGATCTATCTGTCGCAGTTGCTGCGCGCGCCGGTCGTGGCCGGCTCCGCCGAGGCAGTCGGACGCGTCGAGGACGTGATCGTGCGCCTTCGCGACGCCCCGGACTATCCGCTCGTCACCGGGATCGTCGCCGGGGTCGGCGGACGGCAGGTGTTCGTCGGCAGTAAATCCATCGAGGATTTCACACCCGGACGAATCATTTTGGCGAAGAACAAAATTGACCTGCGCGGCTTCGAACGCCGCGACCACGAGGTGTTGCTGCGCGCCGACGTGCTGGGTCACCGGTTGATCGATGTGGCCGCGGTCGAACTGGTACGGGCCTACGACGCCGAACTCGAAGACACCGGGGCGGGATGGGTGCTGGCGCGCCTCGACACCCGGCGTCCGGCGAGGTTCTTCGGACTGATCAAACGCTCCGGCGGACAGGCGGCCCGCGACTGGAAGGCATTCGAACCACTGATCGGTGACGCCCGTTCCGACGACGAGCGGCGCCTGTCCGCCGGAGCGTTTGATCAGTCCGAAGAACCT
>CAZZHX010000183.1:0-1617 GCA_964653535.1 uncultured Mycobacterium sp. | reverse complement strand
GCCTTCCAGTCGCGGGCCGCCGAGATAGCCGACCTCCTCGAAGACGCGGACAAGGCCGAGGGCGGGGAGATCCTCGACCGGGTCCACAGCGACCCGGAGTTGGAGGCCGACGTCTTCGAGGAACTGGACCCCGAAAAGGCCAGCCGGCTGCTCAACGACATGCCCGACCACGAGGTGGCCGCCCTACTCAGTCGCATGCGCGCCGACGACGCTGCCGATGCGATCGCCGACCTGCGCCAATCGCGGCGCCGCCGCGTGCTGGACCTGATGCCCGGGCCGCAGCGGACCAAGGTGATCACGCTGATGGGTTTCAACCCCGACAGCGCCGGCGGGCTGATGAACGTCGACTTCGTCGCCTGCTCCACCACCGACACCGCGGGCTCGGCGCTGGCGATGATCGCGGCCGCCCACAGCGTCCAGCCCGAGGCGCTGATCAAGGTCCACGTCCGCGACGCCGACGAGCGCCTCGCCGGTGTGGTGTCGGTGATCGCCCTGCTGCAGGCCGAACCCGGCCAGCTCGTCGGCGCACTGATGGACGACGATCCGGTCTGCGTCAGCGCTGACGCCGATCTCGCCGACGTCGCGCTGCTGATGGCCGACTTCAACCTGTACTCGGTGCCCGTCATCGACGAGCAGGACCGGGTGCTCGGAGTGGTCACCGTCGACGACATCCTGGAGGCGACCATTCCCGAGGACTGGCGCCGGCGCGAACCGGCGCCCCGCCCGGTGCGTGAACTCCGAGACGAGTCCCCGTGAGCTCGGGCGCCGACGAGGAAGGCATCCACCCCGCGGCGCCGACGCCCCAGCGCACCGCGGTGCTCGACAGCGCCCACCTGGGCGACATCGAGGGCGCGTTCGGGCGCATCAGTGTCGGCGAGACCGACCGCCCCCGCACGTGGAAAACCCGGCTACTGACGCTGCTGGCCATCATGGGCCCGGGGATCATCGTCATGGTCGGCGACAACGACGCGGGCGGTGTGGCCACCTATGCCCAGGCCGGCCAGAACTACGGCTACTCCCTGCTGTGGGTGCTCCTGCTGCTGATTCCCGTGCTGATCGTCAACCAGGAGATGGTGGTGCGGCTGGGCGCGGTCACCGGGGTGGGCCACGCCCGGTTGATCAACGAACGCTTCGGCCGCGGCTGGGGCTGGTTCTCCGTGGGCGACCTGTTCCTGCTCAACTTCCTGACGATCGTCACCGAGTTCATCGGCGTCTCGCTGGCGGCCGACTACATCGGCGTCTCCAAATACATCGTGGTGCCGGTTTCGGCGGTGGCGCTGGTCGCGATCATGGCCAGCGGCAGCTTCCGCCGCTGGGAACGCGCCATGTTCGTGTTCATCGCCGTGTCCCTGCTGCAGATCCCGATGGTGCTGATGTCACATCCGCGGTGGGCCGAGGCGGCGACGTCCTTTGTCGTCCCCAGTATCTCGGGCGGAGTCAGCTCGGATGCGGTGCTGCTGATCATCGCCATCGTCGGCACCACCGTCGCTCCCTGGCAGCTGTTCTTCCAGCAGTCCAACGTTGTCGACAAACGCATCACCCCCCGCTTCATGAGCTACGAGCGCGCCGACACCGTGCTGGGCGACGCCGCGTCCGACGCCGAGCTGTTCGTGACGA
>CAZZHX010000182.1:0-6333 GCA_964653535.1 uncultured Mycobacterium sp. | reverse complement strand
CATGTGGCCGGCGGCGGCGGCGTCACCGCCCGCCCCGCTGCCGGTCGCGGCACCACCACCGGTGCCCGCCACGCTCGCCGTCAAGCTCGCGGAGCCGCCGCCGTTCCCCCCGGCCATCCCCGGCACGCTCGGTATGCCGGGCAGGGACGGCAGGGTGGCATGGCCCGCCGCCAGTTGCGCCGCCGCCGTCGACGCCCCGCCGTGGTACCCAACCATCGCCGAGACGTCCTGCGCCCACATCTCCTCGTAATAGGACTCGGTCGCGGCGATCGAGGGCCAGTTCTGCCCGAACAGGTTGGACATCACCAGCTGCACCAAGCCGTTGCGGTTGGCATTCACCGCCATCGGATGCACCGTGGACGCGAGCGCCGCCTCGAACGCGTTGGCCACCGCCATCGCCTGGGCCCCCGCCTCGGACGCCTGGTTGGCCGCGGCGCTCAACCACCCGGCGTAGGGCGCGGCGAGCGCCGTCATGGCCTGCGAGGCCGCACCCTGCCACGCCTGCCCGGCCAGACCAGAGGTGACCGAGGTGAACGATTCGGCCGCGGTCGACAGCTCCGAGGCCAACCCGTTCCACACCGAGGCCGCCTGCAGCATCGGTGACGACCCCACGCCGTTGTACATCAGCAGCGAGTTGATCTCCGGCGGCAAGGTGAAAAAACTCATGGCGCACCTCGTTCTCGAGACGTCATTCGAACGATAACCGAACCGACCCCAGGCCCGTGAAGTCGGCGACGAACTCGTCCCCGGGGTGGGCGTCGAACGCTCGCGTACACGAACCGGGCAGCACCACGTCACCCTTGCGCAGTCGCACCCCGAATGTTTCCACCTTGCGCGCCAGCCACGCCACCGCGGTGACCGGATTGCCGAGCACCGCGTCGCTGCGGCCCTCGGCGACGACCTCGCCGTTGCGGGTCAACACCGCGTCGATGGCTGTGACGTCGATGTCGCGGGGCGCGACCCGGGCGGCGCCCAGCACGAAACCCGCCGACGAGGCGTTGTCGGCGATGGTGTCGCACAACGCGATCTTCCAGTCAGTGATCCGGGTGTCGATCAGCTCGATGGACGGCACCAGGGCCGCGGTGGCCGCCAGCACGTCGTCCTCGGTGCAGCCCGCTCCGGGCAGGTCCGCCGACAGAATGAAGCCGACCTCCACCTCGACCCGCGGGTACAGGTAGCGGCCCGCCTTGGCCGGGGCGTCCTCGAACACCTGCATGTCGTCGAGCAGATGTCCGTAGTCCGGCTCGTCGACGCCCATCATCTGCTGCATAGCCAGTGACGACAGTCCCACCTTGTGCCCGACGATCCGCGCCCCCTCGGCGACGCGGTGGCGAATGTTGATGAGCTGGATCTCGTAGGCGTCGACCACGTCGATGCCCGGATGGGCGGCGGTCAGCGGAGCGATGGGCTCGCGGCTGCATTCGGCCTGCGCCAAGTCGGCGGCAAGCTTGTCGCGGGTCGCAACACCAAGCATGTGCCGGACGTCCCCCCTGAACTGGTGCCTGTGACCGGGCCTGTAGCGATCGGAGGCCCTGATTCTATAACGTGTTCTACATGACAACGCAGGAGTACGACCGGGAGTACGACGTGGTCGTGGTCGGCAGCGGTGGCGCAGGAATGGTCGCCGCCCTGACCGCCGCCCACCAGGGTTTGTCGACGATCATCATCGAAAAAGCTCCCCACTTCGGTGGCTCCACGGCGCGATCCGGTGGCGGAGTCTGGATCCCCAACAACGAGGTGCTTCAACGCAGCGGCGTGACCGACACCCCGGAGGCGGCCCGCACGTATCTGCACGGCATCATCGGCGACGTCGTCGAGCCCGAACGCATCGACACCTACCTGCAGCGCGGGCCCGAAATGCTGTCGTTCGTGCTGCGGCACACCCCGTTGAAGATGTGCTGGGTGCCGGGCTACTCCGACTACTACCCCGAGGCGCCGGGCGGGCGCCCGGGCGGCCGGTCGATCGAACCCAAGCCGTTCAACGCGCGCAAACTCGGCGCAGACGAGGCCGGGCTCGAACCCGCCTACGGCAAGGTTCCCTTGAACGTCGTGGTGATGCAACAGGATTACATGCGGCTGAACCAACTCAAGCGGCATCCCCGCGGTGTGCTGCGCAGCTTGAAGGTCGGCGCGCGGTCGATGTGGGCCAAAGCGACCGGCAAGAACCTCGTCGGCATGGGCCGGGCGCTGATCGCGCCGCTGCGGATCGGGCTGCAGCGGGTCGGCGTGCCGGTGCTCCTCAACACCGCGCTCACCGACCTCTACGTCGAGGACGGCGTCGTCCGCGGGGTCTACGTCACCGAGGTGTCCGACACCGCCGGGGCGGTACCGACCGACCCGCGGTTGATCCGGGCCCGGCGCGGGGTGATCCTCGCCTCCGGCGGGTTCGAACACAACGAGCAGATGCGGGTCAAGTATCAGCGCGCCCCCATCACCACGGAGTGGACCGTCGGCGCGTTGGCCAACACCGGCGACGGCATCCAGGCGGGCGAAAAGGCGGGCGCGGCACTGGCGTTGATGGAAGACGCCTGGTGGGGTCCGACGGTGCCATTGGTGGGCGCGCCGTGGTTCGCCCTCTCGGAGCGCAACTCACCCGGTTCGATCATCGTCAACATGTCCGGCCAGCGGTTCATGAACGAGTCAATGCCCTACGTCGAGGCCTGTCACCAGATGTATGGCGGGGAATACGGTCAGGGGGACGGGCCGGGCGAGAACATCCCCGCCTGGCTGGTGTTCGACCAGCAGTACCGGAACCGCTACATCTTCGCCGGACTCAGCCCCGGGCAACGTATTCCACGCAAATGGATCGATTCCGGCGTCATCGTCCAGGCCGACACGCTCGAGGAACTGGCCGCCAAGACGGGTCTGCCGGCTGCCGATTTCGCGGCCACGGTGCAACGGTTCAACGGGTTCGCACGCACGGGCGTCGACGAAGACTTCCACCGCGGCGACAGCGCCTACGACCGCTACTACGGCGACCCGACCAACAAGCCCAACCCCAACCTCGGCGCCCTCGCCCACGCGCCGTACTACGCCGCCAAGCTGGTACCCGGGGACTTGGGCACCAAGGGCGGCATCCGCACCGACGTGAACGGACGCGCCCTGCGCGACGACGGCAGCGTCATCGACGGCCTCTATGCCTCGGGCAACGTCAGCGCGCCGGTGATGGGACACACCTATCCCGGCCCCGGCGGCACGATCGGGCCGGCGATGACCTTCGGCTACCTGGCGGCATTGCACATCGCGGCCGGGCGCTAGGGTGCCGATCGACGTCGACGTCGCGCTCAACGCTGAGCTCGATCCGATCGAATTCACCTGGAGCAGCAGCGATGTGCAGCTCTATCAGCTGGGGCTGGGTGCCGGCGCCGACCCCATGAACCCGGCGGAACTGCGTTACCTGGTGGACGACACGCCTCAGGTGCTGCCGACGTTCGCCACCGTGGCCGCCACCTTTCACGCCACCAAACCGCCGACCGTGCAATACCCGGGCATCGACATCCAACTGAGCAAGGTGCTGCACGCCAGCGAGCGCGTCGAGGTGCCCGCGCCGCTGCCGCCGTCGGGGTCGGCTCGCGCGGTCATGCGGTTCACCGACATCTGGGACAAGGGCAAGGCCGCGGTGATCTGGAGCGAGACGACGGTGACGGCGCCCGACGGCACGCACCTGTGGACGCAGCGGCGGTCGATCTATGCCCGCGGGGAGGGCGGATTCGGCGGCGACCGCGGCGCGTCGACCTCGGATGCGACCCCGGACCGCGCCCCCGATCTGGTGGTCGCGATGCCGATCCTGCCGCAGCAGGCGCTTCTGTACCGGCTCTGCGGCGATCGCAACCCGCTGCACTCCGATCCCGGGTTCGCCGCCGCCGCCGGCTTTCCGCGGCCGATCCTGCACGGACTGTGTACCTACGGCATGACCTGTAAGGCGATCGTCGACGCGGTGCTCGACGGCGACGCGGGGGCGGTGGCCGCGTACGGCGCACGCTTCGCCGGCGTTGCGTTCCCGGGAGAAACCGTGACCGTCAACATCTGGAAGGACGACGGCTGCATCCTGGCCGGCGTCGTCGCGCCGTCGCGCGACAACGCCGTGGTCTTGGGCGGCGTCGAGCTTCTCCCCGCGCACCGAACGTGAAGCTGGCTTCACATTCGCGAACCAGCGTGAAGCTGGCCGAACTCTCGTCGGGCCAGCGCCGCACGAACACGACGAACGATGTCGGTCGGCCGGTCGCCGACCACCACCCGGATGACGATCCAGCCGAGGCGCTCGACCATTTCGAGCCGCCGGACATCGCGGGTGTACTGCCATCTGTCGGTACGGTGTTGTTCGCCGTCGTACTCCACAGCGACCTTGACGTCATCCCATCCCATGTCGAGGTAGGCGAACACCTCACCACACTCGTCCTCGACCGCGATCTGAGTCTGCGGTCGGGGTAAACCAGCTCGGATCAGAACGACCCGCAGCCACGATTCCTTAGGCGACTGCGCGCCGGCGTCGAACAGGCCGATCGCTTGGCGCGCACCCGCGATGCCCCGACGGCCCGGGTATCGCTGAACGAGAACCTCGACGTCGGACGCGGTGATGTCCGTCGCGCGGGCCAGGTCGTCGATCGCGGCGACGGCGGCGGCGATCGGATACCAGCAGCCAAGGTCCAGCGCAGTCCTGGCCGGGCAGGTGACGGGTATTCCTCCGTGGACGGCGATCTCGTCCTCCTCGAGCCGATCTCCATACGTCCGGATGCCCGGCAGCCGGTGCCGATTGCCGTGAAGAAGTTCCACCGGCTGGGTCTTGTCTACCCATCTGCTGCCGTACAGCGCCGCCGCCGAGAACCCGGCGACGACGCCGTGCCGCTTCGTCCACAACCATCCGGCGTGAGCACGCAACGCGGGCGTCAGCTCGACGTCCGGGTGGATGTAGACGTCGCGAAACACCCTGGCGTACCGACCGACTAACTGACCCTTGGTGATCTTCCCTGCGGCAATCGCCTCGCTGCCGATGAATGGCGCGCTCATGGCCGGAGAGCGTCGCATGTGGCGCTCTAGACGTCACTTCACGCACCGAGCGTGAAGCTGGTTTCACGTTGGACGCCGACTGTGAAGCTGGCGTGACGCTCGGCGCAAGAGGCGCAAGAGGCGCAAGCGGGCCGGGGTCTAGCCCAGGATCAAACCCGACGTGGGCACGCCGGTCCCCGCGGTCACCAGGACGTGTTCGACGTCCGCGACCGGGTTCACCGAGGTGCCGCGCAGCTGCCGGACACCCTCCGCGATGCCGTTCATACCATGGATGTAGGCCTCACCGAGCTGACCGCCATGAGTGTTGATGGGCAGCCGGCCTCCGACCTCGATGGCGCCGCCGGCGATGAAGTCCTTGGCCTCGCCCTTGCCGCAGAATCCCAACTCCTCCAACTGGATCAGGGTGAACGGCGTGAAGTGGTCGTAGATGATCGCGGTCTGAATGTCAGTAGGCTTCAGCCCGGACTGCGCCCACAGCTGGCGGCCGACGACGCCCATCTCGGGCAGCCCGAGCTCGTCGCGGTAGTAGCTGACCATCGTGTACTGGTCGGGACTCGAACCCTGGGCCGCGGCCTCGATGACGGCGGGCCGGTGCTTGAGGTCCCGCGCCCGCTCGACGGACGTCACGACGATCGCCACCGCGCCGTCGGTCTCCTGGCAGCAGTCCAGGAGCCGCAACGGCTCGGCGATCCACCGCGAACTCTGATGGTCCTCGATGGTGATCGGCTTGTCGTAAAAGTAGGCCTTCGGGTTCTTGGCGGCGTGTTTGCGGTCGGCCACCGAGATCGCCCCGAAGTCGCGACTGGTCGCGCCGGACCAGTGCATGTAGCGCCGCGCGATCATCGCGACCTGCGCCGCGGGCGTAGACAGCCCATGCGAGTAGGAGAACGCATTGTCGGCGGCCGTCGAATCGGCCTCGACCGCGGCGTCCCCCGCCAGCCGGGTCTGCACCTGTCCGAACCGCATCCCGGAACGCTCGTTGAAGGCCCGATACGCGACGACGACGTCGGCCACTCCGGTCGCCACGGCAATAGCAGCCTGCTGGACGGTGGCGCACGCGGCCCCGCCGCCATAGCCGATCTTGGAGAAGAACTTCAGGTCGCCGATGCCCACGGAACGGGCCACCGCCGTCTCGTTGTTGCTGTCCATCGTGAACGTGGTCAGACCGTCGACGTCCGACGGGCTCAGCCCGGCGTCGGCCAGGGCGTCGGTCACTGCCTCGGCGGCCAGCCGCAACTCGCTGCGCCCGGAGTTCTTCGAGAAGTCGGTCGCGCCGATGCCGGCGATCGCCGCTCGGCCGCTGAACACACCGGCTGACATCTAGGC
>CAZZHX010000181.1:0-6344 GCA_964653535.1 uncultured Mycobacterium sp. | reverse complement strand
TTCTTGGCCGGTGCAGCCTTCTTCTTGGGCCGGGCGGCCTCGCTGGTGGGTGCGCCGTCGGCGGCGGCCAGTGCGGCGTTGAATAACTCCAGCTTGCTGGGCTTCGGCGGAGCCAGCTTCAGGCGCCCCTCGGCACCGGGGATTCCCCGGAACTTCTGCCAGTCACCGGTGATCTTCAGCAGCTTGAGCACGGGCTCGGTCGGCTGGGCGCCCACCGACAGCCAGTACTGGGCGCGCTCGGAGTTGACCTCGATGAGGCTTGGCTCTTCCTTCGGGTGGTAACGGCCGATGACCTCGATGGAACGGCCGTCGCGCCGTGTCCGGGAATCGGCGACGGCGATGCGGTACTGGGGATTGCGGATTTTGCCGCGCCGCGTGAGCTTGATCTTCACAGACATGGTTGAACGACTTCTCCTGGGTGTCACGCTGCAATTCAGCAACCCGGGCGGAATGCCCGGATCCGGTTTTGCCTCGCGTGTGTGACCATCGGGCGGCCGTGGCCGTACGACGGGCAATCCCCGATTGTGCCAGAACGCGGCCCTGCACCAGAAATCCGGCCGTCACAGGACCTTCTGAAACACCTTCGTCTCCACCCGGCGGGTCATCCGCCAGCCCCAGGGGGTGCGGACGAATTCGTCGTCGTACCACAGCCCGCAGAACAGCACCTTCTCGCTGGGCGATTCACCCGGCAGCACCATGGGGTTGAAACAGATCACCCGCGACGAGGCGGTGTCCCCCTCGACGCGCACCGAGAAGTTGCCGAGCATGTGCGAATACACCGGGAAGGTCGACAGCACCTCCGACAGCCACTTCTTCACCTCGGGATACCGGCCGTCGATGCCCCCCAGCGCGCGGTAGTCGATGTAGGCGTCGGGGGTGAACACCGCGTCCAAATCGTCGAATCGCCGCTGATCGATCGCGGTGGAATAGTCCACCAGCAGCTGCTGGATCTCGAGGCGGTCGGAAATCTCGGCGAGGCTCAACATGGGTCGATTCAACACGACGCCTCGACCACATGGCGATCAGCCGCCGGCGGAAGTTACACTCTGCGCCCATGCGCACGTTCACGGCCGCCCTCGCCGCGGCTTTGATGTTCGGCGCGTGCGGCGCCACGGTCGGCGTGGTGACCGCCCCCGCCACCCTGGCCGACTCCATGCAGCCGATCGGCTCGATACCCATCCCTGACGGTCCGGCGCAAACCTGGATCGTGGCCGATCTCGACAGTGGCCAGGTGCTGGCCGGGCGCGATTCTGACGTCGCCCACCCGCCCGCGAGCACCATCAAGGTACTGCTGGCACTCGTGGCGCTCGACCAGGTGAACCTGGACGCCACCGTCGTCGCCGACGTCGCGGACACCCAGGTCGAGTGCAACTGCGTGGGCATCAAGGCGGGCCGGACCTACACCGCCCGCCAGCTGCTCGACGCCCTGCTGCTTGTCTCCGGCAACGATGCCGCCAACACGCTGGCGCACATGATGGGGGGCGCGGACGCCGCCGTGGGAATGATGAACGCGAAGGCCGCCGAGCTGGGCGCGGTGAACACGCACGCGTCGACCCCGTCCGGCCTGGACGGTCCCCACGGTCCCGGCGCGTCGACGGCACACGACCTGGCCGTCCTTTTCCGCGCCGCGATGGCCAACCCGGTGTTCGCGCAGATCACCGCCGAGCCGTCGGCCATGTTCCCCGGCGACAACGGTGAGCACCCGATTACCAACCAGGACGAGCTGCTGGCGCGCTACCCCGGCGCCATCGGCGGCAAGACGGGCTTCACCAGCGCCGCGCGCAAGACCTTCGTCGGCGCCGCCACTCGCGGCAACCGGCGCCTGGTGATCGCCATGATGTTCGGGGTGGTGAGGGAGGGCGGGCCGACCTACTGGGATCAAGCGGCCAGCCTGTTCGACTGGGGGTTCGCGCTCAACCCCGCCGCGAGCGTCGGGGCGCTCTAGCTCAGACCCCTGCGCCTGTCGGCCGGAATACGTTGCCGCGCAGTATCACCAGATCGGGACGGTTCAGCACGGCTGGCCCCAACCGCGGGTCCTGCGCGTAGCACAGCAGGTCGGCCGACGCCCCGTGGTCGAGGCCCGCCCGGCCCAGCCAGCGGCGCGCGTCCCAGCAGGCCGCGCCCAGTGCCTCGGTCGGGCTCATCCCGATCCCCGTGAGCGCCGCCACCTCGTCGGCGATACGGCCGTGAGCGATCATGGTGCCGGCGTCGCTGCCCGCGTACATCGGCACGCCGGCCTCGCGCGCGGCCGCCATCCGCTGCGGGCAGCGCGCGTACAGGTCGCGCATGTGGGCGGCGTAGGTCGGATACTTCGCGGCGGCGCCGGCGATGCCCTCGAAGTTCTCGATGACGTTGATCAGCGTGGGCACTAATACGGTGCCATGCTCGAGCATCAGCGCGATGGAGTCGTCGGTGAGGCCGGTCCCATGTTCGATGCAATCGATGCCGGCTGTGATCAGTCCCGGCAGCGCGTCCTCGCTGAAGACGTGCGCCGTCACCCGGGCACCGTGGGCGTGCGCGGCGTCGATCGCGGCTTTGAGCACGTCATCGGACCACAGCGGCGCCAGATCGCCGACGCCGCGGTCGATCCAGTCGCCGACCAGCTTGACCCAGCCGTCACCGCGGCGGGCCTCCACGGCCACGGCCGCCGGCAGCTGGGATTCGTCCTCGAGCTCGCGCGAGAAGCCCGGCGCGTAGCGTTTTGGCCTGCCCAGGTGTTTGCCGGCGCGGATGATCCGGGGCAGATCGTCGCGGTCGTCGAGGCTGCGCGTGTCGGTGGGGGAACCGCAGTCGCGCAGCAACAGGGCGCCGACATCGCGCTCGGCCTCCGCCTGGGCGACCGCCTCGTCGAGGGAGATCTCGCCATGGTCACCGAGCCCCACGTGGCAGTGCGCGTCGACCAAGCCGGGCAGGATCCAGCCTCCGGCGAAAACGGTGTCGGCGCGCGCGACCGGCTCGGTGCTGATGTGGCCGTCGACGATCCACAGCTGGGTTTCGGTCTCGTCCGGCAACCCCAGACCGCGCACGTGCAGGCGCACGGCGCGGCTAGCCTCGTCCCGGGTTGCCCGGGAACTTGAGCTTGGACAGGTCGAAGTCGGCCAGCGCGGGCGGCAGCTCGTTGAGGCCGTCGGGCAGGTGCGACAGATCGGGGAATCCGGCCGGCATGCCCGGCATGCTGCCGGGGCCGAAGGGACTCGACAGCTTCGGCGGCGTCGGACCCCTGGCCCCCTTCTTGCCCTTCTTGTTCTTGGCCCCCTTGCCTTTTCGGGTGGCCGACTTGCGGCTCAGGCCGGGGATACCCATGCCACCGAGCATCGAGGACATCATCTTGCGGGCGTCGAAGAAACGGTCGACCAACTGGTTGACCTCGGACACAGCCACGCCCGAGCCGTTGGCAATGCGCAGTCGCCGCGAGGCGTTGATGATCTTGGGGTCGACCCGCTCCTGCGGCGTCATGCCGCGGATGATGGCCTGCAGGCGGTCGAGTTGGCGATCGTCGACCTCGGCGAGCGCGTCCTTCATCTGGCCCGCGCCGGGCAGCATGCCCAGCAGGTTGCCGATCGGACCCATCTTGCGGATGGCGAGCATCTGATCCAGGAAGTCCTCCAGCGTCAGTTCGCCGCTACCGATCTTGGCGGCGGCGGCCTCGGCTTGCTGGACGTCGAAGACCTGCTCGGCCTGTTCGATGAGGCTGAGCACGTCGCCCATGCCTAGGATGCGGCTGGCCATCCGGTCGGGGTGGAAGACGTCGAAGTCCTCGAGCTTCTCCCCGGTGGAAGCGAAAAGTATTGGGACGCCTGTGACTTCGCGGACCGACAGTGCGGCGCCGCCGCGGGCGTCGCCGTCGAGCTTGGTCAGCACCACCCCGGTGAAGCCGACGCCCTCGCCAAACGCCTGGGCCGTGGTGACGGCGTCCTGCCCGATCATCGCGTCAAGCACGAACAGGACCTCGTCGGGATTGATCGCCGCCCGGATCGCCGCGGCCTCAGCCATCAGCTCGTCGTCGACGCCCAGTCGCCCAGCGGTATCGACGATAACGATGTCGAAGTGTTTGGCGCGGGCCTCGGCCAGCCCGGCCGACGCGACGGCGACCGGGTCGCCGGGACCCGACTGCGGGGATGCCCCAGGATGCGGCGCGAACACCGGCACCCCGGCGCGCTCACCGACGACCTGCAACTGGTTCACCGCCGCCGGGCGCTGCAGGTCGCAGGCCACCAACAGCGGAGTGTGACCCTGGCCGCGGAACCACGCGGCCAGTTTGCCCGCCAGCGTGGTCTTCCCGGAACCCTGCAGACCGGCGAGCATCACCACCGTCGGTGGCGTCTTCGCGAACGCGAGTTGGCGGGTTTTGCCGCCGAGGATGCCGACGAGTTCGTCGTCGACAATCTTGACGACCTGCTGCGCGGGGTTGAGCGCGCCGGAGACCTCGGCACCCTTGGCCCGCTGCTTGATCCGGTTGACGAACTCGCGCACCACCGGCAGCGCAACGTCCGCTTCCAGCAGTGCCAGGCGGATCTCGCGGGTGGTGGCCTCGATGTCGGCCTCGGTCAGCCGGCCCTTGCCGCGCAGTCCAGACAGAGCACCGGTCAACCGGTCAGACAGGGATTCAAACACCCATTTAGCCTAGTGGTGATCGCCAGCGCCGCGAAGCGGGGCGCAGCGGGTCACCACCGCCGCGACACTTAAATCCTTGCGACGACACGCCGCGGCGCGTCGCCACCACTTAGGTCTCGGCGACGGCGGCCGGGTGTTAAATTTCACCGCCGCGATCCATTCACGCTGGCCACACCGAAAGCGCACCTACGGGGGAGAGCCGTGTCGTTGCAGCCGCTGCGGGGCTGGCAGCGGCGCGCCCTGGTGAAGTATCTGGCCGGCCAGCCGCGCGACTTCCTGGCCGTCGCCACCCCCGGGTCCGGGAAGACGGCGTTCGCCCTGCGGGTGGCGGCCGAACTGCTGAGCCAGCGCGTCGTCGAGCAGTTGACCATCGTGGTGCCGACCGAGCACCTCAAGACGCAATGGGCGCTGGCCGCCCAGAGCCATGGGCTCGCGCTGGACCCGAAATTCTCCAACACCAACCCCCGGACGTCGCCCGAATACCACGGCGTCATGGTCACCTACGCCCAGGTGGCCGCGCACCCGACGCTGCACCGCGTGCGCACCGAGCAGCGCAACACCCTGGTGGTCTTCGACGAGATCCACCACGGCGGCGACGCCAAAACCTGGGGCGAGGCGATCCGCGAAGCCTTCAGCGACGCAACCCGCCGGCTCTGTCTGACGGGCACGCCGTTTCGTAGCGACGACAGCCCGATCCCCTTCGTCAACTACGTGCCCGGCACCGACGGCGCGCTGCTCTCGCAGGCCGACCACACCTACGGGTACGCCGAAGCTCTGGCCGACGGCGTCGTGCGGCCGGTGGTGTTCCTCGCCTACTCCGGTGAGGCGCGCTGGCGCGACAGCGCCGGCGACGAGCACGCCGCACGCCTGGGCGAGCCACTGTCGACCGAACACACCGCGCGAGCGTGGCGCACGGCCCTGGATCCCGCCGGCGAGTGGATGCCCGCAGTGATCGCGGCTGCTGACGAGCGCCTGCGCCAGCTGCGCGTGCACGTCCCCGACGCCGCCGCCATGATCATCGCCTCCGACCAGAAAGCGGCGCGCGCCTACGCGGCCCTGCTCACGCGGCTGACGTCCGAGGCGCCGACGCTCGTGCTCTCCGACGATCCGGGATCGTCGGCACGCATCGGTGAATTCGCCGCGAGCAGCGGCCGCTGGCTGGTCGCGGTGCGGATGGTGTCCGAGGGCGTCGACGTGCCCCGGCTGTCGGTCGGCATCTACGCCACCAGCGCCTCGACGCCGTTGTACTTCGCGCAGGCGATCGGCCGCTTCGTGCGGTCGCGCCGGCCGGGGGAAATGGCGAGCATCTTCGTACCGTCGGTGCCAAACCTGCTGCAACTGGCCAGCGAATTGGAAGCCCAGCGCAACCACGTGCTCGGGGACCCGCACCGCCCGGACGGGGATCCGCTCGACGGCGACCCCGCCAGCAGGACCCAAACCGAGAAGGACGAGACCGACGCCGGTTTCACCGCGCTCGGCGCCGACGCCGAACTGGATCAGGTCATCTTCGACGGGTCGTCGTTCGGCACGGCGACCCCGGCCGGCAGCGACGAGGAGGCCGACTACCTCGGCATCCCCGGACTGCTGGACGCCGATCAGATGCGGGCCCTGCTGCACCGGCGCCAAGACGAGCAGCTGCAGAAGCGGGCAGCCGTGCCGCGGGCGGCGCAGCCAGTGACCACCCATGGGCAGCTGCGCGAGCTGCGTCGCGAGCTCAACACCCTCGTCTC
>CAZZHX010000180.1:0-6348 GCA_964653535.1 uncultured Mycobacterium sp. | reverse complement strand
CCGGTGGGCATGGGCACCGCTCGCATCGGCGTGCTCGACGGAATGGCCGCCGGGCGCGCCTCCCCGGCGGGGGGAGTCTGGCTGGGGCGCGGGGGCCGGCGGCCCGCACGCACGGCGGCGACGGCGTCGGCCAGCGGCCCGCCGCTGCGGTAGCGCATCGCGGGGTTCTTCACCAGGGTGATCTCGATGAGCTCGCGCACGTTGGGCGGCAGCTCGGAGGGCAGCGGCGGCGGGGGCTCCTTGATGTGCTTCATCGCCACCGTCAGAGCGCCGTCGCCGGTAAACGGGCGCCGTCCCGAAACCACCTCGTAGGCAACAACTCCCAGGGAGTAGACGTCACTGGACGGGGTGGCTTCATGGCCGAGCGCCTGTTCGGGCGCGATGTACTGCGCGGTGCCCATCACCATCCCAGTCTGGGTCACCGGGGCCGCGTCGACGGCCTTGGCGATACCGAAGTCGGTGATCTTGACCTGGCCGGTGGGGGTGATCAAGATGTTGCCCGGCTTGACGTCGCGGTGCACCAGTCCGGCCGTATGCGCCACCTGCAGCGCCCGGCCGGTCTGCTCGAGCATGTCCAGCGCGTGCCGCAGCGACAACCGCCCCGTCCGTTTGAGCACAGAGTTCAGCGGCTCGCCGTTGACCAGCTCCATCACCAGGTAAGCGGTGCGCCCCTCGCCGTCGAGTTGGCTTTCGCCGTAGTCGTGAACCTGGGCGATCCCCGGGTGGTTGAGCATCGCGGTGGTGCGCGCCTCGATCCGGAAGCGTTCGATGAACTCGGCGTCCTGGGAGAACTCCTGCTTGAGCACCTTCACCGCGACGCGCCGGCCCAGCCGGTTGTCCACCGCCTCCCACACCTGGCCCATGCCGCCGGTGGCGATCAGTCGCTGCAGGCGGTACCGGCCGGACAGGGTCACCCCGACGCGCGGGCTCATGGCTCCCCCTGCAACGCGGCCTCGATCACGGCCCGTCCGATCGGTGCGGCGAGTGCGCCGCCCGTCGCCGACAGCCGGTCGCCCCCGTTCTCCACCAGCACGGCGACCGCCACCTTCGGGGCGTCCGCCGGCGCGAAGGCGACGTACCACGCGTGTGGCGGAGTGTTACGCGGATCGGCGCCATGTTCGGCGGTACCGGTCTTGGATGCGATCTGCACGCCGGCGATGGCCCCCTTCTGTTGTGCGACCTTCTCGGCACCGACCATCAGCTCTTTGAGCTTAGCGGCGACCTGCGGCGACACAGCGCGGCGCTGTTGGTAGGGGGCGGTGCTGGTGATCGTGGCCAAGTTCGGCCCCTTGAGGCTGTTGACCAGGTAGGGCTGCATCGTCACACCGCTGTTGGCGATGGTCGCCGCGATCTGGGCGTTCTGTAGCGGGGTCAGAGCGACGTCCTTCTGGCCGATGCTCGACATACCCAGCGCGGCGGCATCGGTGATCACCCCCACCGTCGACTCGGCGACCTGCAGCGGGATCACGGCCGGGGTGGCGTCTAGGCCGAACGAGCTCGCCATTTTGCGCAGCGCGTCGGCCCCGGTGCGCATGCCGAGCTCCACGAACGCGGTGTTGCACGACAGCGCGAATGCCCGCTCGAGCGACACCGTCGGGTCGGTGCCGCACGGCGCGCCGCCGTAGTTCTCCAACGTGGCGGTGCTGTCGGGCAATCGGATCGAGGCCGCGGCCGTCAACTGCTCGGTGTCGGTGGCGCCGGCCTGCAGCGCCGCAGCGGTGGTGACCAACTTGAACGTGGAACCGGGCGGGTAGGTCTGCGCGATGGCGCGGTTGGTCATCGGGGTGTTGGGGTCGTCGCGCAGCCGCTGCCAGGCTTGGGACTCGGCGTCCGGATTGTGTGACGACAGCATGTTCGGGTCGTAGGACGGCGACGACACCAGCGCCAGGATCTTGCCGGTGGCGGGTTCGAGGGCGACGACGGCCCCCTTGCACGCCTGCCCGCCGCAGCCCTGCTGCATGGCGTCCCAGCCGGCTTGCTGGACCCGGGGGTTGATCGTGGTGTCGACGTTGCCGCCGCGCGGCTCGCGACCGGTGAAGAAGTCGGCAAGCCGCCGCCCGAACAGCCGCGGATCGGACCCGTTGAGCAGCGAGTCCTCCGCGCGCTCCATGCCCGAACTGGAGTACCGCAGCGAGTAGAAGCCAGTGACGGGCGCATACACGGCGGGGTTGGGATAGACGCGCAGGAAACGGAAACTGTTGTCGGTGGACATCGAGTAGGCCAGCAACTGACCGCCCGCCACGATCTGGCCACGCTGACGTGAATACTCGTCGAGCAGGACGCGCTGGTTACGCGGGTCGGCCCGCAGGCCGTCGGCGGCGAAGACCTGCGTCATTGTGGCGTTGAGCAGGAGCAGCACGATCAGCGCCATCACGGTCACCGAGATCCGGCGGAGGGAGGCGTTCATGCCAGCGCGATCACCTCGGTCTTGGCACCGGCGATCGGCGACGGGTCGCGCGGCCGGCCTTCCAATGGACGCCGGGCGCGGTGTGAGATCCGCGCCAGAATGGCCAGCAGCACGTAGTTCGCCAGCAGCGACGAGCCGCCGTAGGACATCCACGGTGTGGTCAACCCGGTGAGCGGTATCAGCTTGGTCACCCCGCCGACGACGATGAACAACTGAATCGCCAACGTCGACGCCAGACCGCCCGCCAGCAGCTTGCCGAAGCTGTCGCGGGTGGCGATCGCGGTCCGTAAGCCACGGACAATGACGATCGTGTAGAGCATCATAATGCTCGCCAGCCCGACCAGGCCCAGCTCCTCACCGAACGCGGCGATGATGAAGTCGGTCGACGCAGCCGGCACGGTGTCGGGTTGGCCGTTGCCCAGCCCGGTGCCGAAGATACCGCCGGTGGCGAAACTGAAGAGCGACTGCACCATCTGATAGCCGGTGTTGTCGGGGTCGGCGAACGGGTCCCACCACGTGTGCACCCGAACACGGACGTGGGCGAACATGAAGTAGGCCGCGACGCTTCCTAGGGCGAAGAGCACCGCACCGATGACGACCCAACTGACACGCTGCGTGGCCAGATAGACCACCGCCAGGAACGAGGCGTATAGCAGCAGCGACGTACCGAGGTCCTTCTCGAGGACCATCACGCCCACCGAGATCACCCAGGCCGCCAGCAGCGGTGCGAGGTCTCGGGGGCGGGGCAGGGTGATCCCCATGACGTGCTTGCCGACGCTGGTGAACAGCTGGCGCTTGGCGGTCAGCACCGCGCAGAAGAAGATCAGCAGCAGGATTTTCGAGAACTCGGCGGGCTGAATCGAGAAGCCGGGGAACCGAATCCAGATCTTGGCGCCGTTCTGCTCGGACAGCGACGCGGGCAGCGCCGCGGGGATCGCCAGCAGCACCAGGCCCGTGACCCCGTAGATGTAGCCGTAGCGCGAGAGTTGTCGGTGGTCCTTGAGCAGGATGATCACGAGCGCGAACGCGGCAACGCCGACGACGGTCCACAGCATCTGCTGGGCGGCGCCGGGGTGATGGCGCCCGCCGCCACGATTGGTGACGAGGTCGAGCCGGTGGATCATCACCAGGCCGAGTCCGTTGAGCAATGCCACGACGGGCAGCAGCAGCGGATCGGTGTACGGGGCGAACCGCCGGACGGCCAGATGAGCGCCGGCGAACACGGCCAGGAAGAGCAGACCGAAGGCGACGGTTTTCCAGTGCGGGTCCCAGCGCAGCCCGCGTTCCTGGTTGGCCTCCACGATCAGCAACGCCGCGACGGTGATCAAGGAGGCGAAGCCCAGCAGCAGGAGTTCGGCGTTGCGCCGGGTCGACAGCGGGGGCGTGACCGCCACCGGCGGCTGGATCTGCGTAGTCATGCCACCACTCGGCAGTCGACACCCGGCTGAGGTTCGGGTGGCGCTAACGCGGACGCCGACGCCGCGGCTGTGCTCGGGGGCGCAGGGGCCCCCGGAGGCCCGGGCGAAGCAGGGGGAGGCCTGTTCGAGCCTGAGGCGGGAGCCGTCGTCGTAGGGGCCGACGGGTGCAGCGGTGGCGGGCCCGGTGGTGGGCCCGCCGCGTGGGCCGTTTCCCGCAGTGGCGGGCAGGTCGGCAGCAGCGAGGCGCTCGACAGTTCGTGCAGCTGTCTGATCGCGTTGTCCAGGCTTCCGGCGGGGAGCCCTGCCTGAACCTCATTGCGGGCCGCGGGCCGCAGATCCCGTAGCTGCATCAGTCGGCAGCCGGGGTGGGCGCCGGTGTCCTCGACACCGATGACCGAGAGCGAGTTGTGGACGTCGAGGCAACCCACCAGATACGGCTCGTGCAGCGACATGCCCAGCAGCGAACCCTGAACGCCCTGCAGGATCGACACCGTGCCGTTGTTCCCGGCGACGTAGTAATTGGAGCGGATGATCATCCGGCCGGCGGCGAGGCCCGCCAGCACCAGCAGCGACACCAGCGTGAGGACGATCGCCATCCGTCTGCGTGACCACCCCGGCGGGTGTGCCGGTTCTGCTGGGGGCGCAACGCGACTGGTCACCTCCTGGCGGGGCCTGATCGCCGAAGCACGGCCGGCGGCGGTGTTGGGCAGGGTTGTCGTCTGGTCGTCGTCGCCCGATACCGCCCCGGCGAGAATCGGTTGTGTTTGGCCGTAGTCGTAGTCGACCACGTCGGCGACCACCACCGTGACGTTGTCGGGCCCGCCGCCGCGCAGCGCCAGCTCGATGAGCCGGTAGGCGGCCTCGACCACGTCGGGAAGCTGCAGTGCCTCGCAGATGGTTTCGTCTCTCACCGGGTCGGAAAGCCCGTCCGAGCACAGCAGATAACGGTCGCCGGCCAGCGCTTCGCGCATGATCAGGGTGGGCTCGACCTCGTGGCCGGTGAGCGCCCGCATGATCAACGACCGCTGAGGGTGGCTGTGCGCCTCTTCGTGGGTGATCCGGCCCTCGTCGACCAGGGTCTGCACGAAGGTGTCGTCCTTGGTGATCTGCGTCAGTTCCCCATCGCGAAGCAGGTAGCCGCGCGAATCGCCGATGTGCACCAGCCCAATCCTGTCGCCGCCGAACAGGATTGCGGTGAGGGTGGTGCCCATCCCGTCCAGCTCGGGCTCCGCCTCGACCTGCGCGGCGATCGCCTCGTTGCCTTCGCGGACTGCGGACTCGAGTTTGGCGAGCAGGTCACCGCCGGGATCGTCGTCGTCGAGATGGGCCAGGGCCGCGATCACCAATTGGGACGCCACCTCGCCGGCCGCATGGCCGCCCATGCCGTCCGCCAGCGCCAGCAGGCGCGCCCCGGCGTACACGGAGTCTTCGTTGTTGGTGCGTACCAGGCCGCGGTCGCTGCGGGCGGCGTATCGCAGGACGAGGCTCATGGGCGCAACTCGATTGCCGTTTTGCCGATCCGGATCGGCGTTCCGAGCGGAACTCGTACCGCGGTCGTCACCTTCGCCCTGTCGAGATACGTGCCGTTGGTCGATCCTAGATCCTCGACGTACCACTCGGAACCGCGCTGAGACAGCCGGGCGTGCCGCGTGGAGGCGTAGTCGTCGGTCAGGACGACGGTCGAGTCGTCGGCCCGCCCGATCATGACCGGTTGCCCGTTGAGCGTGATGCGCGCGCCCGTCAGCGACCCCTCGGTCACCACGAGGTGGCGGGCGGCGTGCCGGGACTGGCGCGAGGGCAGCAGTGTGCTTCGCAGGGTCAGGCCGCGGCGCACCATGACGGCTCCGGTCGGTGCGTAGATGTCGGTTCGCAGGATCCGCAGCACTGACCAGATGAACACCCACAGCAGCATCAGAAACCCGGCACGCGTCAGCTGCAGTACTAGTCCCTGCATCTGGCGTCCTTTCGGTCCTGGCAACCCTGGCCCCCACGTGACACCGAGCGCGTCGGCAACGTCGCGGTACGGGGGGCGCACAAGTCCCGGTGTCGCGCCCGTGGGGTCAGTGGATGCGGACGATGATCTCCGAGTGGCCCAGTCGGATCACGTCGCCATCGGCCAGCTGCCACTCCTGAACCGGGGCGTTGTTGACGGTGGTCCCGTTGGTCGAGTTGAGGTCGGCGAGCAGGGCTACCTGCCCGTCCCAGCGGATCTCCAGGTGACGGCGGGATACGCCGGTGTCGGGCAGGCGGAATTGGGCGTCCTGCCCGCGGCCGACGACATTGGAGCCGTCACGCACCTGGTAGGTGCGGCCGCTGCCGTCGTCGAGCTGGAGGATGACCATCGTGCCGACCGGCGCGTAGCCGCCCTGACCGTAGCCGCCGTAACCGCCGGGCTGTCCATAGCTTGCGGGCTGCCCGTAGCCTTCGGGTTGTCCGTAGTCCGGGGGTTGTCCGTAACCGGGGGCCGGGGCGTAACCGGTGGACTGGCCGTAACCGGTGCCCTGGCCGTAGCTGGGGTCGGGT
>CAZZHX010000179.1:0-6366 GCA_964653535.1 uncultured Mycobacterium sp. | reverse complement strand
CGCCGGCGCGGTGCTGGTGCGAGTGACCTGGAACGAAAACTTCCTGTCCGACATGCGCATACTGTAAAGCCGCGTCGCGACGTGCCGACCGTCACCACCCAGCTAGAGCCCTCGACGTAGCGCCGACCTACACGTCGTAGTAGAGGGCAAACTCGTACGGGTGCGGCCGGATCTGGACCGGCAGGATCTCGTTCTCGCGCTTGAAGTTGATCCACGTCTCGATCAGGTCGGGCGTGAAAACTCCACCCTCGGTGAGGTATTCGTGATCGGCCTCCAACCGGTCGATCACCGCGGCCAGCTGGGTGGGCGCCTGTGGGATGTTGGCGGCCTCCTCCGGCGGCAACTCGTAGAGATCCTTGTCGACCGGCGCCTGCGGCTCGATCTTGTTCTTGATTCCGTCCAGGCCGGCCATCAGCATGGCGGCGAACGCCAGGTACGGGTTGCCCGAGGAGTCGGGACAGCGGAACTCCAGCCGCTTGGCCTTCGGGTTGCTGCCGGTGATCGGAATACGCACGCAGGCCGAGCGGTTGCGCTGGCTGTAGACCAGGTTGATGGGCGCCTCGTAGCCGGGAACCAGCCGCTTGTAGGAGTTCACCGTCGGGTTCGTGAAGGCCAGCAGCGACGGAGCGTGGTGCAGCAGGCCGCCGATGTAGTGCCGCGCGGTGTCCGACAGCCCGGCGTAGCCCGTCTCGTCGTACATCAACGGGTTGCCGCCCTTCCACAGCGACTGGTGGGTGTGCATCCCCGAGCCGTTGTCACCGAACAGTGGCTTGGGCATGAACGTGACCGTCTTGCCGTTGGCCCACGCGGTGTTCTTGACGATGTACTTGTAGAGCTGCAAGTCGTCGGCCGCGGCGAGCAGGGTGTTGAACTTGTAGTTGATCTCGGCCTGCCCGCCCGTGCCCACCTCGTGGTGGCCCTTCTCCAGGCTGAAGCCGGCCGTGATCAGGTTGGACAGCATTTTATTGCGGAGGTCGACGTAGTGGTCGACCGGTGCGACGGGGAAGTACCCGCCCTTGGGCCGGACCTTGTAGCCGCGGTTGGGGCTGCCGTCGAGTTCGGTCGGCGATCCGGTGTTCCACCAGCCTGAGATCGCGTCGATCTCGTAGAACGACCCGTTGATGCGCGAGTCGAAGCTGATGGAGTCGAAGATGTAGAACTCGGCCTCAGCGCCGAAGTACGCGGTGTCGGCGACGCCGGTGCTGATGAGATAGTTCTCGGCCTTGCGGGCGACGTTGCGCGGGTCGCGGGAGTACGGCTCGAGGGTGAATGGGTCGTGGACGAAGAAGTTCAGGTTCAGCGTCTTGGCTTCGGTGAACAGGTCGATCTGCGCGGTCCCGGGGTCGGGCAGCAGCAGCATGTCGGACTCGTGGATCGACTGGAAGCCACGGATGGACGAGCCGTCGAACGCTAGGCCCTCCTCGAACACGCTCTTGTCGAAGAACGACGTCGGGATCGTGAAGTGCTGCATCACGCCGGGCAAGTCGCAGAACCGGACGTCGACGAACTCGACCTTCTCGTCCTTGACGAGTTTGAAGACGTCGTCGGGAGTCTTTTCCGCCACAAAATGCTCCTTTACTCGGTGAGGCCCGCCGCCTGACGCTAAGCAGCGGATATTGCCCGCCCGTCAAGGCGGTATTGCATGGAGGTTACGTCACCCCGCAACCCGGGGTGCAGTCCAGTCGGCCCATGCGGCCCTCCGGCGAGCCCTAGTGTAGGGCCGTGGATGTCGAGCGGTGACCGAGGGACCCTACGCCGGCGAGAGGCTCGGCCTGCCGAGTAGCGGGCCGGGATCGCTGGCGCCGACGGGACGCCGGGTGGCCGCCCTGCTGATCGACTGGTTGATCGCCTACGGCCTCGCGGCGTTGGCCCAGCGGTTCGGTGTCGTGTCCCCGCAGATGCTGTCGACGGCGGTGCTGGTCGTCTGGTTGGCGCTCGGCCTGCTGTCGGTGCGACTGTTCAGCTTCACACCGGGGCAGCTCGCCCTGGGGCTGCAGGTGGTGGCGGTGGACGGACGTGCCCCGGTCGGGATCGGCCGCCTCGCGGCGCGGGGCCTACTCCTGGCCATGGTGATCCCGGCGCTATTCACCGACTCCGACGGGCGCGGCCTGCACGATCAGCTCAGCCGCACGGCGGTGGTGCGGCGGTTGGCGCGATGAGCCCGCGCTATCTGCGGCGCACCGCGCGCTGCACCCCGCGCATCTTGCCGGCGCCGGGCACCGGCCCCTTGGGCAGGATGGCGGCACCGGCCCGCGATCCCAGCGCGGCCATCCGCGACTCGAGCGAGTCCATCTGTTTGACGGTGATGTTGGCCGGTAGGCGGGTGAGGTGGCGCTCCAGTTTGGACAGTGGAACCTCGTCGTCGCCGTTGCCGATGACGATGTCGTAGATCGGCACGTCGCCGACCAGTCGCGCCGTTCGCTTCTTCTCCTGGGCCAGAAGCGGTTTGACACGTGTCGCCGCCCCCTCGCCGATCAGGATGACGCCGGGCCGCCCGAGCACGCGGTGCACCGCGTCGAGGTGGCCCGTCGCGGCCACCCCGGGGGTCACCCGCCACTTGCCGCGCATGTTGTCCAACACCCACGCCGCGGCGCCGGTCTGCCCCTCGGCCTTCGCGTAAATGGATTTCTGGGCCCGTCGGCTGAAGACGATGAACGCCGCCAAGGCCCCCAACACCACGCCGAAGACGGGCGAGGAGATCATGGCGATCCCACCGGCCCATACCCCGAACGCCACCGACGCCCCGACAATCAGCACGAAGGCGGCGATCATGTACGGCAGCAGGCGCACGTCCTCCTGGCGCTGAATGGTGAACGCCTGCCACAACTGTGTGCGGCGTTCCTTGGAGGCGGCCTTGCGGGCGGCCGTGGCCTGCGCCTTGGCGGCCCGGTTCTCGGCGGCGTTGCGGGTTTTTGCCATAGACAAAGAATACGTGCGCGCCCGGGTCCGCCGTGTGCGCCCGACGGCTACGGCGTTGCTGCGGTCCGGACCCGGCTGTCGGCGGCCTGCTGGTACAACCGTCCCGCCCGGTAGGACGACCGCACGAGTGGCCCGGCCAGCACGCCGGCGAAGCCCAGCCCCTCGGCGTACCGCGCGAACTCATCGAACTCCTCGGGAGTGACCCACCGCTGGACCGGGTGGTGACGCACCGACGGGCGCAGGTACTGGGTGATGGTGACGATGTCGCACCCGGCGTCACACAGGTCGGCCAGGGCGGTGCGCACTTCGTCAGGGCTCTCGCCCAGGCCGAGGATGAGGTTGCTCTTGGTGACCAGGCCGGCGTCGCGCGCCGCCGTGAGGACGCCGAGGCTGCGCCGGTAGGTGAAGGCGGGCCGGATCCGTTTGAAGATGCGCGGCACGGTTTCGACGTTGTGCGCCAGGACTTCCGGGCGCGACTCGAACACCTCGGACAGCTGGGCGGGGTCGCCGTTGAAGTCGGGGATGAGCAGTTCGACACCGGTCGAGGGGTTGAGCTCCTTGATGGCGCGCACCGTCGCCGCGTACAGCCAGGCGCCGCCGTCGGGCAGGTCGTCGCGGGCGACGCCGGTGATGGTGGCGTAACGCAGCCCCATCGTGGCGACGCTCTCAGCGACCCGGCGGGGCTCGTCGCGATCCAGCGCGGCGGGCTTCCCGGTGTCGATCTGGCAGAAGTCGCAGCGGCGGGTGCATTGGTCGCCGCCGATGAGGAAGGTGGCCTCCCGGTCCTCCCAGCATTCGAAGATGTTGGGGCAGCCGGCCTCTTCGCAGACGGTGTGCAGACCCTCGCGTCCTACCAGGGCCTTGAGCGCGGTGTACTCCGGTCCCATCCGGGCCTTCACCCGGATCCACGGCGGCTTGCGCTCGATCGGGGTCTGGGCGTTGCGCACCTCCAGCCGCAGCAAGCGGCGGCCTTCGGGTGCGACGGTCACACGGTCGATGTTACGCCCGCAGCGGAGTGTTCGCGGACCGGCAGCACCCCGTCGAGCGCGTCGCAGACGGCGGCGGCGACCGCCACCCGGACGTCGTCGACGGTCACGGTGTGGTGCAGTTCGGCCGTCAACGACGTGACACCGGCGTCGCTGATACCGCACGGCACGATGGCCCCGAACGCGTCGAGGTCGCAGTCACAGTTCAGGGCGAACCCGTGCAGCGTGATCGCCCGCGACACCCGAACCCCGATAGCGGCGACCTTGCGCGCGGGCCGGGCTCCGCCCGCCGGTACCCACACCCCGGACCGGCCGTCGATCCGGATTGTTTCCAGGCCGAGATCGCCGCACACCGTGATCAGTGCTTCCTCAACGCGGCGAACGAAGTTCACCACATCGAGCGGCTCGGCCAATCCGATGATCGGGTAGCCGACCAGTTGGCCCGGGCCGTGCCAGGTGATCTTGCCGCCTCGGTCGGTGTCGATGACCTCTGGGGCGTGCGCGCCGGGGGTAGGGCCGATCTGCCTCTCGACCGGCCGTTCGTGCGGCTCGGTGCGCCGTCCCGCGGTGAAGACCGAGGGGTGCTGCAGCAGCAGCAGCGTGTCGCCGGCGCCGCCGGCCCTGGCGTCGGCCAGGTCGCGCTGCAGCTGCCAGGCCGTGCGGTAGTCGACGACGCCGACCTGTCGGACGTCGACCGGGGTCGATGCGGAGCGGATGGATCCGTTCACGTGACCGACGCTACTCGTTGTGCGACGGCCCTGCGACGCGATCGTCGCGCCAGAGTGGCTGTGGGTGGTGACGGCCACTCTGGCGTGACGCTCGGGAGTGGTCGGCGACTGACCTGGGACGCTCGGGTGTGGGGTCAGTCGCGGTCGCGGCGGGACAGCGCGTAGCCGAGGGCCTCGCCGATGGTGTTGTGGTGGAACCCGAAACCGGCTCGCTCGAGAGCCGACGGGATGGCGCGCTGACCGACGAGCAGCCCCTCGTCGGCGAACTCCCCGAGGGCGGCCCGGATCACGAATCCGGGTGCCGCCAGCGGGGGAATCGGACGTTTGAGTGCGCGCCCGAACGCGGCGGTGAACTCGGCGTTGGTGACCGGTGCCGGTCCGGTCATATTGACCGGTCCGGACAGCGACGGGTCTGCGATCGCGAACATCAGTGCCCGCACTACGTCATCGAGGCTGATCCACGGCATGTACTGGCGGCCGCTACCCAGCCTGGCGCCGAGCCCGGCGGAGAACAGTGGCCGCATCGAGCCGAGCGCACCGCCCGCGGGGGAGAGCACGATCCCTATGCGGGCTAGCACGACCCGGGCGCCGGCGTCGTGGGCGGGTAGGGTCGCGGCTTCCCAGTCCTGGCACAGCTGGGCCAGGAAACCGCTTCCCGCCGTGTCGGTTTCGTCGACGACTCGATCCCGGGTGTCGCCGTAGTAACCCACCGCGCTGGCGTTGATCAACGTGTCCACGCCGGCGTCTGCCACGGCGTTGGCCAGTACCTCGGTGGGAGTGATGCGGCTGTCCCGCAGGCTCTGCTTGAACGCGCCGGACCACCTACGCCCGGCCACGCCGACGCCGCAGAGGTTGACGACGGCGTCGACCTCGCTCAGCGCGTCGACGTCGAATTCGCCGCTGTCGGGATTCCAGTGCAGTTCACCGGCATTAGCCGGGGCGCGGCGCACGATCCGTAGCACCGGGTGATCGGCGGCCCGCAGCGCGGCGGTCAGGGCCGAGCCGATCAGGCCCGAGGAACCCGCTATCGCGATCACGGGATTGCCACCAGCCGAAGCCACGTGCCTACAGCCCCAGGTCCGCCTCGAACGCCGCCTCCTCGAGGCGGTGTTTGATCGTGGTGAGGAAGCGTCCGGCGTCGGCGCCGTCGATCAGGCGGTGGTCGTAGGTCAGCGGGAGGTAGCACACCGAGCGGACCCCGATCGATTCGTTGCCCGTCTCGTCGGCGACCACCCGCGGTCGCTTGACGATGGCGCCGGTGCCCAACATGGCGGCCTGCGGTGGCACCAGGATCGGGGTGTCGAACAGGGCGCCCTGGCTGCCGATGTTAGTGATGGTGAACGTGCCGCCCGACAACTCGTCGGGTTTGAGCTTGCCGGAACGGGCGCGATCCGCGATGTCGACGATGGCCCTGGCGAGACCGGCCAGCGACAGGTCGCCGGCGTTGTGGACGACGGGGGAGAGCAGGCCCTGCTCGGTGTCGACTGCGAAGCCGAGGTGCTCGGCGTCGTAGTAGGTGATCTCCTTGCTGTCCTCGTTGTAGCTGGCGTTGATGTTGGGGTGGACCTTCAGGGCGTCGATCACCGCGCGGGCGATGAACGGCAGGTACGTCAGGTTGACGCCCTCGCGTTCGGCGAACGCCGTCTTGGCCCGCGCCCGCAACCCGACGATCCTGGTCATGTCGACCTCGTGGGTCTGGGTGAGCTGGGCGGTCGCCTGCAGGGATTCGCGGG
>CAZZHX010000178.1:0-6382 GCA_964653535.1 uncultured Mycobacterium sp. | reverse complement strand
GGCGGTCGCCGAAGTCGCCACTGAGGCCGCCGTCGAGGCTGCCCCGGAGGCCGCCGTCGAGGTCACGCCCGATGCCCCCGCCGACGCCGCCCCCGACGCGGGCGAGCAGGCCGAGCCCCCGACCGAAGGCTGACCGAGGTGAGCACTGTCGTCGTCGACGCTGTCGAACATCTGGTCCGCGGGATCGTGGACAACCCCGATGATGTGCGGGTGGACCTCGTCACCAACCGGCGGGGACGGACGGTGGAGGTTCACGTCCATCCCGACGATCTGGGCAAGGTGATCGGCCGCGGGGGACGCACCGCGACCGCACTGCGCACTCTGGTCGCCGGCATCGGCGGACGCGGCATCCGCGTCGACGTGGTGGACACCGACCAGTAGCGGAGCGCTGCGCATGGAACTCCGTTGGAGTTGACGGTCGGGCGCGTCGCCAGGGCACACGGCGTCGGCGGCGAGGTGGTGGTGGACATCCGCACCGACGACCCTGCCGCACGGTTCGCGCCCGGAAACACCCTGCGCGCCAAGGCGCCCCGCGGCGGCCCGGAGCGCGGCTACGTCGTCGAAAGCGCGCGCGAGCACGGCGGACGGCTGCTGGTGCGATTGACCGGGGTCGACGACCGCGACACGGCCGAGGCGTTGCGCGGCACCTTGTTCGTCGTGGACTCGGCCGACCTGCCCCCGATCGACGAGCCGGACACGTATTACGACCATCAGCTCGAGGGCCTGCGGGTCGAGACGACGACCGGCCAGCACGTCGGTGTCGTCGCGGAAGTGCTGCACACCGCCGCCGGAGAACTGTTGGCGGTGCGACGTGAACCGGGTTCCGGACCCGGCGAGACTCTGGTGCCGTTCGTCGGCGCGATCGTCACCTCGGTGTCGCTGACGGACCGCGTCGTGCAGATCGATCCTCCCGAGGGGCTGCTTGATCTTGAGGATTGACGTCGTCACGATTTTCCCGGCCTGCCTGGACCCGCTGCGACAATCCCTGCCCGGCAGGGCGATTGATTCCGGCCTGATGGATCTGCACGTCCACGACCTGCGGCGCTGGACCCATGATGTGCACCACTCGGTGGACGATGCACCCTACGGCGGTGGTCCCGGGATGGTGATGAAGGCACCGGTCTGGGGTCAGGCGCTGGACGAGATCTGTTCTGGCGAAACACTTCTGGTGGTGCCCACGCCTGCGGGGTCGTTGTTCGCGCAGTCCACCGCTGCGCGCTGGGGCGCCGAGCAGCACCTGGTGTTCGCGTGCGGCCGCTACGAAGGCATCGACCAGCGGGTCGTCGAGGACGCCGCCCAGCGGATGCGGGTCGAAGAGGTCTCGATCGGTGACTACGTGCTACCGGGCGGCGAATCGGCGGCGGTGGTGATGATCGAGGCGGTGCTGCGCTTGCTCGCCGGCGTGCTGGGCAACCCCGCATCCGCGTCCGAGGATTCGCACTCCCTGGCGCTGGATCACCTGCTGGAGGGGCCGAGCTACACCCGGCCGCCGAACTGGCGTGGCCTGGACGTGCCTGAGGTGCTGTTATCGGGTGATCACGCGCGCATCGCCGAGTGGCGCCGCGAGGTGTCGCTGCGGCGTACCCGCGAGCGCCGCCCCGACCTGCTGGGCTGACGCCTCGTCAGACCCGGCCGCTGGGGAAGATGGACTTGACGGCGCGGGTGATGGTGTCGCGGGCGGTGATGTCGTCGGAGGGCTGCAGCGACTGGACCACCATGATGTAGCGGCGATCCGAGCCGATCAGGCCGGTCGACAGGTGCATCCAGTCGGCGCCGATGCAACACATCCAGCCCTGCTTGACCGCCACCGGCTCGCCGTACAGGCCGTCGGGAATGCCGAACCGCTGGGGGTAGCCGTCGGCCCCGGTGGGGGTGGAATGGGCCAGGTCGTTGACGATCATCTGGGCCCGCTCGGGCGGCAGCCCGCCCGTCCCGTCGAGCAGCATGTCGTAGTAGCGGATCAGGTCCGTCAGCGAGCTCATGGTGTTCCACCAGCGCCCGTCGCTGGGCGGCGTGGTCGCCGTGAGCCCGTACCGGTTCGCCACCGCAGTGATGATGGCGTCGCCGCCGCCCTGACCCCAGAACCTCTCGGCCGCGTCGTCGTCGGACTTCTCCAGCATCACGTCCAACGCCTGATGCTCCTCCGGGCTCAGCGGCGCCTTCCCCTGGGCCTCGTGCAGCAGCAATTCGTCGGCGATGAACAGCTTGGCCACCGACGCGGTGCCGATGACCTGGCTGTTGCCGTTGGTCAGCATCTGGTGGGTGCCGCGGTCGAGAATCGCCACCGACAGGGCGGCGCCGCCGGCCGCGGCCTCGCTGATGGCCTGCTGGACGCGCGCCCGCAGCGCGGCGAAGCTGTCGGCGTTCAGCGCCCGGGTCGGCGCCATCGCCTCGACAAGCAGTTCGCCCGGCTGCGGCCGGGACTGGCCCTGCGGCTGGCCTTGGAACGGGGGCCGAGCCAGGGATTGGGGCTGGTACTCGGAGGAGACCAGGTCGGGCGTGGCGTGCAGATGGGCGAACGGCGCCCTGGCGTGCAGCGTCGCCTCGCAGCCCGCGACAACCACCACCGCCACCGCCGCCTTGGCGGCGAACAGCGTCAGCGGCCGGATCTGCATCGTCACCCCTTCGATTCTGACACGCGGACATCGCCCTCAGTGGGAACTGAGGTCATGCTAAGTGGTTCGGGCTGGAGGGCCCCCGCGTTACCGCCCCTAGTATGTACCACCAACCAGCACCTTTGACTCCCCGTGGCCCGGTGGTTTACACGGATTTTTCCGGATGGGCGCCATCTGGCACAATGAGCGGTCTAAGGCGGACGTCAAACTGCTGAGCCGCCCCACCGGCTGCTGCCAGACACGCCGAAAGCCCGAAACCCACCCTCAAGGAAGTGTGTCCCCTCATGAACCGGCTGGACTTCGTCGACCAAGAGTCGCTGCGCGACGACATCCCGGTGTTTGGCCCCGGGGACACCGTGAACGTTCACGTCAAGGTCATCGAGGGCGCCAAGGAGCGGATCCAGGTATTCAAGGGTGTGGTGCTCCGGCGGCAGGGCGGCGGCATCCGGGAGACCTTCACGGTGCGCAAGGAGAGCTACGGCGTCGGCGTCGAGCGGACCTTCCCGGTGCATTCGCCGAACATCGATCACGTCGAGGTGGTGACCCGCGGCGACGTCCGTCGCGCGAAGCTGTACTACCTGCGGGAACTTCGCGGCAAGAAGGCGAAGATCAAGGAGAAGCGCTGATCCGGCGGCCATGCTGGCTACGCTGATCTCGTGACCGACACCCCGGGGGACGCCGACACCGAGCCCGCGAAGAAGTCGACGCTGCGCGAACTCGCGGTCCTCGTGGTGATCGCAGTGGCTCTGTACTACGTCATGCTGACATTCGTCGCACGCCCGTACCTGATCCCGTCGGAATCCATGGAACCCACCCTGCACGGGTGCGCGGGCTGCGTCGGCGATCGCATCATGGTGGACAAGGTCACCTACCGATTCGGCGCGCCGCGCCCCGGTGACGTGATCGTCTTCAAGGGCCCGCCGTCGTGGAACCGTGGATACAAGTCGATCCGCTCCCACAACGGCGTGTTGCGCTCGGTCCAGGATGCGCTGTCGGTTGTCGGCTTCATCCCCCCCGACGAGAACGACCTGGTCAAGCGGATCATCGCGGTGGGTGGCCAGACGGTGCAGTGCCGGCCGGAGACCGGGTTGACGGTCGACGGCAAGCCGCTCACGGAGCCGTACCTGCGCCCGGCGACCATGTCGGCCGACCCGGCCGTCTACCCCTGCCTGGGCAGCCGCTTCGGACCCGTCCACGTCCCGGAGGGGCGGTTGTGGGTGATGGGTGACAACCGGACCCATTCGGCCGACTCGCGCGCCCACTGCGAGAGCATTCCCGCCGACGCGCTCAAGGAGACGTTGTGCACCGGCGACCCGAACTCGGGGACCGTGCCGGTGTCCAATGTCATCGGCAAGGCCAGGTTCATCGTGTGGCCGCCGTCGCGGTGGGGTGGTGTGAGTTCGGTTAACCCCCAGCAGGGCCGCTAGCCGTGGCCACGGACTGGCCGCCACGGACGGTGATCCGCAAGTCCGGGGGGCTGCGCACCCTGGAGTCGGCGCTGCACCGCAGCGGTCTGGGTCCGGTGGCCGGGGTGGATGAGGTGGGACGCGGCGCCTGTGCGGGACCGCTGGTGGTGGCCGCCTGTGTTCTCGGGCCGGGGCGGCTGGAAAGCCTTGCTTGCCTGGATGATTCGAAGAAGCTGACCGAAAGCGCCCGGGAGCGACTGTTCCCGTTGATCCGCCGGCACGCGCTGGCCTACCACGTGGTGTTCATCTCTCCCGCCGAGGTGGACCGCCGCGGCGTGCACGCCGCCAACATCGAAGGGATGCGCCGCGCCGTGGCAGGCCTGTCCGTCCGGCCCGGCTATGTACTCAGCGACGGATTCCGGGTGCCGGGGCTGCCCGTGCCGTCGCTACCGGTCATCAGCGGCGACGCGGCGGCGGCCTGCATCGCCGCGGCCAGCGTGTTAGCCAAGGTCAGCAGGGATCGCCTCATGGTCGCGATGGACGTCGACCACCCCGGCTACGGCTTCGCCGTCCACAAGGGGTACAGCACGTCGGCCCACGGGACGGCGCTGCGGGAGCTGGGGCCCTGCGCGGCGCACCGCTACTCGTTCATCAACGTCAGGCGGGCAGCGGCCGGGCCGGGTATCCGGCCGAGCACGGGGGGTGTCGGTGAGGAAAGATGGGGTTGGGGCGCGAGCCCCCTGTCGGCCGAGTTGGCTTGCGAGAAGGACGTCTGAGCGGATGAGTGGTAGATGAGCGCAGAAGATCTCGAAAAGTACGAAACCGAGATGGAGCTCTCGCTGTACCGCGAATACAAAGACATCGTGGGCCAGTTCAGCTACGTCGTGGAGACCGAGCGGCGCTTCTACCTGGCCAACAGCGTGGAGATGATGCCCCGCAACGTCGACGGCGAGGTGTACTTCGAGTTGCGGCTGTCCGACGCCTGGGTGTGGGACATGTACCGGCCGGCGCGATTCGTCAAGCAAGTCCGGGTGGTCACCTTCAAGGACGTCAATATCGAAGAGGTCGAGAAGCCCGAGTTGCGGCTGCCGGAGTAGTTCTCCGCCTCCGCCGGTATGTGGATGGGCGGTCGACTGTGGATAACCGGTGCTCGCGGGTGGGTGATGGTGCGCTGGTGTCGGAGCGCGGGTGCATCGTTGCCGCCATGACGACCGACAAGACAATGACGCGCGTTGAGCTGGGGGCGCTCGGCGAGGCGCTCGCCGTGGACCACCTGACGAGGATGGGCCTGCGGATCGTGACCCGCAACTGGCGCTGCCGCTACGGCGAACTCGACGTGATCGCCTGCGACGAGACCACCGCGACGGTGGTATTCGTCGAGGTGAAGACCCGCACCGGCGACGGTTACGGCGGGCTGGCGTACGCGGTCACCGACCGCAAAGTCCGGCGGCTGCGCCGGCTGGCCGGACTGTGGCTCGCCGGTCAGGAGCGGCGCTGGGCTTCGATCCGCCTCGACGTGATCGGTGTGCGGATCGGGCGCCGCCGCACCCCGGAGATCACCCACCTGCAAGGGATCGCCTGATGGCACTGGGTCGCGCGTTCTCCGTCGCGGTGCGGGGCCTCGACGGGCAGATCGTGGAAATCGAAGCCGACATCACGTCGGGTCTGCCGGGCGTGCACCTGGTCGGGCTGCCCGACGCCGCCCTGCAGGAGTCCCGCGACCGCGTCCGCGCGGCGGTGGCCAACTGCGGAAACACCTGGCCCATGGCGCGCCTGACCCTGGCGCTCTCGCCCGCGACGCTGCCGAAGATGGGATCCGTCTACGACATCGCCCTAGCTGCGGCCGTGCTGTCGGCGCAGCGCACGACCCCGTGGGAACGCTTGGAGAAGACCGTGCTGCTGGGTGAGTTGTCGCTGGACGGGCGGGTGCGGCCGGTGCGCGGAGTGCTGCCCGCGGTGCTGGCCGCCAAACACGACGGCTGGCCGGCCGTCGTCGTGCCGGTGGACAACCTGGCCGAGGCCAGCCTCGTCGACGGCATCGGGGTCTGGGGCGTGCGCACGCTGCGGCAGCTGCAGAAGTGGCTCAGTGGCTCCGCCGCTTTGGTCGAGCGGATCCGCGGCGGGGCGCCGGTACCCGAGCCGGCGGCCGACCTGGCCGACGTGGTCGGCCAGGCGCAGGCCCGCTTCGCTGTCGAAGTGGCCGCCGCCGGGGCGCACCACCTCATGCTGACCGGTCCGCCGGGCATTGGGAAAACGATGCTGGCCCAACGCCTTCCGGGTTTGCTTCCGCCGTTGTCGGACGGCGAGTCGCTGGAGGTCACCGCGATCCACTCGGTGGTCGGGCTGCTGTCGGGTGACCAA
>CAZZHX010000177.1:0-6382 GCA_964653535.1 uncultured Mycobacterium sp. | reverse complement strand
AGCAATACCTGCTGTCGACGCTGGCGCGGCGGCTGCAGACCAGATCGAAGACCATGTCGGCATTCGAGGCCTTCAACTCGGTGCAGGACCATGTCATGCACACCGCGCGCGCCCACGTCCACCGCGTCGTGCTGGAGGCGTTCATCGCCGGTATCCACAGCTGCGAGGACAGGGCGGCCAGTGACATCCTGGAGCTGGTGTGCGACCTGTACGCGCTGACCGTGATCGACGACGACAAGGCGTGGTTCATGGAGCACCGGCTGCTGTCCACCGAGCGGGCGAAGGCGGTCACCAGCGCAATCAACGAGCGCTGCCGAAACCTGCGGCCACACGCGGAAACCCTGGTCGACGCCTTCGGGATCCCCGAGCAAGTCCGCTACGCCGAGATGTTGCATCCCGAACACCTTCCCGCAGCCGGATCATGAGCGACCGGTGAACATCGCCGAGGAGACCATCGGCTGGCTCGCCACCGAGCAACTCCGGGTCGACGAGCAGTGGTCCTACCTGTTGCCGACCGGATTCACCTGGTGGCCCGACCAGTACTCCCAAACAGTCGAGATCGTCGGCGAGGAAACCGGGCCCGATGGCGAGACCGGTTACCTGGTGTGTGTGCGCACCGAGTTGCTGCGCGACCTGGACCTCACCGAGCGGGCACTCGCCGAGATCAACGCTCTCCCCATGCGGTGCGCCGCGATGGCCGGACCCGTCTATGACGTCGCGGCCCGTCGCCTGGACCTGTGGTCACTGGCCCGCGTCGACGAGGCCAACGGACCCTGGATGCGGTTTCTGCTGGCCGCTGCCGCGGTGACCCAGATCGCCGAGGCGCGCTCACTGGGGCCGCTGCTGGCCGATGCCACCGGTGCGTTGCCGGCCACCAGCGACCATCCGGAAAGCGGGCCGCGTTCGGTTCCCGACGCGATGGCCTCCGCGGCAGGAATTTTCGTCCGGTCCGGGGAGGCGCACTGCGCGTGGACCGACGCCGAGTTCGAGGCGACGGTCACCCGGTGCATGAACCGCCCGCCCGCGTTGCGCGCATCGGCCGCGGGCAGGGGTTTCACCGTCGAGTTCCCCTTCGGCGAGACGTCCTCGCTCTGTCGGGTGATCGGCGACCAACCCCACCCGCTGTACGGCAACGGCTTACTGGTGCTGCAGCAGTTCGACCTCGGCGACGGGGCCGACTCGGAGACAGAGGGCATCACACTGGCCCTGTCGTTGAATGCCGCAGACCTCACCCGCGAGGTCTCCGGCTACGGCTTCGGCAGCTACGCATACTCCGACGGCATGATCCACTTCACCGGCTTCATCCCGAATGCGCTGCACCAGCCGGGCCTGCTGGCCGGAATCTACTTCTCGTGCGCCGCCCGCGCCCACGCGATGGCGAGGCGTTTCGCGCACGGCTCGTGGGACGCCGACGCCTACTCACTCGACGCGCGCGTGCTTGCCCGCAGACAGCAACAGCAGGAGCAGGCCCGCCCACCCGTCGAAAGGCGGGGCTGTCCCATGATGCAAGCCCGAGCGCAAGAGGTGCAATGAACGCAATCGATCTGTCCGGTGCCGCGGTGGCAATCACCGGCGGGGCACGCGGCATTGGTTATGCCACCGCGAAGGCCTTCGTCGCCAAGGGGGCCCGCGTCTTCATCGGTGACCTGGATGCCGATCTGGCGAAGGCAGCCGCGGACAAGCTGGGCTGCACAGCAATGGTTCTTGATGTTCGCTCGCGTGAGTCCTTCGCGGAGTTCCTGGCTAAGGTCGATCCTGCGCTGGCGGTGCTGGTGAACAACGCTGGGATCATGCCCGCCGGCCGGTTCGCCGACGAGCCCGACGCCGTCACTGACGCGATCGTCGGCGTCAACCTCAACGGCGTGCTACGCGGCACCAAGCTCGCCCTGCCCGGAATGCTCGAGCGAAGGTCGGGCCACATCGTCAACGTCGCGTCCTACCTGGGCAAGGTGCCGGCCGCCGGGCTCGCCACCTATTGCGCGACCAAACATGCGGTGGTCGGTTTCAGCGAGTCGCTTCGCGACGAACTGGCCGGAACCGGCGTCACCGTCACCGCCGTTCTGCCGTCGGCGGTGCGCACCGACCTGGTCTCGGGGGTCCAGCTGGGCGGCTTGCTGCCGACCGTCGACCCCGAGGTCATCGCTGACGCCATCGTCGAGACGTGCCACACCCGGACCGCGATCGTCGCGGTACCCCCGTGGATGCGCAGCTACGAAGCCGCCGCGGCGCTCGCCCCCGACAAGTTCATCGGGGCCGTGCGGGGACGGCTCACCCGCGACCGCGTCCTGCGAAAGCTGAACACGACCGCGAGGGCGGACTACGACGAGCGAATCCGCCGGGACGCAGCCCGCTCCTAAGCGACCTGATGACGGCCTTCAGCGAGAGCCTTCTGCCGCCGCATTAAGCCTGGTCGGGGGGTCTGCACCCCCCGATTCGGGGTGTCAGACGGCAGTGACGCCGACGGCTTGGGGCCCCTTGGCCCCTTGCTCAACCTCGAACTGGACACGCTGGTTTTCCTCGAGCGAGCGGTAACCGCTGCCCTGGATCTCGGAGTAGTGGACGAAGAGATCCTTAGCGCCATCATCAGGAGTGATGAAGCCAAAACCCTTGTCGCTGTTGAACCATTTCACAGTTCCCTGTGGCATTTACTTACTTCTTTCATTCACATGCCGATGTACCTAAAACATCCGCCCGGAAGAGGCTAGCATGCGCCGGCCTTCTTCCTGGAGACGGTTGTTATACAACGATAATCATCGTTGCGGGCGGCCGGAACGGTGAGCGCGTCTACGGCCGCCGGAACCCGAGGGCCGCGGATTCGGCGGAGTCGGACTCTTCGGAGCGGGAGCCCGGTATGGCGCGATGTCGCCGGCCACCGCATGCACGGCGGCCGAGTCTGCTGTGACTTCCTGCGGGGTGACCCGGATACCCGCGCGGCGCATCAGCGCGTGCGCATCCTTGCGCTGCTCGGGCAGCACCAGGGTCACGACGTCACCGGAGTTTCCGGCCCGCGCCGTTCGTCCGGAACGGTGCAGGTAGGCCTTGTGCTCGGCGGGCGGATCGATGTGCACGACCAATTCGATTCCGTCGACGTGCACGCCGCGCGCGGCAATGTCGGTGGCCACCAAAACCCGTGCCTCACCCGCGGTGAAGGCCGCGAGGTTCCGGTCGCGTGCGGGTTGGGAGAGGTTCCCATGCAGATCGACTGCCGGGACTCCGGAATCGGTGAGCTGCCGGGCGAGCTTGCGCGCTTGATGCTTCGTGCGCATGAACAGGATCCGGCGGCCGGTCCCGGCGGCAAGGCGGTGCACCAGTTCCGTCTTGGCCGCCACCCCGGCGACGTGGAACACATGGTGAGTCATCTCGGCCACCGGGGAGTCGGAGCCGTCGACGGAGTGCAGCACAGGATTGTGCAGAAACCGGGCGACGAGCTTGTCGACGCCGCTATCGAGGGTTGCAGAGAACATCAGCCGCTGACCGCCGGTCGGCGTGGCGGCCAGGATGCGGGTGACGCCGGGCAGGAAGCCCAGATCGGCCATGTGGTCGGCTTCGTCGATGACCGTGATCTCGATTGAGTCGAGGCTGATCAACCGTTGTTTCATCAGGTCTTCAAGCCGCCCGGGGCAGGCCACGACGATGTCAACGCCAGACTTCAGCGCCGTCACCTGCCTGCCCTGCGGGACGCCGCCGAAGATCGTGGACACCCGAAGCCCTTTCACGGCGGCCAGGGGTTCCAGCGTCGAGCTGATCTGGGTGGCCAATTCCCGGGTCGGGGCGAGAACCAGGCCCGACGGTCGGGACGGTCGGCGCGGCCGTCCGGCCAGCCTGCTGACCATGGGGATCGCGAAGGCCAGGGTCTTGCCGCTGCCGGTCTTTCCGCGGCCGAGGACGTCCCGGCCGGCCAGTGTGTCGGCCAGAGTTTCGATTTGGATGGGGAACGGATGGGTGATCCCGCCGGCTGCGAGCACTTCGATGAGTGGTTCGCCCACGCCGAGATCAGTAAATGTCGTGCTAGTCATGTTCGATGTCTTTCAGCATCGGGTGTGCCGAGGTGGCGGCAGAAGAGTCGCGATCGCTCAGCACAAGGTGGCGAGATTGCCGGGGGGCAAAATCGATCGCCGCGATACGAAGTGCGCCGGATTGATCGCGCCAGCCACCTTGTGAGGGGCCGGCACCGGAAGGATCCGGGCGAATGGAGAAGCGTTTCACGACGTGCCGACTGTCGATTGCGACAGCCAACGCTGCTCACAGCTTAGCAGCCTCCCGACGTCGATCATCGCGGAGACTCATGAGCTGCGGGGCCGTCGGGTGGAGTGCGCCGCCTGCACGTCGGCATTGGCGAGCGTTTGCGCCTTCGCGGCCAGCGCCGACGCCCTGGTGGCGTGGGCGAGTGCCGCGGTCCCCTCGGCGTCGTCACCCGCTTGCTTGCCGTGCGCCGCGGCGAGCTGACCTTTCGCCTCGTCGAGCCGGGCCTGGGCCTCGGCGCCGACGCTGTCGCGATGCTTGGCGACGTAGTCGGAGACCTGTCGCAATCTGGCGTCCGCGGTGGACAGGGCCTGCGGTAGAGAAGCCTCCGGCAGCGAACCGGGCACTTGGTTGGACTGCCGATCACCCGACGTGACCTGTCCCGCTGCGCGCCGGCGGCGGCGATGGAGGAGCAAGAGCACCACGAGAAAGACCACGAACAGGACCGCGACGGCGACGCTCATCAGGGCGATCTTCAGCAGCCGGGCCCATTTCGACGAGCCTGCCGATTCGTCCAAGCCGTCTGCCGCGGCGATAGCGGCGCCGCTCCAATTTCCCGTGGTTACCGCGGGGTCGATCTGGCCGCGCTGCAGGCTGTCCACATCGGCGGCTTTGAGCGCCTTCAGATTCGGCGGCACGTCCAACACGGAGGTCTTGGTGTTGGTGGCCACGGCCAGCACCACATCCTGGGTGCCCATCCCGCTGGCGTCGCGGGTTTTGCCGGCCCAGTTTTCGGGTTTGAATCTGGAGAAGTTGTCGACGTAGACGACCCACAGTTGAATGTGGCGATCGCGGTACAGCTGGTCGATCGCCGAGTTGACCGCCGCCTTGCCGGAGTCGGTCAACACCCCGGCGCTGTCGGTGATGTGATCGGTGAGCTTGAGCGGCTGTTGCGCGGCGGCGGGACCCGCCAGCAGCAGCAACCCCGCTGTGAGGATCGTCAGGACCACACCAAACAGGCGAGCACGGCGCATAGCGATTAATCTAGCAACGCTTGCCACGAATGTCGGTCCGCGTCGGTCCGCGTCGGTCACGACGATCGTGCAGCTGAGTCGGTAACTGTGCCCAGCAGCGCCTTTTTTGCCTCCGCCAGTTCGGCTTTGGTGGCGTCGTCGACCGTCGGATACTGCGGGTTGAGATCTCGCAGGGTCTGCAGCAGCACTGCGGAGGTCGACAAGTGGCTGAACCACTTGTGATCGGCGGGGATCACGTGCCAGGGCGCCCAGTCGGTGCTGGTGTGGCTGAGCATGTCCTCGAATGCCCCCTGGTAATCGTCCCAAAACGCGCGCTCCCGCAGATCGGCGGTTGAGAACTTCCAGTTCTTCTCGGGCTCGTCGATGCGTGCGAGGAACCGGCGCTGCTGTTCACCCTTGGAGAGGTTGAGGAAAAGCTTGACGACGGTGGTCCCGTTGTCGGTCAGGTAGCGTTCCCACTCGTTGATGTCGTGATACCGCCGCTGCCAGATGCCGTCTGCGTCGAGCGCCGCGGCGCGCGGCCATACCAACTCCGGGTGCACCCGCGTGATGAGCACGTTCTCGTAGTGCGACCGGTTGAAAACCGCGATGCGTCCGAACTCCGGCAGCGCGGTCTGGTGGCGCCAGAGGTAGTCATGGGCCCGCTCGGTTGCTGAGGGGGCCTTGAAGCTGTGCACCTCGACTCCCTCGGGGTTCAGACCGCTCATGACGTGTTTGATCGTGCCGTCCTTGCCGGCCGCATCGATCCCCTGAAGGACAATCAGCAGCGACCGGTCGGCCCGGGCCAAGAAGCGGTCCTGTAAATCCAGCAGGGCCGCCTCCGCCTCCGCCAGGGCCGCGGCACCGGCGTCCTTTCCCAGCTGTTCGTCGCGGCGGCCGGGATCGAAATCCCTAGCCAGGTCCACCGTCGACTGCGGCGTGACCCTGGTGGCCTCCGCCAAACTTCTCCACTGCACCGACAACGTCGCCTCCTCGTCATGCCGAATGTTGCTCGCTCAGGATGGGCGCCGAGGAAGGCAGTCGGCAAGATGCGGGCGGGACGGATCGACCAGAACGGTCCGCGGGTTCGGGTCAGGACGATCGCGTCAGCCTGCGCCAGCGCAGGTAAAACCGTGGCCAGGGCCGGGATCGAACCGGCGACCTTCCGCTTTTCAGGCGGACGCTCG
>CAZZHX010000176.1:0-6639 GCA_964653535.1 uncultured Mycobacterium sp. | reverse complement strand
GACGGCGGCGCCGCCGTCATCGCGGCATCGGGCGCCGGGCACGTGGCCTATGTAGGCACCGGCGGCGCGGCGCTACCGGTGCTCATCTTCGCCGCGGCCCGCGCCGGTGTTGCCTTCACACCGGTCAACTACCGGTTGGCGGGCGATGGCATCCGCGCGCTCATCGAGCGGTTACCCGAACCGCTGGTGATCGTCGACGACGTGTATCGCGACACGCTCGGGGACGTGGCGCCCCGGCTGACGATCACCGACGAGTTCCTGGCGGCCGCGCGCGGTGCCGAACCCGCCATCGCGGAGTCCCCCGACCCGGATTCCGTTGCGGTCGTGCTCTTCACGTCGGGCACCACATCGCAACCCAAAGCCGTCGAACTCTCACACAACAACCTCACTAGTTACGTTATGGGCACCGTCGAGTTCGCGTCGGCTGAGCTCGACGACGCCGCGCTGATCTGCGTGCCGCCCTACCATATCGCCGGAGTCGGCGCGGCGCTATCCAATCTCTATGCCGGACGAAAGATGGTCTACCTGAACGCCTTCGACGCGCATGAGTGGGTACGGCTGGTCAACGCCGAGCGGGTCTCCACCGCGACGGTGGTGCCCACCATGCTGGACCGCATCGTCGAGGTGCTTGCAACTGGTGACCACGATCTGCCGTCGCTGCGCACCCTGGCCTACGGCGGCGCCAAGGTGGGCCTGCCGTTGGTGCGCCGGGCGATGGAACTGTTGCCGCGGGTGGGCTTCGTCAACGCCTACGGCCTGACAGAGACCAGCTCGACGATCGCGGTCCTCACCCCGGACGACCACCGGCAGGCGCACTCGGCGTCCGATTCGCACGTCGCCAAGCGGCTCGGATCGGTCGGACGCCCGGTACCCGGCATCGAGGTGCAGATCCGCGACGATCACGGCGCGGTGTGCGGGCCCGGTGACGTCGGGGAACTGTTCGTGCGCGGCGAGCAGGTCTCGGGGCGCTACACCGGGATCGGCTCGGTGCTCGACGATGAGGGTTGGTTCCCGACCCGCGACGTCGCCCTTCTCGACGAGGACGGCTACTTGTTCATCAGCGGACGCAGCGACGACACGATCATCCGCGGGGGTGAGAACATCGCGCCGGCCGAACTGGAGGAGGTGCTCATCGAGCACGCCCACGTGCACGACGTCGCGGTGGTCGGCGTCGAGGATCCGCACTGGGGTCAGGTGATTGTTGCCGTCGTCGTGCCGGCCGTCGGGATCGATCCGGATCCCGAGGCGTTGCGTGACCACGTCCGCACACACCTGCGGGGGTCGCGCACCCCCGACCACGTCGTGTTCCGCGACGAGCTGCCCACGACGCCGACGGGCAAGGTGTTGCGCCGGGAGCTCATCAAAGACCTGGGCGAACTGCCAGCCCGGTAAGAAGAACGAGAGAGAACAGCGAGAGAACGCGAGAGAGAACATGGTCAAGAACGGAACCCGCCTGGCGAGCCAGGTCTGTGACACTCAGGTGATCGTCGTCAAAAGCGCCGACAGCCTCGACGACCTGCGCTGCGGTGGCGCACCGATGGTGCCGATCGGCGACGAACGATCATCAGTCGAGATCGACGCTGCGTTCGCCGGCGGCGCAGTGATGGGTAAGCGCTACGTCGACGACGCGGGCGCCGAGGTACTGGTGACCAAGCCGGGCGCCGGAAGCCTGAGCGTCGGCCAGACCCCCCTGCAGCTCAAAGAGGTCAAGCCGCTACCCGCCAGCGACTGACGCGCGGCGAGAAGCGGAGCCGAAAGCGGCGGCGCAGCGGGTCGGACATCTCGCCGGTGAACCGATAGCCGCCGACGTTGAGCTCGATGTTCCACATGATGCGCTGAGTATATTAGATATCGATAGCCTATGCAACTGTTAGGCGAGCCATGTCGAGCGTGTAATCGTTGCGAAAAATCCGCCGAAATCTCGCGTTGAGTGCACGTTCGACGCAGAAGGCTGAGCCGCCCCGCTGAGCCGCCCCGCTAAGCCTCCAGCGTGTAGCCCATCGGCATCAGCACGCTCTTCTGCTGCGTGAAGTGCTCGACGCCCTCCGGCCCGTTCTCTCGTCCGATCCCGGAGTTCTTGTAGCCGCCGAACGGGCAGCACGGGTCGAAGGCGTACCAGTTGATGCCGTATGTCCCGGTGCGGATCTTCTGCGCGATCTCGATCCCGCGGGGCACGTCGGTGGTCCACACGCTGCCGGCCAGGCCGTACGTCGAGTCGTTAGCGATTCCGATCGCGTCGTCGACGGTGTCGTAGGGGATGACCGACAGCACCGGCCCGAAGATCTCCTCCCGGGCGATCGTCATCGAGTTGTCGACGTCGGCGAACACCGTGGGCTGCACGAAGAATCCCTTGTCCAGGCCCTCGGGGCGGCCACCGCCGCACACCACCCGCGCGCCCTCCTCGATACCCTTGGCGATGTAGCCCTCGACGCGGGCGCGCTGCTTCTCCGAGATCAGCGAACCGAGCTGGGCGGCCGGGTCTGACGGCGGACCGACCGGCAGCATCTGCACGAAACCGCTGATCGCGTCCACGATCTCGTCGTAGCGGGAGCGGGGAGCCAGGATGCGGGTCTGGCCCACGCAGGCCTGCCCGGTGTTCATGAGCCCCGCGAACACCAGCATCGGGACGGCGGCGGCCAGGTCGACATCCTCGAGGACGATGGCCGCCGACTTGCCGCCGAGCTCCAGCGTGCACGGCTTGAGCATCTCTGCGGCGCGCTTGCCGATCTCCTTGCCCACCGCCGAGCTGCCGGTGAAGGTGAACAGGTCGACGTCCGCGTTGGATGTCAGCGCCTGGCCGGTGTCGGCCCAGCCGGGCACCACCGAGAGCACGCCTTCGGGCAGGCCGGCCTCGACGAAGATCTCCGCCAGCGCATTGGTGGTCAGGGGTGTTTCGGCGGCCGGCTTGAGCACCACCGTGCACCCGGCCAGCAGCGCGGGGCCAAGCTTGTTGATCGCGAGGAACAGCGGCACGTTCCAGGCCACGATCGCGCCCACCACGCCGATCGGCTCGCGGTAGACGATGGTCTGCCCGTAGGAGCCGGTGCGGATCTCCCGCCACGTCACCTGGTCGACCGCGGGACCGGCGAAGAAGCTCAGCGCCCCCATCGAGCCCATCCAGTGCATGGTCTCGATCACGGTCGGCGGCTGGCCCGTCTCCAGGGCGAGTAGCCGGTTGAATTGGTCCTTGCGCTCCTCGAGCAGGGTGAGCACCCTCGCGATCAGCGCCGCACGCTCCTTGGGCGGAGTGGTGGGCCAGGGCCCGTGGTCGAAGGCCGCCCGCGCTGCGGCGACCGCGGCGTCGACGTCAGCCGCTGCCGCCAGTGGGGTCTTGCCCACGTACTCGCCGGTGGCCGGGCAGTGCACCTCGATGACGTCGGAGGACGACGGCGCCGTCCACTTGCCACCGATGAACAACGTGTCGTATTCGGTCTTGAGTTCGGTCTGAAGACTGTTGGTCATGGCGTCACACTACCCAAGCGGCGACGAAACGAGAACAGGTTCCATTACGTAGGTTTCAGGACCAACACGAGGTTGCTGACCAGGAACTCCCGCACCAGCGGCACCGACGTCAACCCCCACGCCCATCGGGGGTGGTAGCGGGGAAATGCGGCGACGAGCGCGCCCGTGCCCGCGGCCCATCGCAGTCCGTCGGCGGCCGATACCGCGAACAACGACGACCCGTAGTTGTTCTTCGGCGGACGGCCATGTGTGCGGGTGTAGCGGGCCGCGGCGCGGGCACCGCCGAGGTAGTGGGTCAGGCCCGTCTCGTGGCCGCCGAAGGGGCCCAGCCAGACGGTGTAGGACAGCACGACCAGTCCGCCCGGCCGGGTGACCCTCAGCATCTCGGACCCGAGCCGCCACGGGTTCGGCACGTGCTCGGCGACGTTGGAGGACAGGCAGACGTCCACCGAGGCGTCGGCGAAGGGCAGCGCCAGCCCCGACGCCCGGACGAGTGCGGCCCCGGCGTGCCCCGGGCCTGCCGCGGCGGGCCCGGCCGCGTGCATCTCGCGCGGGTCCGGTTCGACCCCGATGTGGCGGAAACCGGCAGCGGCGAACGCCGCCGCGAAGTAGCCCGGGCCCCCGCCGACGTCGAGCAGCGTCTGCCCACCCGGGGGACCGCCGTGTGCCTCCCGCCAGAGGTCAGCGACCATCGCCGCCGTGTCGTCGGCCAGCACGCGGTAAAAACGCGCCGGGTCCGGCTGCTCGTAGCGGAACTCCGACAGCAGCCGCACCGAGCGGGCCAGCGTCGCCCGACGGGCGAACAGGTCGGTCACGGTCACCGAGCCCACCTTACAAAGGCAGGCTAAGCTGGGAAATCGTGTCTGCTGTGCGTTCTGTGCTGCTGCTGTGCTGGCGAGACACGGGACACCCTCAGGGCGGGGGCAGCGAGGCCTACCTGCAGCGGATCGGCGCACGCATGGCCGACCAGGGCGTCGAGGTCTCGCTGCGCACGGCCCGCTACCGGGGTGCGCCCCGGCGCGACGTGGTCGACGGTGTGCGGATTACCCGCGCCGGCGGGCGGTACTCGGTCTACGTGTGGGCGCTGCTGGCGATGGCCCTGCACGAGATCGGGGCGCGACTCGGGATCGGCGCCCTGCGGCGGGCGCGGCCCGACGTGGTCGTCGACACCCAGAACGGCCTGCCGTTCCTTGCCCGGCTGGTCTACGGCCGCCGCGTGGTGGTGCTGGTGCACCACTGCCACCGCGAGCAGTGGCCGGTGGCCGGACCGGTGCTCGGCCGCATCGGCTGGTTCGTCGAGTCGACCGTGTCGCCGTGGCTGAATCGGGGTAACCAGTACGTGACGGTGTCGCTCTCCTCGGCCCGCGATCTCGTCGAACTCGGAGTAGACCAGAGTCGGATCGCCGTGGTGCACAACGGCCTCGACGAAGCGCCCGAGCAGTCGCTGTCCGGTCCGCAGGCAGCGGCACCGCGCGTGGTGGTGTTGTCCCGGCTGGTGCCGCACAAGCAGGTCGAGGACGCGCTGGAGGCGGTCGCCGAGCTCAGCCACCGCACGCCCGGGCTGCACCTCGACGTCGTCGGTGACGGCTGGTGGCGGAGGCGGCTCGTCGAGCACACGCGACGGCTCGGCATCGCCGACGCGGTCACCTTCCACGGTCACCTGGACAACGTCACCAAACATCTTGTGCTGCAGCACTCCTGGGTGCACCTGATGCCCTCCCGCAAGGAGGGCTGGGGCTTGGCGGTCGTGGAGGCGGCCCAGCACCGGGTGCCGACCATCGGGTACCGCTCCTCCGGCGGGCTGTCCGACTCCATCATCGACGGTGTGACGGGCGTCCTGGCCAACAGCCACGCGGAGCTGGTGGACCGCCTCGACGAGCTGCTGTGCGACTCGGTGCTGCGCGAGCAGCTCGGCGCGAAGGCGCAGGCGCGCAATGGCGAGTTCTCGTGGGGGCAGAGCACCGACGGGATGCGCCACGTGCTGGAGGCCGTGCGCTCCGGCGAATTCGTCAGCGGTGTGGTCTAACCGGGGTCAAATCCGCTCGAGCGTCCCCCCAGCTTCACGTTCGGCGTCGAACGTGAAGCCAGCTTCACGTTCGCGCGCCGCGCCGGGCGCAGGCAGCGGCGGCACCTAAGCCGGCCACCAGCAGCATCGCCAGCCACGCCGCGTGCGCGGCCAGCGTCGCCGTGCGGCGGGCTGCTGATACGCCCGCGGTGTCGCCGCCGATCCGGTAGAGCGTCATCTCGCGGTCGGCGTAAACCGGTGTCAGCGTGGCCAGGGTGCGCCCGGCCGCCCCCACCACACCGGCGCTGTCCGACTCGACGACCAGCCAGCCCACCCCGGCGCGCGCCAGTGTGGCCGGCTCCGGCCCGGTCAGCAACAGCCCCTGCACCGCCCGGGCGTGGGCGCCCTCCCCGGGCACGACGGCGCCCGAGACGGGCAGGTCGCCTGTGCTCAGGACGTCGGCGCGCACCCAGCGGGGCAGGGGGTCGAGGACGGGCGCGGGACCCGACCAGGGGAAGCGGCGCGTGGTGCCTGCGGGCAGCACCGCCACCGTCCGGGGATCGGCGTTGATCGCCGCGGCCACCGCGGCCCACGCCGGCGGATAGTGCACCGGCGTCATCCGGCCCCACACCCCCCAGGCCAGGTCGGGCAGCGTCAGGATCAGCGCCAGGCAGCAGAGAACCGCCGCGACGGCCGGCGTCAGCCACCGCCCGAGCGTCACCACCGCGCCCGCGCCCGCCAGCGTGTAGCCCGGCACCGCCAGCGCCACCCATTTCTGCCCATCGCGCAGCAGCCCGAGGCCGGGGGCGGCGTCGATCACCGTGCTCAGCAGGTGCATGCCGGGGCCCGTCGCCAGCGCGCCGGGCACCAGCACAGACACCACCGCCAGCACCAGCAGCGGCACCGCCGCGGGACGCCGTGCGACCGCCGGTACCCCGGCCGCCACCACACCCAGCAACACCACGGCCGACAACACCGCGAACAGCGTTGCGCGCGAATTCGGTACGGCCTCGCCGTTCCAGATCCCGCCCAGGCTGGCCAGGCTGCCGAGCGTGCCCAGGCCCGGCTCGGCGCGGGGCGCGAACGCGTCCACCCCGGGGGCGCTCGCGGGGGCGGGGCGGGCCAGGGACGAGCCCGCCGCCGCCGCGACCAGCCAGGGCAGCGCCCCCACC
>CAZZHX010000175.1:0-6670 GCA_964653535.1 uncultured Mycobacterium sp. | reverse complement strand
GTCGCCGCAGTCGCAGGACTCGGCGGCGACTCATATCGGTTTTCGCTGCGTGTCGGACCCCGCGCTCCGCATGTGAACGGATGGTTGCTGACGGGTGACGGAGGCCCCAACCCCACGCGGTTGAGGCGTCGTCGCTGCGCGGGCGGCATCGCTGTTCGCTAACATCCGAGCGTGTCGTCGCGACAACCCGGACCCGCCGAGAATGGCCCCCCGATCTCGGAAGCGGAAGCGAAAGTGCCGCCAGCACAGCCGGCGCCGAAACCGTCGAAACGGCCGAAAAAGAAGCCCTCGAAGTCGCGCAGATCGCAAATCGAAATCGGCATCGCCATTGTGCTGACCATCGTCGCCACCTACGCCATGGCGCTCCTGGGTATCCATGCGCTGCAAAGTGAAGGGACGCCTCTCCCGCCACTCGACCTGAGTCAGGGCGGTGGAAACACGACCATCGTCGAGTTGCGGGTGGAGGATTTCAAGTCTGCCGCCAATGACCTGATGGTGAACGTGCTCGTCTATCCCGGGATCGACCAGTACGACAACCGTTTCGATGTCCTGGGCAACGAGGTCGCCGTGCGCCTGTATCCGGCCAGCGACCTCGGGGACCTGCTTTACCCGAAAGGCAGGGCGCCGGCGCAACGGTCGACCATCATCGAGGCGCACGGCGATCCCCGTAACTGGCCCTTCGACAAGTACACCACCGCGCCGATCGCCGCCGATGCGTTCGTGGGGTCCCCTGAGAATCGCAAAAAGTTACCCGCTCAGATCGAGGTGACCGGATTGCTGGACAGCTGGCACGTGAAGGTCACCCGCGTGACCAGCGCTCTTCCGACCTCCCGATCCAATGACACCGGCGACGTCATCATCACCTTGGAGCGGGCGCGGGGCCCACTCGTCTTCGACCTGGTCATCTGCCTTGTGCTCATCAGCCTGCCCACGTTGGCGCTGTCGGTGGCCGTCCCCATGTTCATGGGCAGAAGGAAGTTCGTGCCACCGTTCGGAACGTGGTACGCCGCGATGCTGTTCGCCGTGGTTCCGCTGCGCAACATCTTGCCCGGCGCCCCGCCGCCCGGTTCGTGGATCGACCAGGCCGTGGTCCAGTGGGTGCTGATCGCATTAGTCACGGCGATGAGCCTGTACTTCCTCGCCTGGATGAAGCAGGGAGACTGATTCCGGGCCCGCGTGTGCCGCCTGTGTTAAATGTGTGTAGCGATGCTGTTTTATCTGTTCGCAGGGCGCACTCGTCTTGTTAGCGTCTTCCCCATTACTCTGCAACAGGATTTCATCACGACGCCAGCGGATTTCCCCGCTGGCCATTTGAGGTCTTTGCTGAGATCGACCCAGACCGTCGGGGCGCCACCGCGGCCCTCGTTGCCGACGCCCAAGCGTGAGCGCAAGCCGCGCCGCCGGCACCTCGTGCTCGATGTCTCGATTATCGCGGGCGTTGTCGTTGTCTACTTGCTGTCACTGCTCGGGTACCACTGGCTGGCCAGCACGCCGGGTCCGTTGCCGGAGCCGGACGTGACCACCTCCGACGGCACCGTCGTCCTGGTGCGGTTCGAACAACTACACGCCGTGGCCAACCGTCTCGACGTCAAGGTGCTCGTCATGCCCGACGACTCGATGGTCGATAAGCGCCTCCACGTGCTGAATACGGAAACCTCCGTGCGCTTCCTTCCGCAGAGCGACCTGGGCGATCTGCAGTATCCGGTGGGCAAGATGCCCGGGCAGGTGGCAACCACCATCGAGGCCCACGGCGACCCCGGCAACTGGCCGTTCGACTCCTACAAGACCGACACCATCCAGGCGGACATGTTGGTCGGTGCCGGCGAGAACCGCCAATTGAAACCCGGCCGGGTGGAGGTGACCGGATCGCTGGAGGGTTGGGACATCTCGGTCGCGCGGGTCGCGCGGGACGGCGACCTCGATCGACCGGACAACGTCGTGATCACCATGAAGCGGGCCAAGGGTCCTCTGGTATTCGACCTGGGAATCTGTATGGTCCTCATCACCTTGCCGACGCTGGCCCTCTTCGTGGCCATTCAGATGCTGACGGGCCGCCGACAGTTCCTGCCGCCGTTCGCTACCTGGTACGCCGCGATGCTGTTCGCCGTCGTGCCGTTGCGCAACATCCTCCCCGGTTCCCCGCCCGCAGGTTCGTGGATCGACCAGGCAGTCGTGATCTGGGTGTTGATTGCTCTGGCGACGGCCCTGGTCTTGTACATCGCCGCCTGGTACCGGCACTCGAAATAGGCCGCCGGCCTCGGCGGGCCCTCCCCGACCGGTCGACCCGTGAATTTGGCTCTCAGCAGGTCGTCGCATAGACTCATGCGGTTGCCGTGGGCAGACCTCGGCCGTTGCGCGAAAGCGTGATCGGCCCTGCGTGCCCTTCTGTGACGACTGCTTTACCAGACCGCGCACGTCGGGTTGCTCGCTTCACCCTGCCGTGCACACGAAAACACGTCAGGAGATCTCGTGATTCAGCAGGAGTCCCGGCTGAAGGTTGCCGACAACACCGGCGCCAAGGAGATCCTGTGCATCCGGGTGCTTGGCGGTTCGGGGAGGCGCTACGCCGGCATCGGTGACGTCATCGTCGCGACCGTGAAGGACGCCATTCCCGGCGGCAACGTCAAGCGCGGCGACGTCGTCAAGGCCGTCGTGGTGCGCACCGTGAAGGAGCGCCGGCGTTCAGATGGCAGTTACATCAAGTTCGACGAGAACGCCGCGGTGATCATCAAGCCCGACAACGACCCGCGCGGCACGCGCATCTTCGGGCCGGTCGGTCGCGAACTGCGCGAGAAGAAGTTCATGAAGATCATCTCGCTGGCCCCGGAGGTGTTGTAGGTGAAGGTTCACAAGGGCGACACAGTGCTGGTGATCGCCGGCAAAGACAAAGGGGCCAAGGGCAAGGTTCTGCAGGCCTACCCGGAGCGCAACCGGGTGCTGGTCCAGGGCGTCAACCGGATCAAGAAGCACACCGCGATCTCGACCAACCAGCGCGGGGCCCAGTCGGGCGGAATCGTCACCCAGGAAGCCCCGATCCACGTCTCCAACGTGATGGTGGTCGACTCCGACGGCAAGCCCGCTCGGGTCGGGATCCGGATGGATGAGGAAACCGGCAAGCGGGTCAGAATCTCGAAGCGCAACGGCAAGGACATCTGATGACGACTGCGCAGAAGCTTCAGCCACGCCTCAAAGAGCGCTATCGCAGCGAGATCAAGGACTCGCTGCACAAGCAGTTCAGCTACGGCAACGTCATGCAGATCCCGACCGTCACGAAGGTCGTCGTCAACATGGGGGTCGGCGAGGCCGCCCGCGACGCCAAGTTGATCAACGGCGCAGTCAACGACCTGGCCCTGATCACCGGGCAGCGGCCGCAGATTCGTCGGGCGCGAAAGTCCATCGCGCAATTCAAGTTGCGTGAGGGTATGCCGATCGGTGTCCGGGTGACGCTGCGCGGAGACCGGATGTGGGAGTTCCTCGACCGCCTCACCTCGATCGCGTTGCCGCGCATCCGCGACTTCCGCGGGCTATCGCCCAAACAATTCGACGGCTCCGGTAACTACACGTTCGGGCTGGCCGAGCAGTCGGTGTTCCACGAGATCGACGTGGACAGGATCGATCGCCCCCGCGGTATGGACATCAGCGTCGTCACCTCGGCGACGTCCGACGACGAAGGGCGAGCGCTTTTGCGGGCCCTTGGGTTTCCGTTCAAGGAGAACTGACTGTATGGCGAAGAAGGCACTGGTCAACAAGGCCGCGCGCAAACCGAAGTTTGCGGTGCGCGGCTACACGCGATGCAACAGGTGCGGTCGTCCGCGTGCGGTGTTCCGCAAATTCGGATTGTGCAGGATCTGCCTGCGCGAAATGGCGCACGCCGGCGAACTGCCCGGCGTGCAGAAGAGCAGTTGGTAAGAGGCCCAAAGGTGCGCGGTAGGCCCTCCAGGTTGAATTTCCGGCCGGGAACCCCCGCGAGGAAGGTGACACGGCTTTTATGACACGAGCTGTCGACGAAGCAGGGCGCAGCGATGACAAGGAGCGGCGCTCATGACGATGACGGACCCAATCGCAGACTTCTTGACGCGTCTGCGCAACGCCAATTCGGCGTACCACGATGAGGTGACCTTGCCGCATTCCAAGCTCAAGGCCAACATCGCCCAAATCCTCAAGAGCGAGGGATACATCAGCGACTACCGGACCGAAGACGCTCGCGTGGGCAAGTCGCTGATCGTCCAGCTCAAGTACGGACCGAGCCGGGAGCGCAGCATCGTGGGCTTGCGCCGGGTGTCCAAGCCGGGCCTACGGGTGTACGCGAAATCAACCAACCTGCCACGTGTTCTCGGCGGCCTGGGTGTGGCGATCATTTCCACCTCCTCGGGCCTGCTGACCGACCGGCAGGCGTCCAGGCAGGGCGTGGGCGGCGAAGTCCTCGCGTACGTGTGGTAGTGGGACGGGAACGAGGGATAACAGATGTCGCGTATTGGTAGGCAACCGATTCCGGTTCCCACCGGAGTCGATGTGACGATCGACGGCCAGCAGGTCATGGTCAAGGGCCCCAAGGGCGCCTTGGACCTGACGGTCGCTGAGCCGATCACTGTGTCGCGCAATGACGACGGTGCGATCGTGGTGGCCCGACCCGACGACGAGCGGCGCAACCGCTCGCTGCACGGGCTCTCCCGCACTCTGGTGTCCAACCTGGTCACCGGTGTGACCGCGGGTTACGAGACCAAGATGGAGATTTTCGGGGTTGGCTACCGCGTGCAGCTCAAGGGCCCAAACCTGGAATTCGCGCTGGGGTACAGCCACCCCGTCGTGATCGAGGCGCCCGACGGCATCACGTTCGCCGTCCAGTCGCCGACGAAGTTCACGGTGTCGGGGATCGACAAGCAGAAGGTCGGTCAGATCTCGTCGAATATTCGCCGTCTGCGCCGTCCCGATCCGTACAAGGGCAAGGGCGTGCGTTACGAAGGCGAGCAGGTCCGCCGCAAGGTCGGAAAGACAGGTAAGTAGGCATGGCGAAATCACACGACAGCGTCGAGCGAAAGCCGCTCGGCCAGAACGTATCGGCGGCGCGGCGGGTGTCCCGGCTGCGCAGGCACGCGCGACTCCGCAAGCAACTCGCAGGCACGCCGCAGCGCCCGCGACTGGTGGTGAATCGGTCGGCGCGACACATCCATGTGCAACTTGTCAACGACGAGAACGGAACCACGTTGGCCGCGGCATCGTCGATCGAGACCGACGTGCGTGGCCTGCAGGGCGACAAGAAAACCCGCAGCGTGCGGGTGGGTCAATTGATCGCCGAGCGCGCTAAGGCCGCCGGCGTCGACAGCGTGGTCTTCGACCGCGGCGGATACACCTACGGCGGACGGATCGCTGCGCTGGCCGATGCCGCACGCGAGAACGGACTGCAATTCTGATGAAATACATCGGTCTGATGAACGGAAGGACCGCATGATGGCGGAACAGACGGCGGGGCCCCCAGAAGGCCGCGACTCGCGGGGTGATCGCGACAGCCGTGGCCGCCGTGACGGCGGCCGTGGCCGCGACCGGGACGGCGAGAAGAGCAACTACCTGGAACGGGTCGTCGCCATCAACCGCGTCTCCAAGGTGGTTAAGGGTGGTCGGCGATTCAGCTTCACCGCCCTGGTCATCGTTGGTGATGGCAACGGCCTGGTCGGCGTCGGCTACGGCAAGGCCAAAGAGGTGCCCGCTGCCATCGCCAAGGGCGTAGAGGAGGCGCGCAAGAGTTTCTTCCGCGTCCCGCTGATCGGCGGCACCGTCACGCACCCGGTGCAGGGTGAGGCGGCGGCCGGCGTCGTGCTGTTGCGTCCCGCCAGCCCGGGCACCGGTGTGATCGCGGGCGGCGCGGTGCGCGCGGTGCTGGAATGCGCCGGCGTGCACGACATCCTGGCCAAGTCACTGGGTAGCGACAACGCGATCAACGTGGTGCATGCCACCGTAGCCGCGCTCAAGCTGCTGCAGCGTCCCGAGGAGGTAGCCGCTCGTCGCGGCTTGCCGATCGAGGACGTCGCCCCGGCGAGGCTACTCAAGGCACGCCGCGAAAGTGACGCGCTGGCGAGCGCGGCCCTGCACGCGTCGAACCCGGGAGCACAACCATGAGTCAGCTGAAGATCACCCAGGTGCGCAGCAACATCGGTGCGCGATGGAAGCAGCGCGAAAGCCTGCGCACCCTGGGGCTGCGTCGTATCCGCCACTCGGTCATCCGCGAGGACAACGCCCAGACCCGCGGCCTGATCGCGGTGGTGGACCATCTCGTCGTGGTGGAGCCGGCCGAGGCGGGCGCTGGAGGTAACGCCACATGACGATCAAGCTGCACGACCTGCGGCCCGCGCCCGGATCCAAGAAGGCTCGTACCCGAGTCGGCCGGGGTGAGGGCTCCAAGGGCAAAACCGCCGGCCGCGGCACCAAGGGAACCAAGGCCCGCAGGCAGGTGCCCGCCACCTTTGAAGGTGGGCAGATGCCGATTCACATGCGGCTGCCCAAGCTCAAGGGATTCCGCAACCGGTTCCGCACCGAATACGCCGTGGTCAACCTCGGTGACATCAGTCGGCTCTTCCCGCAGGGGGGCGTCATCGGTGTCGACGACCTGGTCGCCAAGGGCGCGGTTCGCAAGAACTGCCTCGTCAAGGTTCTCGGTGACGGGAAGCTGACGGTC
>CAZZHX010000174.1:0-6676 GCA_964653535.1 uncultured Mycobacterium sp. | reverse complement strand
GGTGGGGCTGGCGGGTTCAGCGCTCAAGGGGCCGGCGGTAACGGCGGGGACGGCGGGAATGCGGTGCTAGTCGGTGCAGGCGGTGACGGCGGAAACGGAGGCGATGTCGGCTCGGGCGGCACTCCAGGTGCCGGTGGAACCGGCGGAACCCGCGGCATCGCCGGGAAGCTTTTCCATGGTCCGTTAGATGGGCAGAACGGGCTACCTGGGGCGGTGACGTAGCCGACTCTCGACGAGCGGGGACTGGCAGCGAGGACACACCGCTTAAGCTGCACCACCATGACGGTGTCGAGGCTGCGGCCCTACGCAACCACCGTGTTCGCCGAAATGTCGGCCCTGGCCGCACGCATCGGAGCGGTGAACCTCGGCCAGGGATTCCCCGACGAGGACGGACCACCGTCGATGTTGGCGGCGGCGCGCGACGCCATAGCCGCCGGCACCAACCAGTACCCCCCGGGCATAGGGATCGCGCCCCTGCGCCAGGCCATCGCCGCCCAGCGGCAGCGGAACTACGGCATCGACTACGACCCCGACACCGAGGTGCTAGTGACGGTCGGGGCCACCGAGGCCATCGCCGCGGCGGTGATCGGTCTCGTCGAGCCGGGCTCGGAGGTGCTGCTGATCGAACCCTTCTACGACTCTTATTCGCCGGTGGTGGCGATGGCCGGCGCGCATCGGGTGGCCGTGCCCATGGTCCCCGACGGTCGCGGTTTCGCCCTCGACGCCGACGCGCTGCGCCGGGCGGTGACGCCCCGCACCCGCGCGCTGATCGTCAACTCGCCGCACAACCCGACCGGCACGGTGCTCAGCGCGACCGCCCTGGCGGCCATCGCGGAGATCGCCGTGTCGGCCGACCTCCTGGTGATCACCGACGAGGTCTACGAACATCTGGTGTACACCTCCCCCCAAGGCCACGCCCACCTGCCCCTGGCCGGCTTCGAAGGCATGGCCGAGCGCACCGTCACCGTCTCCAGCGCGGCCAAGATGTTCAACTGCACCGGCTGGAAGATCGGATGGGCCTGCGGCCCGGCGCACCTCATCGCCGGGGTCCGCGCGGCCAAGCAGTATCTGAGCTACGTCGGCGGCGCTCCATTCCAGCCTGCGGTGGCCCTCGCGCTCGACACCGAGGACGCCTGGGTCGCCGCACTGCGCGGCTCCCTGCAGGCCCGACGCGATCGGCTGGCCGCCGGTCTGACCGGGATCGGGTTCGACGTGCACGACAGCGCCGGCGCCTACTTTCTGTGCGCCGACCCCCGCCCGCTGGGGTACGACGACAGCTCCGCGTTCTGCGCGGCCCTCCCGGAGAAAGTGGGGGTGGCCGCCATCCCGATGTCGGCGTTCTGCGATCCGGCCGGCCCGCAAGTCGCGGCGTGGAATCACCTGGTGCGCTTCACCTTCTGCAAAAGCGACGACACCCTCGACGAGGCGATCAGGCGACTGGGCGCGCTCCGCCCATGACCCGCTCGCGTAACCCGTCCAGCGCGGAACGCAGAATCTTCTTACGGGCTCTGCTGACCCAGAACCCGGGCAGCGGCACCCGCATCTCCACAGTGATGGTGAACCGCACGCGCGTCTTCTCCTCGCCCTCGCGGGTGAGGTTGTACTCGCCGTGCTGACCGTGTTGCTGGGACGTCTTCCTGGCGTCCCACACCATCCAGTCCGGCCCCCAGTGGTACTCGATCAGTTCGGTGTCGCGGATGCCGGCCACCGCGATGGTGACCAGGACGCGGCGCGGTCGTCCGTCGGGGTGTTTGTCGACGACCTCGATCCGCTTGTGCACCGACGACCAGGACGGGACGGCGTCGAGATCGGCCAGGGCCTCCATGATCTTTTCCGGGGGCGCGTCGATCACGATGTCGGACGAAGCTTGGATGGCCACCGCTGTTAAGTCAGCTGGCGCCGGTTTCGGCGCCACCGGTGACCAGGGTGCGCAAACCGCTCACCGCGGCGTCCAAGACATGTTCGCTCGCCCGCTTGACGATGAACCCGGGCATCGGCCGTCCCGGTTCGACCGTGAGATCGAAGCGCACACGCGTCTTGCCGGCTCCCTCGGGCCGCAGCGTGTACTCGACATGCTGGTCGTGCTGCTGGGAGGTCCCCCTGGCGTCGTAGACAACCCAGTCGGGGCCCCAGTGGTACTCAAGGATTTCCCTGTCGACGAGGCCCAAAATCTTGATGGTGGCAGCGACGTGGTGGGGCCGACCGTCGGGGTGACGGTCGATCACTTCGACACGCTTGTGCAGCGGCGACCACGTCGACACGGCGCGAACGTCTTGGAGCACAATCATGACCGCGTCCGGCGACGCGTCGATGACGAACTCCCGTGATGCTTTTACGGCCACTGAGCACAGCGTAGCGACACCGTCGCGGCCCGGGGCGGTTTATACGTAAATAGTTGATTACCAATCGATCTCGCCGAGCGGTGTCGCTGCCGCGGGCGGCCGCCCGACCGGTCCGGCCGGCGTGCGCGAGAATCGCGGTGCGGGCGCCGCCTGATCGACCCCGTCGGAGGTGACGACCGTGGACCGCGCCCGCAGATGCTCATCGGCGGCGGCCTCGTTCCAGGTCAACACCGGGGTGACGCACGAATCGGTACCCGCGAACACCCGGGTCCAGTCGTCGCGGGTGCGGCTCGCGAACCGCTGGGCGAACACCTCGCCCATCCTGGGGTAGGAGGCGATATCGCGCTGAGCAGGCACCTCGTCGGGCGCTAGGCCGAGCCCGCTGAGCAATGCCGCGAAGAACTGCGGCTCGATAGCGCCGACGGCCATGTACTTGCCGTCTGACGTCTCGTAACAACGGTAGAACGGGGCGCCCCCGTCGAGCAGGAACGATTCCCGACGGTCGCGCAGCGCGCCGGTGGACTTCATCGTCCACATCACCTGGGCCAGCACGCTCACTCCGTCGACCATCGCCGCATCGATAACCTGCCCCCTGCCCGACCACTCCCGCTCATACAGTGCGGCGGCGATGCCCAGCAGCACCAGCATCGAACCGCCGCCGAAGTCGGCGACCAGGTTCAGCGGAGGCAGCGGCGGGCGGTCGGCGTAGCCCAGCGCCGCCAACGCGCCAGTCCGGGAGAGGTAGTTGATGTCGTGGCCGGCCGTGTGCGCCAGCGGGCCGTCCTGTCCCCAGCCGGTGATCCGCGCGAAGATCAGCCGGGGGTTGACCGCCGCGCAGTCATCGGGGCCAATACCGAGCCGCTCGCAGGTGCCGGGCCGGAAACCGTCCAGCAGCACATCCGCCTTGGCGGCGAGTTCCAGCAGCGCCCCCGGCTGCGCCTTGATGTCCAGGTCGACGGTCCGCTTGCCGCGGTGCAGCAGGTCGCGGTCCTCGGCCGGCATCGTCATCCCTCCGCTGGCGCGACGCACCCGCACCACGTCGGCACCCAGGTCGGCGAGCACCATGCCGGCGTGCGGCCCCGGCCCGATGCCGCCGAGTTCGATCACCTTCACCCCGGCCAGCGGGCCCGCACCGGACACGGCGGCTAAGTTCCCTTCACGATTTTCAGCACCCGCGTCCGCAGCCCGTCGGTGTTGATCTCCATCACGCCCTTGATAGCCCGTTTCATCACGAAACCCGGCAGGGGCACGAGCGGGTCGAGCGCCAGGTTGAACGTCGCCCGGGTCTTGCCGCCCTCCGGGGTGAGTGTGTAGCTGCCTTCCTGGTTACGCGAGGCCTTCCCGCTTTCCTGCGTCCACGTGACGCCGTCGTCGCGCCAGGTGTAGGCCAGCACGATCTCGTCCGTCACGCCGGCCGTCTTGACCTTCATCCGGGCGCGACGCGGCCGGCCGCTCGCGTCGCGCTCGAGCACCTCGGCGCCCTGATGGATGGACGACCACTCGGGCATCGACTCGACGTCGGCGACGACGTCGAGGATCTGCTGGGGACTTGCTTCGATGACGACTTCGCGGGATTCCTTGACTGCCATGGCTGGGACCATAACGCGGCTGCGGCCGCTGGGGAATGGTTTCGACCGGGCGTACCGTCGTGCGTGTGATCGAACCCGACCCCGCGTACACCGTCGGCGACTACCTCCTGGACCGCCTGGCCGAGCTCGGGGTCACCGAGATCTTCGGCGTCCCCGGGGACTACAACCTGGAGTTCCTCGACCACATCGTCGCCCACCCGGTGATCCGGTGGGTAGGCAACGCCAACGAGCTGAACGCCGGCTACGCCGCAGACGGGTACGGCCGGTTGCGGGGGATGTCCGCCCTGGTGACCACATTCGGGGTCGGTGAACTATCGGCGGCGAACGCGATCGCGGGCAGCTACGCCGAAAACGTGCCCGTCGTGCACATCGTGGGCGGTCCCTCGAAGGATGCGCAGGGCACCCGGCGGGCCTTGCACCATTCCCTGGGTGACGGCGACTTCGAGCATTTCCTGCGCATCAGCCGCGAAATCACTTGCGCTCAGACGAATCTCATGCCGGCAACGGCGCGACGCGAGATCGACCGGGTCCTCAGCGAGGTGCGTGAGCAGAAGCGGCCGGGGTACATCCTGATGTCGACCGACGTCGCGCGCTTCCCCACCGAACCACCCGGCGCGCCGCTGCCACGCTACCCCGGCGACACCAGCCCCAGCGCCTTGGCCATGTTCACCACCGCCGCCGCCGCACTCGTCGCCGACCACCGGTTGACGGTGCTGGCCGACCTGATGGTCCATCGCCTGCAGGCCGTCAACGAACTCGAGGCACTGTTGGCGGCCGACGTGGTGCCGCATGCCACGTTGATGTGGGGAAAGAGCATGCTCGACGAGAGCTCCCCGAACTTCCTGGGCATCTACGCGGGTGCGGCCAGCGCCGAATCCGTGCGCACGGCGATCGAGCAGGCGCCGGTGCTGGTGACGGCGGGGGTGGTGTTCACCGACATGGTCAGCGGCTTCTTCAGTCAACGCATCGACCCGGCCCGCAACATCGACATCGGGCAGTACCAGAGCACCGTGGCCGGCGAGGTCTTCGCGCCGCTGGACATGGCCGCCGCCCTCGACGCACTCGCCTCCATCCTGGTGCGGCGCGGGATCCCGTCGCCGCCCGTTGCGGCGCCGCCGGCCGCGGCATTGCCACCGCCCCCGCCACCCGATCAGCCGCTGACCCAGCGGATGCTCTGGGACCGCCTGTGTGCGGCGCTGACACCGGGCAACGTGGTCCTCGCCGATCAGGGGACGTCGTTCTACGGCATGGCGGACCACAGGTTGCCGCGCGGGGTCACATTCGTCGGTCAACCGCTCTGGGGCTCCATCGGTTACACGTTGCCCGCCGCGGTCGGCGCCGCGGTGGCGCACCCCGACCGCCGGACGGTGCTGCTGATCGGTGACGGGGCCGCGCAACTCACCATCTCCGAGCTCGGCACCTTCTCCCGCGAGGGATTGTCGCCAGTGATCGTGGTGGTCAACAACGACGGCTACACCGTCGAACGGGCGATCCACGGCGAGACGGCGCCCTACAACGACATCGTCAGCTGGAGGTGGACCGATCTGCCCGCCGCATTGGGGGTCAGAAATCATCTGGCGTTCCGGGCGCAGACCTACGGCGAACTCGACGAGGCGCTGACCGCGGCTGCGGAGCATCGGGACGGCATGGTCTTTGTCGAGGTGGTGCTGCCGCGGCTCGATGTTCCCCCGCTGCTCGCCGAACTCGTCGGCTCTCTATCACCTCGACCTGCCCGCAGGACTAGAGCGGAGTGAATGCCGAAATCAGCCACACTCCATCAGTTTTCGTCAGCGTCACCGCTACGCTGCTGTTCGTGAACGACGGCTGAGGCCGTTCCTTGCTCAGCGTGCTCTGGTTGACGAACAGCAACAATTTCGCCGAGTCCGGGTGCAGCTCGGACACGGCGGCACGCAACACCACCGCGGTTGACTTGATCGACTTCTGCTTGGCCGCGGGGACGACTACGGCCTTGGTGAACTCGTCGTAGTACTTCAGGAAGTCGCCGGTCAAGTGGGACTTCGCGGTGGTGACGTTCTGATCGACAGTATCGGGGGAGTACGACAGGACAGCAACCGTTCCCTCGCTGGCGGCCGCGACCGCCGACTTCGCGGCGTCGGCGTCGGTCGCCTCATCGGGGCGCCATAGCAACCAGAACATCGCGCCCAGCAAGGCCAGCGAGACGGCCATCAGGCCTGCCAGCGCGGCAACGAGAACGTTGCCGGACAACCGCTGCTTCGCCTGCGCGGCGACCCGCCCGAGCCGGCCGGGTGCCTTAGCGGTGGCGTCGATGCCCTCGGCCGGTTCGAGGGCCTCGGACTTCTCGGCTTCCGCTGTTTCGGCGGCTTCGGCAGTTTCGCCGGGCTGGGTTTCGTCTGCGGTCATGGCACGAACTCAACTTTCGCGATCTTGATCTGACCGCCGTCGCGGCTGACCGTCACGATCAGCCGGTAGGTACGCGGATCCTTCTTGGCGCCGGCCGCGTTCGTGACCTCCTGAGTGGAGGCCACCAGCACCACAGCGGAGTTCTCGGTCACCGTGTCGCGATCCACGGCGGATTCCGCGATGCTGCCCTGGGAGGTCACCTTCGACTGCTCGACAACTTTAGTGAAGTCGTTCGCCGTCTTCGCGAAATCGTCCTTGAACGTACCGGTGGAGTTATCGAGGATGCGCTGCACATCGGGCTTGGCGTGGTTGAAGTCCAGCGTCGTCAACGTCACGACGCCCTGGCGTGCCGCGGCATCGAAT
>CAZZHX010000173.1:2165-6719 GCA_964653535.1 uncultured Mycobacterium sp. | reverse complement strand
AGAACATTCTGGGCTCACTGGACGTCGGGGACGTCCCGGAACTGGTGGTGCTCGTGGTGCTCGTGGTGGTCGTGGTGGTTTCAGTCGTCGCCGTGGCGTCGTCGGCGGCGGTCGGCACCGCGATGTTGGTGGCGACAGTCACCCGGATGTGTCCCGGCAGCAGACCGGCGTTGGCATGTTTGGGAGCGGCGAGGCCGAGCAGCGCGGCGACATTGTTGGCGTCCGTCTGCGCGCCGGCGCCGTACTCGATGGTCGTGGTGGTCGGTTCGCCGGAGTAGCGGTCGCGCACCTGGCCCGCGGTGTAGCCGTGCTTGTGCAGCGCCAGGGACACGTCGGCGGCCACGCCGACCAATGTGCCGGAGTTGATCACGTCGACGACGGTGGACGCGCTGGGTGTGGCGGTCGTGGTGGTACTCGCCGCCGTCGGCGGCGGGGCGCCGATCGCCGCGGCCACCTCCGACTTGATCGCCGCCGGGTCGATGATGTTGACGTCCTGGCCGTCGATGTTGTCGTAGCGCACCACGGGCAGCGTCTGGAATTCGATGTCACCGCCGGTCAGCGACCCGAGCCGTTGGATGAGGTCGTCGTCCCACCCCGCCGAGAGCACGATGTCCTTGCGGGCCACCGACATCAGGGTCTTGAGCTTGTCCAGGTTGGTGAAGGTGCCCGCATCCTGAAGTTCCTGCATCACCGACGACAGGAAAGCCTGCTGGCGGTGGGTGCGGTCCAGGTCGCCGTTCTCCAGGCCGTGGCGCTGCCGGACAAATGCCAAGGCCTGCGCGGCGTTGAGTCTCTGGCGCCCGGCGGGGAAGTCGGCGCCGGAAAAAGAGTCAAAGACCGGATGGTTCAGGCACACTTCAACGCCGCCCAGGGATTGCGCCATGTCGTAGAAGCCCACCAGGTTGACCTCGGCGAAGTAGTCGATCGGGACGCCGGTCAGTCCGCGCACCGCGCGCAGGGTGGCTTCCCGGCCGGCCTCGCGGCCCGTCGTCTCCAACTCTTTTGCATCGGTGATGCCCTGGTCCATGAGCTTTCGGGTGACGTACTGCTTGGTGAACCCGTAGGCCTCTTTGATCTTGATGTGGTCGCGTCCCGGGACGCCGGTGAAGGGCACCCAGTCGTCGCGCGGGATCGAAAAGGCCACGACTTTGTTGTCGGCTCCGACGTGCACGAGTATCAGCGTGTTGGTGTTGTAGCCGCCGTCGTCGGAGTCGCCCGCATGCAGGTGTTTGAGGATCGACTCGGGCAGGTCCGCGCCGTCCTGGTCTTTGCGCGAGTCGAGCCCGATGAGCAGCATGTTCATGGTGTTGCCGCTGGATCGCGGGTCATCGGGGTGCAGAGCGCGCGAGACGGTGATGCCGCCCAGCGCGCCGTGGGCCACGTAGTAGCCGGCCGCCGTCATGAGCAGCGTCCCGACCGACACCAGCGTCACGAGGGCGCGCGTCAGGCCTCTGCGCAGCCGTGACGGCTGACGAGCCGCCCGGTGGCGGTGATGGGCACCGGCGGCAATACGCGCCGATTGCTGCCCTGACATGGTGCCCAGTATGCGCGAACCCGCTATGAAGGTCCGAATCGGACGGGCGTCAGTCCGGGTCGGAAGTCCAGCGTCGTTGGTGCGCGAAATGCAGGTTTGGTTTCTCAATCGGAGGGTAGAGGCGGCCGGCCGCCATTGCCTCCCCGGCTCCGCGGAGTACGGTTTCTCGGGGATGACCGCGATACACGTCGACGACGCATCGGCGCCGCACACACGGTTCGAGGTGCTCGGCAACCTCGGACCCAACTGGTTCGCCTCGGTGATGGGCACCGGGATCGTCGCGAACGCGGGCGCCACCCTGCCCGACCACATCGTCGGTCTGCGCGCATTCGCTCAGGTGGTCTGGCTGATCGCCGCGGTTCTGCTCGTGGTGCTGAGCGTGCTGGTCGGTGGCCACTGGATGCGCCACCCCACCGTCGCGCGCCGCCACGCGCGCAACCCGCAGATGGCCCACTTCTACGGCGCCGCGCCCATGGCGCTGATGACGGTGGGCGCGGGAGCGCTGCTGGTCGGCAAAGACCTGATCGGTGAACGCATGGCCGTCGACCTGTGCTGGGTGCTGTGGGTCGGTGGGACGCTGACCGGGCTGTTCACTGCGGTCAGCATCCCCTTCCTGATGTTCACCCAGCACGACGTCGAATCCGACGCTGCGTTCGGTGGCTGGCTGATGCCGGTGGTTCCCCCCATGGTGTCGGCCGCGACGGGTGCGCTGCTGCTGCCGCACATGGCCGCCGGTACGGGGCGGGCGACATTGCTGTACGGCTGCTACGCGATGTTCGGTCTGTCGTTGCTCGCCTCGTTCAACATCATCGCGATGATCTGGAGCCGCCTGGCCCTGTACGGCACGTCCGGTAGCGCGCGGGTGCCGACGCTCTGGATCGTGTTGGGCCCGCTCGGCCAATCCATCACGGCCGCTGGTCTTCTGGGTGCGAACGCGGCCACCGCCGTCGACCCTGGGACCGCCGAATACCTGAACGCCTTCGCTGTCATCTACGGAGTCCCGGTGTGGGGATTCGCGGTGTTGTGGATCGCGTTGGCCTCGTCGCTGACGCTGTACACCCTGCGGCGCGGGATGCCGTTCGCCCTGACGTGGTGGAGCCTGACCTTCCCGGTCGGGACCTTCGTGACCGGCACCACCCAATTGGCCTTGCACACGGGACTGCCGGCGCTTCGGGCCGCCGCGGCGATCGCCTACGCAGGCCTGCTGTTCACGTGGATTCTGGTGACGGTCCGCACCGCGCGCGGCACTGTGCGCGGCAACTTGTTCAGGACGCCGCCCAGCACCGCGCCGGTCAAGGTGAGCAAGCAGCAGGTTCTCTGAGCGCCAATCGTAGGATCGCCTGATGCCAGCAGTCCCGGAGCGGTTCTCGGTCGAGGGGCACGGTGGCGTCCGTATCGTCGCGGATCGGCGCGGCGACCCGTCGGCGCGAGCCGTCGTGTTCCTGCACGGGGGCGGGCAGACCCGCCGCTCGTGGGCCAAGGCCGCCGCCGCCGTGGCCCGGCGCGGCTGGCAGGCCGTCACCGTCGACCTGCGCGGTCACGGGGAATCGGACTGGTCGAGCGAAGGGGACTACCGCGTCGTCAGTTTCGCCCGTGATGTGCGGGAGGTGCTGCGCACGCTGCCCCCGCACCCGGTGGTGGTGGGCGCATCCCTGGGCGGGTTCACCACGATGCTGCTCGCCGGGGAGATCTCCCCGGGCATCGTCAGCGGCGTCGTCCTGGTGGACATCGTGCCGAACATGAACCCGGCGGGGGCGGTCCGGATACACGCCTTCATGGCCGACCGGGTGGAAGCCGGCTTCGGCTCGCTCGACGAGGTGGCCGACGCGATCGCCGCCTACAACCCGCACCGGCCCCGGCCCACCGACCTTGAGGGCCTGACCACCAACCTGCGCCGCCGCGGGGATCGCTGGTATTGGCACTGGGATCCGCAGTTCATCAGCGGCACCGCGGCAGCGCCTGCGATGGAGGTGACCGACCCCGATCGCATGCACGCGGCCGTCGGGGCGATCGTGGACGCGCGCGTGCCGGTGCTCCTGGTGCGCGGACAGATGAGCGACCTGGTCAGCCGGGAATGCGCCGAGGAGTTTCTCGCCCGCTTCCCGCAGGTCGAGTTCACCGATGTCCGCGGCGCCGGGCACATGGTCGCCGGCGACCGCAACGACGTCTTCGCCGAGGCCGTCTTGGACTTCCTCCACCGCCGGGTCGGCACCTGAGTTACTGCGGGTGCGCCGCCAGATACTCCCCGACCGGGATGCGCGAGGACTCCGCGTACCCGATGGGCAACAGCACGTCGCCGGCGGTCGTGAGGTAGTAGACGTCCCACCGGTAGTAGTCGGGGAATACGGCGGGATCGGAGGCGATCAGCGCGGCGTAGTCGTCGACGGCCTGGACGTATTGGTGGGCGTGGTTGTACTGGTAGACCGCGTGATCGCGGTCGCCGGCAAAGCCGTTGGCGGCGAGGAAGCGGCCCGCCGCCATGATGCTGTCGCGTGGTGAGTTGATGTCGCCGCCCTGACCGTAGGGGGCGAACGTGGACGGCAGGAACTGCATCGGACCCTGCGCGCCGGCCGTGCTCAGGCCGACAATGCTGCCGAAGCGCGTCTCGACGAAGTTGATCGCGGCCAGGTAGTTCCACGCGACACCGGACTCCGCCTCCGCCGCGTGGTAGGCACCCATCAACTCGTCGGCGGGAGCCGGAGGGGCGATCCGCCACGCCGGCAGCGTGTCTTTCGAGGGCGTCATGGACTGCAGTTGCCGGCGGGCATCGATATTGCGGTCGTACACGTTGAGAAATTCCGGCGGGATCCGCGGGCGGGTGATCGCATCCCAGTCGGGGTTGTGCCCGATGGCGCGCAAGGCGGCCTGCTCGCGATGCGAGGCCGCCACCAGCGCCGCCTCGGGCGTCGACGGGTCACGTAGCGCACGCAAGTCGGCGACGAGGTCGTCGGCCAACTGCGCGGGATCCGACGCGAGCTGGGGCTGCGCGCCCGCGGGCGCGCAGCCCCAGCTCGCGTCGG
>CAZZHX010000173.1:0-2155 GCA_964653535.1 uncultured Mycobacterium sp. | reverse complement strand
GTGTGGCGCCGACGGGTGATGTGCCGGGGGCGGTGACGACGGCCGCCGGCCGCTGCGCGCCCGGACCCGAACAGGCGGCGAGGGCGAGGACGAGGGCGAGGACGACGGCGCCGAGGATGGCGGGCGCCGCGATGATGCGATGAGGACTCATGTGGTGAGGACTTTCAGGCGCTTCGCGGGCGTCGGTCGGGGTGCCGACGCGAGAAAAGCCTAATCCCCGTGATCGCCGGTATCACTCACCCAGTCCACGTTGTTACTGTCACAGTGTGACTTACAGGGAAGGGCATGGGTCCATGAATTCTTCACGCTGGGTGCGACGTGTCGCCGCAGGCGCAATGGTGACGGCGGCGATCGCCTTCTCGCCGGCGGCGGGCTCGGCGTCGGCGGATCCGGTCACAAGTGCGCTGGCCACCACGACGTGTAGCTATAACCAGATCAACGCCGCCATGACTGCAGAGGCGCCCGACCTGATCAGCCTGCTCAACAGTCACCCGAAGATGCAAACCAAACTGCAGGACTTCCTGGCTATGTCGATCGATCAGCGCCAGGAGGCTATTGCCCAGCAACAAGCCACCAACCCGCAGATTGACCAGATGATCGCCCGGGCGATCGGCCCGCAAGGCGCACAGGAAATGCTCCAAGTCGCCGACACCTGCCAGAATTACTGACCGGTCGCGATGATCGAGTGCACCGGGCGGCGCACCGGTCGCACCTACACCACACCGATCCGCGTGATGGAACAGTTCGATGACGACGTCGGCCGGACCAGGTCATTGGTGAGATCCCCGGGTGAGCGGAGCGCCCCTTCCGGATTAAGCTGACGACCCTTCGCTTGGCTGGGATGAGGTGACCTCTCAGGTCTACATTTCATCTACACTGGGATCATGGCGTCAGAAGATACGACAACCGTGCGGATCCGGAGGCCGGACTCTGAACGCCTGCGTTCCCTTGCCAAGGAGCGCCAATCCACGGTCGTTGAGGTACTCCACTCGGCCATCGACGCGTTGGAACGTCAGGAATTTCTGCGTGGGGTTAACCAGGACTATCAGCGCTTGCGCGAGGACCCCGAGCGGTGGCAGCACTATGTTGCCGAACGCCAGGAATGGGATGCCCTGGCTTGATCTGGCGCGGCGAGGTCTACGGCGTGGATCTGGGTCGGCCGGTCGGCCACGAGCCCGGCTTCGTGTGGCCGGCAGTTGTCGTCTCGGGCAACATCCTCAATAACGGGCCGGGCGGCCTCGTTGTCGTCGTCCCGGTGACCTCCACGGCCTACGGGTTTCGGAGCCACATTGAGCTGGAGACGGGAGCCAGCGGGTTGGGGCACACGTCGTATGCCCGGTGCGACCAACTCCGTGTGATTTCCACCGCGCGCTTGGCGTCTCGGCGAGGCGCGGTCGGGTCCGACGAGCTGCGGGCCATCGACCGAGCTCTTCGGTGTGTCCTTGATCTCTAGCCTCGGTCTTGCGGGGGACGGTCAGCGTGCTTCGAGATCGCCTTCGGTTTCCAGCAGCACCTGCCGCAGCGCGTCCAGCGTCACCGGATCGGGCTGCTGCCACATGCCGCGGCCCGCCGCCTCCAGCAGGCGTTCGGTCATCCCGTGCAGCGCCCACGGGTTGGATTCGTTCATGAACTTGCGGTTCTCCGGGTCCAGAACGTACTTCTCGGTGAGTTGTTCGTACATCCAGTCGGCCATGACCCCCGCGGTGGCGTCGTAGCCGAACAGGTAGTCGACGGTGGCGGCCATCTCGAAGGCGCCCTTGTAGCCGTGCCGGCGCATCGCGGACATCCAGCGCGGGTTGACCACGCGCGCCCGGAACACCCGGGCGGTCTCCTCCGACAGGGTGCGGGTGCGCACCGCGTCGAAGCGGGTGTTGTCACCGATGTAGGCCGTCGGGGACTGCCCGGTGAGGGCGCGCACGGTCGCGATCATGCCGCCGTGGTACTGGAAGTAGTCATCGGAGTCGGCGATGTCGTGTTCGCGGGAGTCGAGGTTCTTGGCCGCCACGACGATCCGGCGATACTGCATGGACATGTCCTCCGGAGCCGGGCACCCGTCCAGTCCGCGGCCGTAGGCGAACCCACCCCACGTGGTGTAAACCTCGGCGAGATCGGCGTCGTCGCGCCAGTTGCGGTTGTCGATCACCTGCAAGAGGCC
>CAZZHX010000172.1:0-6807 GCA_964653535.1 uncultured Mycobacterium sp. | reverse complement strand
CCATCCGTAGGTGAGCGCGTGATAGGCCGATTTGCCGAACAGACGCCCCGGCGTCGCCGCCGCGAGCCGTTCCTCCATCCCGAGGTGGTCCAGCACCTGATCCGCGGTGACGCCGCGCAAGCCGGACAGGCCGGCCTGGTGGCGCATCACCTGACGGACGGTCAGGTTGGCCTTGCCCTGGGCAGCGAACTCCGGCCAGTAGTGGGCGATCGGGGTGTCGTAGTCGATCAAGCCGCGGTCGGCGAGCCGGTGGATGACGGTGGAGGCCATCCCCTTGGTGGCCGAGAACACCATCGGGGCGGTGTCGGCCGACCACGGCACGCGGCCGGCCCGGTCGGACCAGCCCGACCACACGTCGACGACCGGCTGGCCGTCGAGATACACCGCGAGCGCCCCGCCGCCGAACCATCGGGCGGGGAACATGGCGGACAGCGCCCGCACGACCCACGAGAAATGTGGGTCCACCGCGCCGGACACACGATGCCCCAAGTCAGGGGCCGCGTGCGCCGTGACCGCGGGTCGATCGACTTCGGTGTCAACCGTCACGATGTCAATCTACTGCGATTTCGGGCTCCATCAGGGCAAAACAAACATGAAGTGATCAATCCGTTAGCGCGCCGGTACCCGGCCGGATCCGGGTCGATGACTGATCGACAACCACTCCTGTTGCCAGACTCGCCACGCATGGTTGTTGCAGGAACCGATGGGAGGAATACTTCTGCTATGGCTGTCATCGAGGCTGTCGGCATCGGGCCGCTCCGAGCGGAGGTCAACTACGTCAGGAATCCGCCCGCACAAGGTGGGCCGCCGCTGACCTTCGTGACGGAAGCAGAGGAGTTGTCCACCATGGTGACCAGACCGGGGCGGCTCATGGAGATCCACGACGTCCGGGGCGTGGACACCTCGCTCGACACCGAGGGTTTCGTTCTCGTTCCCCACCGGAGCGCCGTCGCCGACTTCGACGCCATCGAGGAGGATCCGGTGGTGGACCGCCTCTACATCGAGGAGATGACCAGCCTGCTCGCAGAGGTGACTGGAGCGACCCGCGTGGTCATGCTGGGTGGGGGCAAAAAGCGCTATGGGGAGAGCGCCGCCGACAAACTGGCCCCCTTGAAGAACGCCAAACCTGCCCGCTACCCCCACGGTGACGTCACGGATGCCTCGGCGCCGGCGCAGGCCGCCGGCGTGGCGGCCATGGTTCCAGGGCTCAGCCTGGACGATTTCGGACGCTGGGCGCTGTACAACATGTGGCGGTCGGTGACGCCGCCGCCCCAGGATCACCCACTGGCGGTGTGCGACGCCCGTAGCGTCAACTCGTCCGACGGGGTCAGCGTGGTCGCCGTGACAGAGATCCGCGGCAGCGGCGAGTTTCGGTTCGAGACCACCGGTTACCTGTTCCGCCCCCACCATCGCTGGTGCTACTTCTCCGACATGACGCCTGACGAGGTGCTGGTCTTCAAGACGCACGACAGCGATCCGGATCGAGCCCACCGGGTCCCCCATACCGCGTTCACCGATCCCACCTGTCCGGTCGGGACGCCGACCCGGGCCAGCGTGGAGATGAGGGCCCTGGCGCTTTACGCGTGATGGCCGCCTGGTTCATCGCGTCAGGAATCACCACGTGAGCCCGACCTCATCCACCACGCCAGAGCACCGCTTCCGCGAAATCCCGCCGCGCGCATTCGAGCCGCGGCAACTCGTCAAGATAGATCTTGCGGGTCGTCGACTCCCACACCACACGAGCGCTGGAATCCTCCTCGAAGAGCAGTTTCCCGTACATCGCCACCCGGCCCGCGAGCTCTAATGGGGCGGCATTCAAGACGAGCAGATCGACACCGGATGGCAGAACGACATCGAAAGCTTGCGGTACTGGTTCGTCAAAATAGGCGGCGATGTCGATGTCGGAATTCGGACGGAATGCGCCCGTCGCGCGACTGCCGTGAAGGTAGGCGAAGATGGCGCCGCGGCCCCGCAGCGTTCGCAACGCTTCCGCAATACGCTCGTCGACCCCGTCTACCAGGGGATTATCTCACCCGACGCCGCCCCATGGGTAGCGGCGACCGCCCGCGTCATCGCGTCAGGAATCACCACGTGAGTCCGACGAGGCTTTCAGTATTTGCTCGGCCGCCAGCGCCGGCGTCAGCTCCCCCGCCTTGACCCGACGTTCGACCTCAGTGCGGATCCGGCGCACCTCCGGGTTGGACAGCACCCGGTCGAGAACCGTGTCGCGCACCATCTGCCAGGTCCAGTCGACCTGCTGGGCACGCCGGCGAGCCTCGAACTCCCCCGCCTCGGTGAGCACCTCGCGATGGCGTTCGACGGTCTCCCAGAGCTCGGCCAGGCCGGTCCCCTCGATCGCGCTCATCGTCAGAACCGGTGGTCGCCATAGGGTCTCATGCGGGTGGATCAGCCGGATCGCCGCCGACAGCTCGCGCGCGGCGACCCGCGCCTCCGTCAGGTGGTCACCGTCGGCCTTGTTGACCACCACGATGTCGGCCAGTTCCAGCACGCCCTTCTTGATGCCCTGCAGCTGGTCGCCGCTGCGCGCGAGCGTCAACAGGACGAACGTGTCGACCATGTTGGCCACGGCCACCTCGGACTGGCCGACCCCGACGGTTTCCACCAGGACCACGTCAAAACCGGCCGCCTCCAACACGACGATGGCCTCCCGGGTGGCTTTGGCGACCCCGCCCAGCGTGCCCGACGTCGGGGACGGCCGGATGTAGGCGTGCGGATGCACGGCCAGCCGCGCCATGCGGGTCTTGTCCCCCAGGATCGATCCCCCGGTGCGCGTCGAGGACGGGTCGACCGCCAGCACCGCGACCCGGTGCCCCGCGTTGATCAGGTGCATCCCGAGCGCCTCGATGGTGGTGGACTTGCCCACCCCGGGAGTGCCGGTGATGCCGACGCGATGCGCATTGCCGGAGTCGGGCGTCAGCTCCAGCAGAAGCCGCTGCGCGGTCTCGTGGTGGTCGGGGCGGGTGGACTCCAGCAGCGTGATCGCCCGGGGCAGCACCGTACGGTCGCCGCCGCGGACGGCGGCCGCCATCTCCTCGACCGACTCGGCGCCCGGGGAGCTCACGAGCGTAACGCCAGGGTGGGATTTGCCGGGGATTGTCGCCCTGGCGTGACGCTCGCGGGCAGGAGTGTGGCCATCTACTCGAGCGTGTAGCCAAGCCGCTGTGCGAGCTTGTTCAGCAGCCCGATCGCGGCGTCGGCGATCACGGTCCCGGGCGGGAATATCGCGGCGGCCCCAGCCTCATACAGCTCGTCGAAGTCATCCGGTGGGATGACGCCACCGACCACGATCATGATGTCGGGGCGCCCCACTGAGGCCAGCGCGTCGCGCAGGGCGGGCACCAGCGTCAGGTGGCCGGCGGCCAGCGACGACACCCCGACGACGTGCACGTCGTTATCGGCGGCTTGGCGTGCCACCTCCTCGGGGGTGGAGAACAGCGATCCGACGTCGACGTCGAATCCGATGTCGGCGAACGCCGTCGCGATCACCTTCTGGCCGCGGTCGTGGCCGTCTTGGCCCATCTTGGCCACCAGGATCCTGGGCCGGCGGCCGTCGGCGTCGGCGAACTTCTCGACGAGTTTCGTCGCGGTCTGCATGTTGCCGGCCTTTCCCGCTTCATCCCGATAGACCCCGGCGATGGTCCGGATCTCGGCCTGGTGCCGACCGTAGACCTTCTCCAGCGCGTCGGAGATCTCCCCGACCGTGGCCTGGGCCCGGGCCGCGTCGATCGCGAGCGCCATCAGGTTGTCGCCCATCCCCGTCGCGCTCGAGGCGGCGGCGGCGCGCGACAGTTCGGACAGCGCCGCGTCGACGGCCGACTGGTCCCGGCCGGCCCGCAGCCGCGCCAGCTTGTCCAGTTGCTCGGCGCGCACCCTGCTGTTCTCGACCTTGAGGACCTCGATCTTCTGTTCCTCGGCGACCTGGTACTTGTTGATTCCGATCACCGGCTGCTGGCCGGAGTCGATACGGGCCTGAGTACGCGCCGCAGCCTCCTCGATGCGCAGCTTGGGGATGCCGTCGCTGATGGCCTGCGCCATGCCGCCGGCCTCGGAGATCTCGGCGAGGTGGGCGCGGGACCGCTGCGCCAATTGGTGGGTCAGCCACTCCACGTAATACGAGCCGCCCCACGGGTCGATCGGCCTAGTGGTGCCGGACTCCTGCTGCAGCACCAACTGGGTGTTGCGGGCGATGCGCGCCGCGAAGTCGGTGGGCAGCGCGAGCGCCTCATCGAGGGCGTTGGTATGCAGCGACTGGGTATGCCCCTGAGTGGCGGCCATCGCCTCGACGCAGGTGCGCGCAACGTTGTTGAACGCGTCCTGCGCGGTTAGCGACCAGCCTGAGGTCTGCGAATGCGTCCGCAGAGACAGCGATTTAGGATCCTTGGCCCCGAACTCCGAGACGAGTTCGCTCCATAGCAGCCGTGCGGCGCGCAGCTTGGCGACCTCCATGAAGAAGTTCATGCCGATGCCCCAGAAGAACGACAGTCGCGGCGCGAACTTGTCGATGCTCAGCCCGGCGTCCAGGCCGGCCTTGATGTACTCGACCCCGTCGGCCAGCGTGTAGGCGAGCTCCAAATCGGCTGTGGCCCCAGCTTCCTGGATGTGATAGCCGGAGATTGAGATGGAGTTGAACTTCGGCATCTTGGCGCTGGAGTAGGCGAAGATGTCGGAGATGATGCGCATCGACGGCTTGGGCGGGTAGATGTAGGTGTTGCGCACCATGAACTCTTTGAGGATGTCGTTCTGGATGGTGCCGGCCAGCTTCTCCGGCGGCACCCCCTGCTCCTCGGCGGCCACCACGTACAGCGCCAGGATCGGCAGTACGGCACCGTTCATCGTCATCGACACACTCACCGACGACAGGTCGATGCCGTCGAACAGCTCCCGCATGTCCAGGATGGAATCGATTGCCACACCGGCCATCCCGACATCACCCTGCACGCGCGGATGGTCGGAGTCATAGCCGCGGTGCGTGGCCAGGTCGAACGCCACCGACAGGCCCTTCTGGCCGGCGGCCAGGTTGCGGCGGTAGAACGCGTTGGAGTCCGCAGCGGTGGAGAACCCGGCGTATTGGCGAATCGTCCACGGCTGGTTCACATACATCGTCGGATACGGGCCGCGCAGGAACGGCGGCTCGCCGGGGAAGCTGTCCAGCGGATAACCGTCGGCCCGCGCGGCGGTGCGGTCGGCGGCGACGTACACCCCCTTGACGTCGATGCCCTCGGGCGTATGCCAGGCGGCAGCCACCGGCTGTTCCACGGCGGCCCCGGTGGGTGGCTGGACTTGGCGATCGCCGTGCAGCGGAACGTCCGAGAAGTTGCCGATCACGGGTGTGGTGGTCGTCATGGTGGCTACGCTCCCAACCGGGTGAGCAGATCCGACATCGCCTCGACGGCATTGATTTTCGCGGTCAGGAATTCGTCCGGCCGATGCGCGGAGTCGGCCACCGCTTTCTCAGGCCCGGCCAAGTAGACCCGCTCGATGCCGACGTTGCGGGCCGCCTGTACGACGGCCGCGGCCTCGGCGGCGTAGCGCTTGTCGGTGCCGCAGATGACCGCGATGGCCGTCGACCCGGCGTCCGACACCGCGCCCGCGACCCCCGCGGCGTCCACCGTCCCGGGGTTGCTGGCCTCGATGCCGCCCGAGGCCAGCAGGTTGGAGGCGAACGTCGTGCGGATGTTGTGCTCGGCCAGCGGACCCAGGGGCAGCAGCAGCACCCGCGGCCGCGCACCGACGCGGGCCAGGTAGGCGTCCGATCGGGCGCGCAGCGCCTCGAACTGCGCCGCGTACCGGGTGATTGTCAGCGTTGAATCTTCTTGCGGCAGAGCGGGTTCAGCCAGGTTGGGGAATTCGTTGACGCCGGTGATCGCGGTGCGGCGATGCGCGATGTCGTCGGCGCGCCCCGCGGCGATCCCAGCGATCTGTTCGGCGATGACATCGAGGGCGTCGATGAAACCGCCCCGGGCCTCGATCTCCTGGAAGTGCTCCCACGCCTGCCGGGCCAGCTGCTCGGTGAGGTCCTCGACGAACCACGACCCGCCGGCCGGGTCCAGCACGCGGCCCACGTGCGACTCCTCGAGCAGCAGCAGCTGGGTGTTGCGGGCGATGCGGCGTGCGAAGGCGGGCGACACGTCCGGCATGCCACCGGGGATCGCGACGTCGAACGGGTGCACCAGCACGCTGTCGGCGCCGCCGACGCCCGCGCCGAACGCGGCGAGCGTGCCGCGCACCATGTTCACCCACGGGTCGCGCTGGGTCATCATCGGCAGCGACGTCTCCGCGTGTATGACGGCCGCGCCGCCCGCGGGGTCGCCGACAACCTCGGCGACGCGCGCCCACAGTTGCCGCGCGGCGCGCATCTTGGCGATAGTCAGAAACTGGTTGTCGTCGGCGGCCAGCCGGAAGCTGATGCGCCGCAGCGCGTCCCCGACGGACATCCCGGCCCCGGTCAGCGCCCGCAGGTAGGCCACCGCGGCGGCGAGGCTGCCCGCCAGCTCCCACGAGGCGTTGGCGCCCCGGTTGTGGAACGCGGGCCCGTCGACCGTGATCGCCCGCACGCCGGGGTACCCGGCCACCCGGGCGGCGACGGCGAGCACCTGCTCCAGCGGCGGGGCCGCGCGCCCGCCGAGCGTGGCGGTGAGCGGGTCGGCGCCCAGGTCGATTGACACGGCGGCGCGCCTGGGCGCGTCCAGCCCGTCGACCAGCGCCAGCAGCGCGTCGGCAGCTTCGGCGAAGCAGGCACCGGCGTCCAGGATCACCGGCGCCAGATCCAGGTAGACGCCCGAGAGC
>CAZZHX010000171.1:4928-6809 GCA_964653535.1 uncultured Mycobacterium sp. | reverse complement strand
ATCGACCTCAGCGCCCTCGAAATCCGCATCGGCATCGAACTCGCCCACCACGCCGCCTAGCGGCTAGTTGCTGGTGATCAGTAGTGGTAAGTGTCCGACGGTGCCGGCGAGTGAACTTTTTCGTCCTCGAACTCCGACATCTCGATGCCATAGGAGCGGGCGAGTTCGAGGATCTTGGTGGCCCGCGCAACGCGCGGGAGGTCCGACCCGTTGCGGATCTCCCCCCCGTCGCGTTCGAACTCGGCGAAAAACTCTTTCGCCCAGCCGATTTCGTCCTGCGACGGCGACAACCCCTCGTTCACCACGGCGCACTGGTCGGGCGAAAGGCAGATCTTTCCCGTCATCCCGAATTCGACGGAGACGGCCGTGGCCTCGATGAGTTTCAGTGCGTTACTTCCGATCGTTGGCCCGTCGATCGCGCTCGGCAGACCGGCTGCCTTGGCGGCGATCGTGAAGCGGGACCGCGTGTAGGCCAAGGTGGTGGGGTCCTCCCCGAGACCGGTGTCGCGGCGGAAGTCGCCGATGCCGAAGGCGAGCCGGAAAGTCCCCTTCGTCGCCGCGATCTCGGTGATGCGCTCCAGACCGCGGGCGGTTTCCACCAGTGCCACGATCGGGACGTCGGGCAGGCGTTTTGCCGTTTCGGTGACATGGTCCACAGATTCGACCATCGCCAGCATCACCCCGCCCACCGGAGTGCCAGCCAGGGCGGCCAGATCGTCGGCCCACCAAGGGGTGCCGAAGCCGTTGACCCGCACCCAGTCGGCGTTGCCGGCACGCAGCCAGCGCATCACGTGGTCGCGCGCGGGCGTCTTGTCTTTTGGTGCGACGGCGTCCTCGATGTCGAGGACGACGACATCGGCGCGCGAGTTCGCCGCGGCCTGGAACCGGTCGGCGTGCAAACCGTTGACAAGCAGCCAACTACGGGCCAGCACCGGGTCAAGCCGGGAGCCGATAGCGTCGGCGCCTTCGGGATTCCCCGCTTCGCTGTCGACCTGTTCAACCATCGCGCGTTCTGTGGACATCGCCATTCCGTGTGTGCCTAGTCGGTGAGACCTACCGTAGCGCCAGGGCGACAGTAACGGTCGCCTGCCCCTGCCAAGATCGGAGATAGGTGGTTACACCAGCAGGTAGCGGTACGCTGAGGTCCATGACGGTCGATGACGACAACGCCCCGACCGCATCCGCGCCCGCGCCGCGGCCCATCCGGCGGCAGCCGGGCCGCTCGCGGGCAGTCGGCAACGCTATCGCCGGAGCATCCCTCGCGCTGGCCGTCCTCTTTGCCCTCGGGGTCGTGGCCACCTACTTCATGCGCGACAGGACGGCGATGTCGTCGGGGCCGCAGACGGTGACGGTCACTCCTTCAGCCAAGGCGGGCGGGGCGGACGGCAGGTACTTCACCGCATTGTCCAGTTATGGCCTCTCCGACAAAGGCAACGAGTCCATGCGCCAGCGGTACCTGGAATTCGGCCATCACGTCTGCTTCTCCCTACTGCCGCCGCGCCCGCAGACGCTCGACTCGACCATCAACGACATCATGGCCACGGAGAACAAAGACGCCTCGTCGGGCAATCCGTGGGCGCCGCCGTTCACCCACGACGACGCCGCGCGCGTGGCCCGGGCTGCTATCGACGCCTACTGCCCCGACGTGCCGAATTAAGTGCGGCGGGAGGCTGCAGCCGACTGTCCCTGGCGCAGCGTATCCAGCAGTTCCCGGTACGGGCCGACAAGGTAAGCGGTGTCGCCGGCCCGGAACCGGGTGTCGCGACGCGGATTCACCTGGGTCGGCGCGTCCTGCCGCGTAATCGCTATCACGCGAATTTGTGTCGAGACGTCGATCATGCGCAGGCCGTCGAGCTCGCTGCCGAACCCCACATTCAGCGC
>CAZZHX010000171.1:0-4918 GCA_964653535.1 uncultured Mycobacterium sp. | reverse complement strand
CCTACCGAAAATGCGCTCACCAACTGCAGTCCCATCGCGGCACCGACGAACCACGGCGCGGCGATCGCAACGGTTGAGCGCACCTCATCGAAACAGAACCGCTTCGCCACCGCCGCCCCCAGCGAACGATCGTAGACGCGCAACACAATCGGAGGGTCGGAGCGGTCGACACCGGGCGGCTCCCTGGTCACCGACATCTCGCGCAACACGATCCCGATCTCAATGTTGACCATGTCATCGTGAGTGAGGACCGCCACCGCTCGAGCGACGTCGACACGGGCTGATTCCAGCGTCTGGTGCAGCGTTGCATCCCCGAAGATCACCGGCACGTTGAGGTCGGCCGCCAACGATAGGAAGCGATTGTTCTCGTCGCGCTCGATCACCGCGACGGCGTATCCGGCGGCCGTCAGATCGTTGACGACGCGGATACCGAGCGCGCCAAGCCCGACGACGATGACGTGATCGCGCAGGTGACGCACCCGCCAACGTCCCGCGGAACGGGTGAAGCGTCGCGACAGCAGCAGGTCGGCGACAACAGCGACAAGGAGAGCGATGCTGGTCACGCCGGCGACCATCAACATGACGCTGTATAGCCGCAGCCAGGCAGGCTGGTTAGTGAAGCTGAAATCACCGAACCCAACCGTCGTGATCGTCTCGGTGCTGAAGTACAGGGCATCGATCCAGTCCATCGCCGGTGTCCGGTAGGCAAAGCGCAACAACACCGTGGAGCCGACGAGCAGGGTCAGCGCCAGACCGACAATGTAATAAAACGCCGGGTTCACTTCGTTCCGAAGCATGCGCACAGCGTCGAGGGCTCGCCGCAGCCGGTGCTGGCGGAGGCGCGTTGAGGCCGGAGCGGGGAGACTGATGCCGCGGGCGGCCGCCTCATCGACAGGTGCGATGACCGCGACCAAGTCATCGGTGTGGACTCGCAAATCGCGGCCCGGACAGGCCACCAGCGCCCCTGGGTTGGAGGCGTTGTCGCCGCGGATCACTGCCACCGGGGCCAGGTCGCCGTAGAGTTCACGCAGCGTCGCGTCGCGTGGCGCATGTGTGGCCGAGACGACGAAAGCGACACCGGCCGCCTCAAGTGGGTGCGCGGTGTGCGCCAGACATGCCCCGACGACCGCCGGCGCTGCAAGCGCGGCGACATCAAGGATAGCGCCAGGGCCGTTATCGGCTGCCACCCCCGCCCGGAGTACGCCATTGGCCAAGCGGGCCACGATGCGCACGTCCGGGTTCGCCTCCCGGGCGAGCAGGGCGATTTCAAGGTTTGTCGCATCGTCATCACCGGCGCAGATGACAGCGGCCGCGCTGGCGATCCCGGCCTCAGCGAGGTCGCCCTCGGTGTCGGCGACCTCGTCGTCGACGAGCTTGACGAAGCTCATGCCAGCGACGGTGAGTTCCTCGATGATCGTCGCCATCAGCGCATCCTCTCCGCTGACGATGATGTGCCCCTGCATAATTCGCTCGCTTACTCGCCCAAATGCGATCGTGACGACCCCAAGCTTAGTCTCGCGCCGTACCGTCAGCCGGGAGCCTAACGCAGATCGGGCCGCGCGGCGACGAGGCGAAGCGCGACGAGCGCACCGGTGATCATGGCGGCACCGACCGCCCACAGCCCGCTACGCTGGCTGCCGGTGAGATCCCTGAGAATCCCGGTGATGTAAGGCGCAGCGAACCCGGCGACGTTGCCCAGCGAGTTGATCAGGGCGATGCCCCCCGCTGATGCCGCGCCCGTGAGGAACGTCGACGGCAGCGCCCAGAACGCCGGCAGCGCGGCGAAGACACCCACGGCGCAGACCGTCACGGCGACCATCGCGGCGTACGGGTTCCCCAGGTATAGAGCGCTCGGGATCGCTACGCCGCCGACGATCATCGGCAATGCCACATGCCACGTCCGCTCCCCGGTCCGGTCGCCGTGTCGCGCCCACACCACCATCGTGGCCGCCGCGACGACGTAGGGGATGGCCGTCACCAGGCCGGCCTGCGTGACCGACAGCGTCGTGCCGAACTCCTTGCCGAACCCGGCGATGATCGTGGGGAGAAAGAAGCCGAGCGCGTACAACCCGTAGACGATCGCGAAATATACGGCGCTGAGGGCGAGTATCCGGGGATGGGTCAGGGCTTTACGCAGCGGCCAGTGGGACTGCGCCTCGATGGCGCGCCGTTCGAGGTCCATGTGCGTGGTCAGCCATCGCCTCTCCTCGTCGGTGAGCCATCGCGCCTGCTCGGGCCTATCGGTGAGGTAGAACCACGTGGCGAATGCAAGCAGGATCGCCGGGATTCCTTCTATCAGGAGCATGAACCGCCAGCCAGCGAGCCCAAACACCCTGTCCCCCTGCGTCATCAGCAGCCCGGATACCGATGACCCGATCGCCGTGGACAGTGGCACCGCGACGACGAACAATGCCACCGCCTTGATCCGCTGCGCCGCCGGGAACCAATACGTCAGATACAAGATGATTCCGGGAAAGAAACCCGCCTCCGCCATGCCCAGCAGGAAGCGCATGATCAACAGCGCGGTGAGGTTCGGCGCGAACGCCAAGGCGGTCGCGAGGATTCCCCAGGTGAGCATGATCCGGGCAAGCCAGCGCCGGGCGCCGAAACGGTGCAGGGCGAGGTTGCTGGGTACTTCGAGGGTCAGATACCCGAGGAAGAAGATCCCCGATGCGAACCCGAACGCCGTCGCGCTGAGTCCGAGGTCGCGGTTCATGCCGTTGGGGCCGGCCAGGCCGATGTTGACCCGGTCCAGGTAGTTCACGAAGTAGAGCAGGGCGAGAAACGGCATGATGCGCCGCGTGACCTTCGCCAGCACGCGGTTGACTTCGGGGCTCGTCTGGTTGGTCATCCGTGCACGCTTGATCACACGAGGTCGTCGACCTGGGTGGAGAGGTATTCGACACGCTTGAGCCCGTAGTCACGGATTTCGGCGATGCTGGCGTAGCAGTCGACAGCCATCGTCAGGTCGGCTTCTGCCAGCAGGCAGCGCAGCACGAACTCCACGCCTTCGGCGCCGCCGAGGGCGAGTCCGTACACGTAGGGCCGCCCGATGCCGACCAGGGCAGCGCCGAGAGCCAAGGCTTTGAGGACGTCGACGCCCGTGCGCACACCGGAGTCGAACAGCACTGGATTGTCGGGCACGGCTTCGACGACGGCGGCCAGATGTTCCAGCGCAGGAAGGCCGCCGTTCGCCTGGCGCCCGCCGTGGTTGGAGCAGATGATCCCGTCGACTCCATGATCGATGGCGGTGCGGGCATCTTCGGGCGTGCAGATGCCTTTGATCAACAGCGGCAGATTGGTCATGGCGCGGATCTTGTCGATGTGGCTCCACGAGAAGGTCGGATCGGAGAAACACCGGTCCCAGGTGGCGATCGTCTTCTCGACGGTCAGTTCCTCTTCGCTTGACACGCCGGCGAGGCGCCAAAAAGCAGGGTCGGTGGCGTAGTTGGCCAGGCATTGGCCGTAGTGCATGGGTATCGACGCCTTCTGCAGATCGTAGGGGCGCCAACCCAACGAGCCGGTGTCCACGGTGACCACGATCCCGTCGAACCCCGCGGTGATCGCGCGGGAGACGAAATGCTCGCACAGTTCGGCATCAGAGGGCGGATACAACTGGAAGAATGCGAGGTTGCCGCGCGAGGCGGCACGGGTCTGCTCCATCGTGCTCGACGACAGCGTGGAGCACACCAGCGGAACGCCCACTGCGGTGGCCGCCTTGGCGGTCTCAAGGTCACCGTCGGGATGCACGGCACCTAAAACCCCGACGGGCGCAACATAGATGGGGCTGGCCAGTGTTCTGCCGAACAGCTCGACGGACAGGTCGCGGGTGGTGCGGTCGCGGAGCATGCGCGGCACAATTCCGTAGGTCTGGAAGGCTTCCACGTTCTGGGCCTGTGTCAGCCCGTTGCCCGCACCCCCGGCGACATAGCCGAAGATCCGCGCGTCGAGCACCTCCTGAGCGCGTTTCCTCAGATCCCCGTACAACACCGGAAATCGGGGCTGCACGCCGCCGATCCCCGCGGCGTAGATCCCGTACTGGAAGTCACCGAAATTGCCCACCCCATTGCCCACAGCTACGCCTCCAGATCCGGGTACAGGCGTTTCGCGCGACGAGCGAAGCCGTCGAATACCTGTTCCATGGCGTTCTTGCCGCCGGCGATCTTTTCCAGTCCGTCGAGGACGACCTGAATCTGGGCGGGTACCTCGGCCAGGACTTTTCCTGAAATGTAAGTCTTCTCGTCGGACGATCGCATGGCGGCCGTCAATTCCTGGCAGCTTTTCTCGAAGAAGTACAGGTAATAGAACGCCTCGCTGACCGAGGCCCCCACGGTCAACGTGCCGTGGTTTCTCAATACCACGATCCGTCCCACGCCATCCATCACCTTGAGGCACGCCTCCCCCTCGCCCGGAAGGATCACGACGCCGTCGTAGTCGAGGTAGCGCACGAGGTGGTAGACGGATGCGGCGTCCTGGCTGATCGGCGTGAAGCCGCTCTTCTGGCAGCCGACCGCGACGCCGTCGATGGTGTGGACATGCATCGCCGAATTAATCGACGGTTCGTTGAACAGAATCCCGCCGTGCAGATTGAAACCCGCCTGGTTCAGGTCGTAGCCGTTCGGTATGAGAATGTCCCGGTTCTTGTTGACCTTCACCAGGCTGGATGCGGTGATCTCATCGAATGTCAAGCCGAACGGGTTCAGTAGTATCGCCTCGGGCTCATCCGGCACCCGCGCCGAGAAGTGGCCGAAATCAGATAATTCGTAGCCGAGGTGATACGCCATGCGGTATGCCGCCGCCAGTTCGACCCTGGTGTTCCATTCCTTGTCGGAGACGACTCCCTTGAGCGACGTGATGGTCATATCATCTCCCGATGGCGAACTCGTCTGGTGTGCGCGGCGCTGTTCGTTATCGTGTC
>CAZZHX010000170.1:0-6883 GCA_964653535.1 uncultured Mycobacterium sp. | reverse complement strand
CTGGCCCTGCTGGTCGCCTCGGTGATCGCCACCATCATCGGGGCGCCGTCCAGCATTGTCGGCCAGATCCTGGCCGCCGGGCACTCGTTCACCGGCGTCGTCTTCGCCGGTGCCGCCGTGGCCTCGATCGGCGGGGCGATCGGGCAGATCGTCACCGCGCCCTTCACCGCCGGGGTGACCGTGTTGCTCTACGCCGACCGCCGGATACGCGCCGAGGGATTCGACTGGCTGACCCGGCCGGTGTGACGCCTCACGTCACGTCGACCCAGTCCAGGGTCCGCTGTACCGCCTTGCGCCAGCCCGCATAGCCGGCGGTGCGCTGCTCGTCGGTCCAGTCCGGCGTCCAGCGCTTGCCCTCTTGCCAGTTGGCCCTCAGGTCGTCGGGCCCCGCCCAGAAACCGACCGCCAGCCCGGCGGCATAGGCGGCGCCAAGCGCCGTCGTCTCGGCGACCACCGGGCGCACCACATCCACTCCGAGCACGTCGGCCTGGATCTGCATGCACAGGTCGTTGCCGGTGACACCGCCGTCCACCTTCAGAACATCAAGGCGCACTCCGGAATCCGCCTGCATGGCGTCCACCACGTCGCGGCTCTGGTAGCAGATCGCCTCCAGGGTCGCGCGAGCCAGATGGGCGTTGGTGTTGAACCGTGACAGCCCGACGATCGCCCCGCGCGCATCGGAGCGCCAGTACGGCGCGAACAACCCGGAAAACGCCGGCACGAAATACACGCCCCCGTTGTCGGGAACCTGCCGGGCCAGCGACTCGCTTTGTGCCGCGCCGCTGATGATGCCCAGCTGGTCGCGCAACCACTGCACGGCCGAGCCGGTCACCGCGATCGAACCCTCGAGCGCGTACACGGGTTTGGCGTCCCCGAACTGATAGCAGACGGTGGTCAGCAGACCGTGTGTGGATCGCACCAACGTCTCGCCGGTGTTGAGCAGCAGGAAATTGCCGGTGCCGTAGGTGTTCTTCGCCTCCCCCGCCGACAGACACACCTGACCGACCATCGCCGCGTGCTGGTCGCCCAGGACTCCGGTGATCGGCACCTCGCCGCCGAGCGGTCCCACCCCGGTGGTGACGCCGAAGGGTTGACGTGGCGACGACGGCGCGATCGCCGGCAGCATCGCCCGCGGGACGGTGAAGAACGACAACAGCTCGTCGTCCCAGTCCAGCGTCACCAAATCCATGAGCATGGTGCGGCTCGCGTTGGTCACATCGGTGGCGTGCACCCCGCCGCGCGGGCCGCCCGTCAGATTCCACAACACCCAGGTGTCGGCGGTGCCGAACAGGGCGTCGCCCTTCTCCGCCGCGGCGCGCACCCCGTCGACGTTGTCCAGAATCCACTGGAGTTTCCCGCCGGAGAAATAGGTCGCCGGCGGCACGCCCGCCCGGTGGCGGATCACCTCGCCGCGGCCGTCCCGGTCCAGGGCCGTCGCAATCGTGTCGGTGCGGGTGTCCTGCCAGACGATCGCGTTGTAGTAGGGCCGCCCGGTGTGCCGGTTCCAGACCAGCGTGGTTTCCCGCTGGTTGGTGATTCCCAGCGCAGCAATATCTTTCGGTGTCAGGTTGGATCGGTTCAACACCGACATCAGCACCGAGGAGGTTCGCTCCCAGATCTCGATCGGATCGTGTTCGACCCAGCCGGCGCGGGGCATGATCTGTTCGTGCTCGAGCTGGTGGCGAGCCACCACCGCGCCGTCGTGATCGAAGATCATGGCGCGGGTGCTGGTGGTGCCCTGGTCGATGGCGGCGATAAAGTCGGCGAGTTCGGGCAAACGGCTGTCCTCCGGCGCGGGGTGTGCGATGTGCGTACGCTGAAATCATGTCACCGGAAGTGATGGACTGGGACGACGCGTACCGCCAGCGGGGCGAGTTCGAGGGCCCGCCGCCGTGGAACATCGGCGAGCCGCAGCCCGAGCTGGCCGCGCTGATGGCGGCCGGCGCGTTCCGCGGCGAGGTGCTCGACGCCGGCTGCGGGTTCGCCGAGCTGTCGTTGGCGCTGGCCGCCGCGGGCCACACCGTCGTCGGCATCGACCGGACCCCCACCGCCGTCGCAGCGGCCACCAAGGCGGCCGCCGAACGCGGGCTGACCACGGCCACCTACGTCCAGGGCGACATCACCGACTTCGCGGCGTACCCGCCGAGATCGGCCGGCCGATTCAACACCGTGGTCGACTCGACGCTGTTCCACTCGCTGCCGGTGGAGGGTCGCGACGGGTACGTCAGCGCGGTTCACCGCGCGGCGGCCCCCGGGGCGAGCTACTTCGTGCTGGTGTTCGCCAAGGGCGCGTTTCCCGCCGAATGGGCGGGCAAGCCCAACGAAGTCGACGAGGACGAGCTGCGGGCGGCGGTCAGCAAATACTGGGAGATCGACGAGATCAGGCCGGCCTACATCCACGCGAACATCAACGCGTTCGGCGACGGGTCGCCCGAGGGACCGCCCCACGATCGCGACGAGAAGGGCCGGACGAAGTTGCCGGCCTACCTGCTGACGGCGCACAAAGCGGCCTGAGGCTCGCCGGCCGTCACTTCACGGCCAGCGACACTCCGAAGTCCCCCGCCGCGTCAGTCCACCAGTGGGTGCGCCTCAGCCCGACGGCCGCCAGCTCGGCCTCCACCCCGTCCGGGCGGAACTTGCACGACACCTCGGTGAGCATCTCCTCGCCCGCGGCGAAATCGACGGTCAACCCCAGCGCCCCCACCCGCACCCGCTGGGGCGTGTCGGCGCGCAGCCACATCTCGATCCACTCCTCGGGTGCGTTCCAGCGCGCGACGTGGCGGTAGGCGTCGACGTCGAAGTCGGCGTCGAGTTGCCGGTTGATCACCGCGAGCACGTTCCGGTTGAACGCCGCCGTCACCCCGGCGGCGTCGTCGTAGGCGAGCACCAGCCGATCGACGTCCTTGACCAGGTCGGTGCCCAGCAAGAGGCTGTCACCGGGACGCATCTGCGCGGCCAGCGCGGACAGGAACCGCGCCCGCGGCGTGGGCGTGAGGTTGCCGATCGTCGATCCCAGGAAGGCGATCAGGCGGCGCCCGCCGCCGGGGATCTCGCCAAGGTGTTCCTCGAAATCGCCACAGACGGCCTGGATTTCCACTCCCGGGTAGTCCCGCTGGATCGCCGCCGCCGCGGCGGCCAGGACGGTGGCGTCCACGTCAAACGGCGCAAACCTGCGCAGCGATCCGCGGTCGCGCAGCGCGTCGAGCAGCATCCGGGTCTTCTCCGACGTTCCGCTGCCCAGTTCGACCAAGGTGTCGGCCCGGCTAGCTGAGGCGACGTCGACCGCCCGCGCGCGCAGGATCTCGGCCTCGGCGCGAGTCGGGTAGTACTCGGGCAGCCGCGTGATCTGGTCGAACAAATCGCTGCCGACAGCGTCGTAGAACCACTTGGGCGGCAACGACTTCGGCGTCGACTGCAAGCCCTCGACCACATCGCGGCTCAGCGCCCGATACGCCGAGTCGTCACCGAGGTGGTTGGACAGCGACAGCGTCATCAAGGTCCTCTCAGAGGATCGAGTGGAGTCATTCTGACTCCGGCAGCGGTGACGTCGACGAGGTGGCGGTCGGGCACATCCTCCCAGTCGGGATCGTTGTCGTAGGGCTCGCTGGCCACCACCACACCGTCGTCGCGGCGCAGGATCGACAACGTGTCACCCCAGGAAGTGGCGAGCAGCCGAGAGCCGTCAGCGGCCAGCACGTTGAGCCGGGCATGGGGGTCGGCCCTCGCCACTTCCGCGATGGTGTCACCCAGGGATTCGAGCCCGCACGCGAAGATGTGCGCCGCGAGCATTGCGCTGTCGCAGAGGGATTCGGCGTCGAGGGTCATCGGTAGCACGGCCCGGTCGACGACGCCGTTATGCGACAGCAACCACCGCCCGTCGGTGAACGGGGCTGTCGCACTGATGTCGATTGGCATGCCGACGGTGGCCGAGCGAACCGCGGCCACCACGCAGTGGCTGCGCAGCGCCGGTGCGACAGAGTCGAACGACGCATCGCCCCACAGCGGCGCCTGGCTGCGCCACCGGCGGGGCACCGCACCGTCGAAGAAGCCGACGCCCCACCCGTCGGCGTTGAGCAGGCCGTGCTTCTGTCGGCGCGGGGCGTACGACTGCACCCGCAGGCCGTGCGGGGGATCCACGACGAGCGCGGAGACTCCGACCGCCGCCCCGAGCCAGCCGAGATGGCGGCACATCAGGCGGCGTCCTGCGCGTCCCAGGCCAGCCGGACACCGGAGAAGATCTGGCGACGGTACGGGTGATCCCAGTTGCGGAAGCTCGGCCGCAGGATGCCCGCCTCCACCGCCCACGAACCGCCGCGGAGCACGCGATAGTCGCCGAAGAAGAACGGCTGCGAATAGCGTTCGTAGATCATCGGGACGAAGCCCGGCCAGGGCCGCAGCGGAGACGAGGTCCACTCCCACACGTCACCCAGCATCTGCTCGGCGCCATAGGCCGAGGCGCCGCCCGGGTAGGCCCCGACGGGCGCCGGTCGCAGCGCGGCGCCGCCCAGGTTCGCCCACGCTTCCCCGCAATCGGACGGCGGCAGCTCCCCCCACGGGTAGCTGCGGCGCGTGCCGGTCGCCGGATCCCACGCGCAGGCCTTCTCCCACTCGGCTTCGGTGGGCAGCCGCGCCCCGGCCCACGCCGCGTAGGCCTGCGCCTCGAAGTAGGTGACGTGCTGCACCGGCTCGTCGGCGGGAATGTCCTCGACGTGGCCGAACCGGGTACGCGTGGCGCCGTCGGCGTTCCAGAACTGCGGGGCGGTGAGGCCGGCACCCTGACGGTGCCGCCAGCCACGCTCCGACCACCACCGGGGCTCGCGGTAGCCGCCGTCGTCGATGAAGTGCCGCCACTCGCCGTTGGTCACCGGCACCCGGCCGATGCGGAACGCGGGCAGGTCGACGACGTGCGCGGGTCGCTCGTTGTCCAGCGCGTGCGGTTCGGTGGCGGCATCCACCCCCAGCACGAACGGCCCAGCGGGCACCAGGACCGACGTGCCGGCGACGCCCGGGCGGCCGGGCGGCAGGGCCGCGCGAACGGGCAATATCGGCGCGCCGACACGCAGGTTCAACGCCTGCAGCATGGTTTCGTCGTGCTGGTTTTCGTGGCTGGCCACCATCGCGAACACGAAGCCGGCGTCGTCGTCGGGGAGCGCGTCGAGGGCGTCCAGTGCGGCGCCGCGCACGGTGTGGCAGTACGACCGCGCCTGCGCGGGCGTCAGGAGCGGTAGGTCGACCCGGCTGGCGCGAGAGTGCACGAACGCGTCGTAGAGCCCGTCGACGTTCGGCGGCAGTATCCCCGGCCGGGCCGGGTCGCCGCCGCGCAGCAACCACAGTTCCTCCTGCTGGCCGATGTGCGCGAAATCCCACACCAGCGGGCTCATCAACGGGTCGTACTGCTGGCACAGTTCCTCGTCGTCGACGTCGACCAGACGCAGCGTGCGGTTGCGCGCCCGCGTGAGATCGTCGGCGAGCTTCGCCCGGGACGTCACGCGCTTCCCCGCGCCAGTCGCGCGACCGCGGTCGCCAAGCCGTGCTCGATCACGGCGTCGGAGAAGTCGTCCCCCGGGCAGCGGCCCCGTTCGACATTGTCCAGCAGCCGGTGCATCGCGCCGGCGAGTTCCGCGGGCGCCCGGTCGGTGGCCGCGGCGACACACCGGGTGGCCGCCTCGCGCAGCCGGCGGTCGCGCAGACCGACGCGGGCCGCGGTGTCCCAGACGGTGGCCACCGGTTCGACGGCCTCGGCGGCGATATCGGCGGCGACCGGGTCGTCGAGCAGGGCCACCAGGGTGAAGACGACTGCGGGCCACCACTCGTCGCCGACGCTGTCGAGGTAGCGGATTTCCAGCCACCGCCGGGGACGGACAGGCGGGAACAGCGTGGTCAGGTGATACTCGAGGTCGTCGACGGTCGGACGGCGCCCGCCCAGCGGCACCCGGCCGTCGGCCCAGTCGACGAACGGCACCCACTGCGTGACGGCGACGATGTCGGGGGTGCCAGGAGTGCCGGGGTTGCGCACCATCATCACGGGGGCCTTGAGCGCGTAGTGCGCCCAGTCGGTGGCCGGGTCGTCGCCGCTGGCGCCCAGGACGGGCCCGCACCGCGCGGAATCCATCCGGCCCCAGACCCGCTGCCGCGTCGAGACCCAGCCGGTGAACTCGCCGCGCAGCATCGGGGAGTTCGCCGCGATGGCGATCATCGCCGGTCCCAGGGCGTGCGCCAGCCGTACCCGCGCGGCCCACCCGTCGCGCGGACCGGCGTCGACGTTGACCTGGATCGACGCGGTGGACGTCATCATCGCGGCGCCCGCCTCAGACGAGTGGCTGGACGCGAAGAACCGTTCCATGGCGCCGTACCGCGCGCCCGGGTTGATCCGCTGGGGTTCCCGCAGCGGGTCGGCGCCGAGGAGAACCAACCCCAGCCCGGCGTCGGCGAGGGCAGACCGCAGCACGGCCTGGTCGCGGTGCATCGCCTCTGCGGCGGCGGCGACGCCCCGGGCCGGCGGACCGGACAGCTCGACGGCGCCCCCCGGTTCCGTGGTGATCCGGCTGCCGCCCGGCAAGGCGGGCACCGACCCGAGGGCCTCGGAGATCTCCGGCCAGGTGGGCCGACGGTGCGGGTCGGCCGGATCGTGGCAGTGGGCCTCCACCTCCAGACCAACGGGGCCCAGCGGGCCATCGGCCAGGCACGTGTCGGCGATGTACCGCGCAGCGGCCGAAGAGTCGGGGAGTTCGGTCCCGGCCAGCACGTTGACCGCCGGCCCGGCATTGCCCATGACGCCGATCATGCCAGGCTCGCCGGACGTCGACGTGTCGAACGTCGGGTTGTGGGGCCTGGTTGCGACCAGGGCCCACAACAACTAGACGTTCGCGGCGAACTCTAGGAC
>CAZZHX010000169.1:0-6901 GCA_964653535.1 uncultured Mycobacterium sp. | reverse complement strand
GCGCCACGCCGGCCGGCGTCGCGCCGGTCGCCCCCACGCCGGCCGCCCCCGCGCCGGCAGCAACCGCGCCGGCAGGAACCGTCGCCGCTTCTGCTGCGCCCGCGACGACGCCGGCCGACGGCAACGGCACAGCGCCGGCACCGGCGCCCGCGTCGGCCGACGGCGACGAAGTCCAGGTCATCAGGGGTGCCGCGGCGGCCGTCGTCAAGAACATGTCAGCCTCGCTCGAGGTGCCGACGGCGACGAGCGTCCGGGCCGTTCCGGCCAAGCTGCTGATCGACAACCGCATCGTGATCAACAACCACCTCAAGCGCACCCGCGGCGGCAAGATCTCCTTCACCCACCTCCTGGGGTACGCGCTGGTGCAGGCGATCAAGGCCTTCCCGAACATGAACCGCCACTACGCCGCGGCCGACGGCAAACCCACCGCGGTCACCCCGGCGCACACCAACCTGGGCCTCGCCATCGATCTGCAAGGCAAGGGCGGCTCGCGTTCGCTGGTGGTGGCCGCGATCAGAGGCTGCGAGGCCCTGCGGTTCGCCCAGTTCGTCGCCGCGTACGAGGACATCGTGCGCCGGGCCCGCGACGGCAAGCTCACCGCCGAAGACTTCGCGGGCGTGACGATTTCGCTGACCAACCCCGGCACCATCGGCACCGTTCACTCCGTTCCGCGGCTAATGGCCGGCCAGGGGGCGATCATCGGGGTCGGCGCCATGGAATACCCCGCCGAGTTCCAGGGCGCGAGCGAGGAGCGGATCGCCGACCTGGGCATCGGGAAGCTGATCACCCTGACCTCGACCTACGACCACCGCATCATCCAGGGCGCCGAATCCGGCGACTTCCTGCGAACGATCCACCAGATGCTGCTCTCGGACGACTTCTGGGACGACATCTTCCGCGAGCTGGGAATCCCTTATCTCCCGGTGCGCTGGAGCACCGACAACCCGGACTCGATCGTCGACAAGAACGCCCGGGTCATCGAGTTGATCGCGGCCTACCGCAACCGCGGCCACCTGATGGCCGACGTCGATCCCCTCCGACTGGACGGGACCAGGTTCCGCAGCCACCCCGATCTCGACGTGCAGACGCACGACTTGACGCTGTGGGACCTCGACCGGGAGTTCAAGGTCGACGGCTTCGCCGGGAGCGAGTACAAGAAGTTGCGCGACGTCCTGGGCCTGTTGCGCGACGCGTACTGCCGCCACATCGGGGTCGAGTACGCCCACATCCTCGAGCCCGAGCAGCAGCAGTGGCTGCAGCAGCGTGTCGAGACCAAACACGTCAAACCGACCGTCGCCGAACAGAAGTACATACTGAGTCGGTTGAACGCGGCCGAGGCGTTCGAAACCTTCCTGCAGACCAAATACGTAGGCCAGAAGCGGTTCTCGCTGGAGGGCGCCGAGAGTGTGATCCCGATGATGGACGCAGCCATCGACCAGTGCGCCGAGTACGGCCTCGACGAGGTGGTGGTCGGGATGCCGCACCGCGGCCGACTCAACGTGCTGGCCAACATCGTCGGCAAACCCTACAAACAGATCTTCAGCGAGTTCGAGGGCAACCTGAACCCGTCCCAGGCACACGGTTCCGGCGACGTCAAGTACCACCTCGGCGCCACGGGTCAGTATCTGCAGATGTTCGGCGACAACGAGATCACGGTGTCGCTGACCGCCAACCCATCGCACCTCGAGGCCGTGGACCCGGTGATGGAGGGCTTGGTCCGGGCCAAACAGGACCTGCTGGCCGACCATGCGGGCACAGACGAGGAAGGCACCGGGGCCGACAGGTTCTCCGTGGTGCCGATGATGCTGCACGGCGACGCCGCCTTCGCCGGTCAGGGAGTGGTCGCCGAGACCCTGAACCTGGCCAAACTGCCGGGTTACCGGGTCGGCGGCACCATCCACATCGTCGTCAACAACCAGATCGGTTTCACCACCGCGCCGGAGTATTCCCGCTCGAGCGAGTACTGCACCGACGTCGCCAAGATGGTGGGGGCGCCCATCTTCCACGTCAACGGCGACGACCCGGAAGCCTGCGTATGGGTGGCGAAGCTGGCGGTGGACTTCCGCCAGCAGTTCCACAAGGACGTCATCATCGACATGGTCTGCTACCGGCGCCGCGGGCACAACGAGGGCGACGACCCGTCGATGACCAACCCCGCCATGTACGACGTGGTCGACCTCAAGCGAGGCGCCCGCAAGAGTTACACCGAGGCGCTGATCGGCCGCGGCGACATCTCGATCAAAGAGGCCGAGGACGCGCTGCGCGACTACCAGGGCCAACTGGAGCGCGTGTTTAACGAAGTCCGCGACGTGGAGAAGCAGGACGTCGCGCCGAGCGAATCCGTCGAGGCGGACCAGATGATCCCCGCCGGCTTGTCCACCGGCGTGGACAAGGCGCTCCTTGCCCGTGTCGGCGACGCGTTCCTGGCGCTGCCCGAGGGTTTCACGGCGCACCCCAGGGTGCTGCCGGTACTGGAAAGGCGCCGGGAGATGGCGTACGAGGGCAAGATCGACTGGGCTTTCGGGGAGCTGCTGGCGCTGGGCTCGCTGGTCGCGGAGGGCAAGCTGGTGCGGTTTTCGGGGCAGGACACCCGCCGCGGTACCTTCTCGCAGCGCCACTCGGTGATCATCGACCGCCACACCGGCGCGGAGTTCACCCCGTTGCAGCTGCTGGCGACGAAACCCGACGGCACCCCCACCGGCGGCAAGTTCCTGGTGTACGACTCGCCGCTGTCGGAGTACGCGGCCGTCGGCTTTGAGTACGGCTACACCGTCGGAAACAAGGATGCGGTGGTGTTGTGGGAGGCCCAGTTCGGCGACTTCGTCAACGGCGCGCAGTCGATCATCGACGAGTTCATCAGCTCCGGTGAGGCCAAGTGGGGTCAGCGGTCGTCGGTGGTGCTGCTGCTGCCGCACGGGCACGAGGGGCAGGGGCCCGACCACACCTCCGCCCGCATCGAACGCTTCCTGCAGCTGTGGGCCGAGGGGTCGATGACGATCGCGATGCCCTCCACCCCGTCGAACTACTTCCACCTGCTGCGCCGGCATGCCCTCGATGGTGTTCAGCGGCCGCTGATCGTGTTCACGCCGAAGTCGATGCTGCGCAACAAGGCGGCGGTCAGTGACGTCAAGGACTTCACCGACATCAAGTTCCGTTCGGTGCTGGAGGAACCCACCTACGACGACGGCATCGGGGATCGCGGAAAGGTTAGTCGAATCCTACTGACCAGCGGCAAGATCTACTACGAGCTAGCGGCACACAAGGCCGCGGACAACCGGGACGACGTCGCGATCGTGCGGATCGAACAGCTCGCCCCGCTGCCGAAACGCCGGCTGAACGAGACGCTGGAGCGCTACCCGAACGCCACGCAGTATTTCTGGGTGCAGGAGGAGCCAGCCAACCAGGGCGCGTGGCCGCGTTTCGGGTTGGAGCTGCCGGAGTTGTTGCCGGACAAGTTGTCCGGGATCACGCGCATCTCGCGCCGTGCGATGTCGGCCCCGTCGTCGGGTTCGTCGAAGGTGCACGCCGTCGAGCAACAGGAGATCATCGACACGGCGTTCGGCTGAGGCTCGTTTGGATGAGGCTAACGTGATCGTCGGCTTGGGACATCCCCGGTGCGGCACGAGCTTCGCCGCCAGCCTGCTCCAACAGCACGGCCTCGATGTCGCCCACGAAGCGATCGGAGCCGACGGCACCGTCTCATGGATGCAGGTCGCCAAGCGCGTCGGCGGCCCATGGGGCGAAACCCTCGCCGAGTACCCGGCGGGTACCCGAGTATTCCTGGTCGCGCGTTCGCCGTTGGCGGCGTTAAACTCCGTCGCTACCGAGAACCAGCAGTCCCGGTCGATCGGGTTTCGAAGCCAGCTCATCTGGGAGCGGCGGCGAGTCGATGTGTTCGTATGGTCGAACCAGACGGCGGGAGAGGGCATCTACGACTATTTCGGCTGGGCGGTCATGTCGCTGGCCTATTGGTTCGACATCTGCCTCGAGGAGAACCCCGAGATCATCTTCCGGATCGAGCATCCCGAGGACGACGCACTGCTCGGCGAGTTCACCGGCCGGCACATCACCCGCCAAAACAAGGACGTCAGCCAGAACACCTACGGCAACCACAAGAAGCACGGAAGACTCGAGTACCCAATCAACGAACTGGGCCGGGTTCCCAAAAACCACGTGGCGAAGTTGGTCGAGGTCACCGATCGGCTCGGCTACCCCCGGGACGCCGAGATCCTCAGCCGCTATCTGTGACCCGGCGTCTTCCCCGAGGCGCCGGGAGTGCACCGCGGGATACCGACTAGCCTCGACGGAAGCCGACTGACGAGGAGCATGGTCATGCAGGGGTTTGCCGGAAAGGTCGCCGTGGTCACCGGCGCGGGTTCGGGCATCGGGCAGGCGCTGGCCCTCGAGTTGGGCCGCTCAGGCGCCAAGGTCGCCATCAGCGACGTCGACACCGAGGGTTTGGCGAAGACCGAGGAGCAGCTCAAGGCAATCGGCGCCGCGGTGAAAGCGGACCGAGTCGACGTGACGGAGCGGGAGGCCTTCCTGGCCTACGCCGACGCCGTCGCCGAGCACTTCGGCAGGGTCAATCAGATCTACAACAACGCCGGCATCGCGTTCACAGGGGACATCGAGGTCAGCCAATTCAAGGACATCGAACGGGTGATGGACGTCGACTTCTGGGGCGTCGTCAACGGCACCAAGGCGTTTCTGCCGCACCTGATCGCCTCCGGCGACGGCCACGTCGTCAACATCTCGAGCATCTTCGGGTTGTTCTCGGTACCGGGGCAGGGTTCGTACAACGCGGCCAAGTTCGCCGTCCGCGGCTTCACCGAGGCACTGCGCCAGGAGATGATCCTGGCGGGCCACCCCGTGGCGGTGACCACAGTGCACCCCGGCGGAATCAAGACCGCGATCGCGCGCAACGCCACTGCGGCCGAGGGGCTAGACAGAGACGAACTGGCCAGGGCTTTCGATACGAAGATGGCCAGGACCACCCCCCAGCAGGCCGCGCGGATCATTCTGGACGCGGTGAGCAAGAAGAAGGCCCGGGTCCTGGTGGGCCCCGACGCCGTCATCCTCGACCTGCTGGTCAGGATCACGGGGTCCGGCTACCAGCGGCTGTTCAGCCCGCTGCTGCGCCGCCTGCTGCCCCGATAGCTACCGCCCTAACGGGTGGTCGGCCAGCCATGCCCCCGCCACCGCCTGCGGGTCGGCTCCGGCACTCCCCTGGCGGCGCATGTCGGCCAGGGCCGCGGTGTCCAGCACGCCGGCCACCTCGTTGATCGCCAGCAGCTGCCGATCGGACAGCGCGTTGCGGCGATACAGCGGCACCACGTTCTCGGCCCGGATCAGCGCGGGCTTGCCGTCGGCCAGGGCAATCAGGTCGGTCGGGACGTCGGCGTCGGCGGTGGAGGACCATGCGACGGTCAGCAGCCCGGACCGCAAATCGGAGAAAAGCTTTGCCGCGGAGGGTGATTCGCGCGGCGTCGGAAGCTGGCACGAGCCCACCGCCGTTGGCGCGGCGAAGCCCGACACCACTCCGGCGACCACGCCGGCGCAGTGCCGGAGCAGCTCGCGGAGGTCGGGCCCGCCCCAGGCGGTCGCCGTGGATCGCGTCACTAGCAGCATCGGCTTGTCGTCGGCGGCGGTGGTGTAGTCGCCCGCCACCACCCCCTCGGGCAGCGCCGCGATCATCCCCCGGTAGACCTGCGCATCGGACATCGCGGTCGTGCCGGGTGCCAAGCGCTGCAACGTTCGCCCGGTGAAGACCGGGACGATGGTGACCGCACCGGAGTCCAGCTCCGAGATCGGGTCGGCCACGGTCTCGGTTCGCGCGGCGAAGCCGTAGGACCGCAACGCCGCGACGTAGATTCCGGCGAGCAGCTCCGATTCGACATCGGGCCCGGTCCCGATCGTCACCTCTGGACGGGCGGTGTCGGTTGCGCAGCCACCGGCGACAACCAGGGCGGCGAGCAGCGCCGCGAGCCTGGCGGTTCTCACCCCGTGCTGGGTGAGGCGTCTGCGGCCAGCGCGACCGCACTCGCGACCGCTTTCCCGACCCGCAGGTCCAGCGGGCTCGGCACTATCCGGTCGACGGCGAGATCGTCGCTGACGACGGAGAAGATCGCCTCGGCGGCGGCCACCATCATCGTGTCGGTGATCCGGCGCGCCCCGGCGTCCAGCGCGCCGCGGAACACACCGGGGAATGCCAGCGCGTTGTTGATCTGGTTGGGGAAGTCACTACGGCCGGTGGCCACCACCGCCGCGTATCTGGCCGCGACGTGCGGGTGGATCTCGGGATCGGGGTTGGACAGCGCGAACACGATCCCGCCGGGTGCCATCAGGGCGATCGTCTCCTCGCCGACGACGCCTGCCGACAACCCGAGGAATACGTCGGCCCCGGCGAGTGCCTGCGCCAGCCCGCCGGTGCGGCCGTTCGGATTGGTTCGCCGCGTCAGATCATTCTTGACGCTGTTCATGTCGTCACGCCCGGTGTGCAGGATGCCGCGCGAGTCCAGCACGGTGATGTCCGAAACCCCCATCGCCAGAAGCAGATTGGTGCATGCCACCCCGGCAGCACCGGCCCCGGAGACGGCGATCCGCAGCGAGGACATGTCGCGCCCGAGCAGTTTGGTGGCGCCCATCAGCGCGGCGAGCACAACGATCGCCGTGCCGTGTTGGTCGTCGTGCATCACCGGGCAGTCCAGCGCTTCGATGACTCGTCGCTCGATCTCAAAGCAGCGGGGGGCGGAGATGTCCTCGAGGTTGACCGCGCCGAACGTCGGGCGCAGCCGCACCAGGGTTTCGACGATCTCGTCGGGATCCTTGGTGTCCAGGACGATCGGGATCGCGTTGAGCCCACCATACGTCTTGAATAGGGCGCACTTGCCCTCCATCACCG
>CAZZHX010000168.1:5883-6913 GCA_964653535.1 uncultured Mycobacterium sp. | reverse complement strand
CAGCGGCGTGCAGGTGGACTTCTTCGGAGAGCCGACCCGGATGCCGGCCGGGCCGGCGAAGCTCGCGATCGAGACCGGGGCGGCGTTGCTGCCGTCGCACTGCTGGTTCGACGGCGACGGCTGGGCCGTGCACCTGCAGCCCGGCTTGGACTGTGCGAGCGGCGACGTCGTCGCCATCACCCAGACCCTGGCCGACCGGTTCGCCGAGAACATCGCCGGCTGGCCGCAGGACTGGCACATGCTGCAGCCGCAGTGGCTGGCCGACCTGCCCGCCGACAGGCGGGCCGCCCTGGACCGGGCCCCGGACCGACCCAGGGACGCCTGATGCGGATCGGCATGGTGTGCCCGTATTCGTTCGACGTGCCGGGCGGGGTGCAGGCTCACGTCCTGCAACTCGCCGCGGTGCTGCGGGCCCGCGGACACGAGGTCAGCGTGCTCGCGCCGGCGTCGCCGCACGCCGTGCTGCCCGACTACGTCGTCTCCGCGGGCAAGGCCGTCCCCATTCCGTACAACGGGTCGGTCGCGCGGCTGCGGTTCGGCCCGGCCACTCACCGCAAGGTCAAAAAGTGGTTGGGCGAGGGCGATTTCGATGTGCTGCACCTGCATGAGCCCAACGCGCCGAGCCTGTCGATGCTGGCCCTCAACATCGCCGAGGGCCCGATAGTGGCAACCTTTCACGCGTCGACCACCAAGTCGCTGACACTGGCGGTCTTTCAGGGAATGCTGCGGCCGATGCACGAGAAGATCGTCGGCCGGATCGCGGTGTCGGACCTGGCCCGGCGCTGGCAGATGGAGGCCCTGGGCACCGACGCGGTGGAGATCCCCAACGGCGTCGATGTTGCGTCGTTCGCCGCGGCGCCGCGGCTGGACGGCTACCCGCGGCCGGGCCGGACGGTGCTGTTCCTCGGGCGCTACGACGAGCCCCGCAAGGGCATGGCGGTCCTGCTCGAGGCGCTGCCCCGGCTGGTTGAGCGCCTCGCCGACGTCGAGGTGTTGATCGTCGGCCCCGGCGACGAGGACGATCTGCGGG
>CAZZHX010000168.1:4773-5873 GCA_964653535.1 uncultured Mycobacterium sp. | reverse complement strand
GGGAGCGGGCGGGTGCTCTGGCCGGGCACCTGCGCTTCCTGGGACAGGTCGACGACGCCGGGAAGGCGTCGGCGATGCGCAGCGCCGATGTCTACTGCGCGCCGAACACCGGCGGCGAGAGCTTCGGCATCGTGTTGGTGGAGGCGCTGGCCGCCGGGACCGCGGTGGTGGCGAGCGACCTGGATGCCTTCCGGCGGGTGCTGCTCGACGGCGAGGCCGGGCGCCTGGTGCCCGTCGGTGACGGCGACGCGCTGGCCGACGCGCTGGCCGACGTGCTGGAGAACGACACGCTGCGGCAACGGTTGGCGACGGCGGGTGCGCAGGCGGTAGCGCGCTACGACTGGTCGGTGGTGGCCGGAGAGATCATGCGGGTCTACGAGACGGTCGCCGGCGCGGGCGCCAAGGTCGAGGTGGCCAGCTGATGTCGTGGCTGATCGTGGGTGCAGTCTTGGCGGTTGCGGCGCTGGCCGCGTGGGGCTCCTGGGCATATCGGACCGCCAACCGGCTGAACCGGCTTCACGTCCGCTACGACCTGTCGTGGCAGGCGCTGGACGCCGCCCTGGCGCGGCGCGCGGTGGTGGCTCGGGCGGTGGCGATCGACGCGTACGGCGGCGCACCCGGGGGACGGCGGCTGGCGGCGCTGGCCGACGCGGCGGAGAACGCGGCGCGGCCCCGGCGCGAGGTGCGCGAGAACGCCCTTTCGGCCGCGCTGGCGGCGGTCGACCCGGCGTCGCTGCCGGCAGGTCTGATCGCCGAGTTGGCCGACGCCGAGGCCCGGGTCCTGCTGGCCCGCCGGTTTCACAACGACGCTGTCCGCGATACCCTCGCGCTGGCCGAACGTCGTTGGGTGCGGTTCTTCAGACTGGGCGGAACCGCCTCGTCGCCAAGCTATTTCGAGATCGTCGAACGCTCCCACGCGTTGGTCCACGGTGCGCCGGGTGTGCTCAACCACCGCACGTCGGCGCGCGTGGTGCTACTCGACGAGAACGGCGCGGTGCTGCTGTTGTGCGGCTCGGATCCGGCGATCACCGACGCGTCCCCGGCCGGACGGGCGCCGACGTGCGGTGGTTGAGCACACCCGGCGCACCGTGGACCAACGC
>CAZZHX010000168.1:0-4763 GCA_964653535.1 uncultured Mycobacterium sp. | reverse complement strand
GACGGGCGGCGAGGTGGTGGTTCACGGTGGGCGGCGAGGGGCGCGACGGGGAGCGCCTTGCCGAGGCCGCCGTGCGGGAGCTGGACGAGGAAACCGGGCTGCGGGTCGCGGCGGCCGACATGGTGGGACCCGTCTGGCGCCGCGACCAGGTTTTCGAGTTCAACGGCTCGCTGATCGACAGCGAGGAGTTCTTCTTCGTCTGCCGCACCCGGCGTTTCGAGCCGTCCGCCCGCGGCCGGACCGAGCTTGAGCGCCGCTATATCCACGGACACCGGTGGTGTGATGTGAATGACATTGCTGGGTTCGTCACTGACGGCCAGGCCGTGTATCCCCAGCAGCTGCCCGAACTGCTCAGCGACGCCGCCGAACTGGCCGGGGGCCGAGCGCCCGGCCAGCTGCAGTCCATCCGCTGACTGCGCCGGTCACCGCGAACGTGCGGGGCCTCTAGACTGTGCTGACCAAAGTCGAAGGAGAACGCCAGTGGACACCGCCGCCGAACGCAGCAGCGGGCAAACCGGAACAGCACGCGTCAAACGTGGCATGGCCGAGATGCTCAAGGGCGGCGTCATCATGGACGTCGTCACCCCGGAGCAGGCCCGCATCGCTGAAGGCGCCGGCGCGGTCGCGGTGATGGCACTGGAGCGCGTACCCGCCGATATCCGCGCACAGGGCGGGGTGGCGCGGATGAGCGACCCCGACTTGATCGAAGGCATCATCGCCGCGGTCACCATCCCGGTGATGGCCAAAGCCCGTATCGGCCACTTCGCGGAGGCGCAGATCCTGCAGAGTCTTGGCGTCGACTACATCGACGAATCCGAGGTGCTCACTCCTGCCGACTACACCCATCACATCGACAAGTGGGCATTCACCGTGCCCTTCGTGTGCGGGGCCACCAATCTGGGCGAGGCGCTGCGCCGCATCGGCGAAGGTGCGGCGATGATCCGGTCCAAGGGCGAAGCGGGCACCGGTGACGTCTCCAACGCCACCACCCACATGCGGGCGATCGGCGGCGAGATTCGCCGGCTGACGTCGTTATCGCACGACGAGTTATATGTTGCCGCCAAGGAACTGCAGGCCCCCTACGACCTCGTCGTCGAGGTCGCCCGATCGGGCAAGCTGCCGGTCACTCTGTTCACGGCGGGAGGCATCGCGACGCCGGCCGACGCGGCGATGATGATGCAGTTGGGCGCCGAGGGCGTCTTCGTCGGCTCCGGCGTCTTCAAGTCCGGCGCCCCCGAGCACCGCGCCGCCGCGATCGTCAAGGCAACCACCTTCTACGACGACCCCGACATGCTCGCCAAGGTGTCGCGCGGTCTGGGCGAGGCGATGGTGGGCATCAACGTCGAGGAGATCCCAGCGCCGCATCGCCTGGCCGAACGCGGCTGGTAAGAGCTTGTCGATCGAGCAGATCCTCGACCTCGAACACCTCGACGTCAACATCTTCCGAGGGCGCGTCTTCAGCCCGGACTCGGGTTTCCTGCAGCGCACATTCGGTGGTCACGTCGCCGGCCAGGCGCTGGTGTCTGCGGTGCGCACAGTCACGCCCGAGCACCGGGTGCACTCGCTGCACGGCTACTTCCTGCGGCCCGGGGACGCCATCGCGCCCACCCTGTTCCTCGTCGAGCGCCTGCGCGACGGCGGCTCGTTCTGCACCAGGCGAGTCAACGCCGTCCAGCACGGCGAGACCATCTTCTCGATGTCGGCGTCGTTTCAGCCCCATCAGAACGGAATTGATCATCAGGATTCGATGCCTGCTGCGGCGCCGCCGGACGATCTGCCCGGGTTGAGCTCGATGAGGGTGTTCGACGACGCCGGCTTCCGCCAGTTCGAGGAGTGGGACATCCGAATCGTGCCGCAGGAGCGCCTCGAGTACCTGCCCGGCAAGGCCTCCCAGCAGCAGGTGTGGTTCCGTCACCGCGACCCGCTACCTGACGACCCGGTGCTGCACATCTGCGCGCTGGCCTACATGAGCGATCTCACGCTCCTGGGGTCGGCCCAGGTCACCCACCTCGATGAGCGCGAGCACCTGCAGGTCGCGTCGCTGGACCACGCGATGTGGTTCATGCGGGATTTCCGGGCCGACGAGTGGCTGCTCTACGACCAGTCGTCCCCGTCGGCCTGCGGCGGCCGTGCGCTGTGCCAGGGCAAGATCTTCAGCCATGCGGGTGAGATGGTCGCCGCGGTCATGCAGGAGGGTCTGACCCGCTTCCCGCGCGGATACCCCTCGACCCGGCCGTGAGCGCGCGGTGAGTTCTCCGAGGATCGGTGTGCTCGCGCTGCAGGGGGACACCCGGGAGCATCTGGCGGCGCTGGCCGAGGCCGGCGCCGCGCCGATCACGGTGCGCCGCCGCGGCGAGCTTGACGCGGTCGACGGGCTGGTCATTCCCGGCGGCGAATCCACCGCGATGAGCCACCTGCTGGTCGAGTTCGACCTGCTCGAGCCGCTGCGGGGACGGTTGGCCGAGGGGCTTCCGGCCTACGGGGCGTGTGCGGGCATGATCCTGCTGGCTTCGGAGATCCTGGACGCCGGTGCGCGGGGCAGGCAGGCGCTGCCGCTGTGCGCGATCGACATGACGGTGCGCCGCAATGCCTTCGGGCGCCAGGTCGACTCCTTCGAAGGCGATATCGAGTTCGCGGGTTTCGACGAGCCGGTGCGCGCGGTGTTCATTCGCGCGCCCTGGGTCGAGCGGGCCGGCGCCGACGTGCAGGTGCTGGCGCGCGCCGCGGGCCATCCCGTCGCGGTCCGGCAGGGCTCGATGCTCGCCACGGCGTTTCACCCGGAGGTCACCGGGGACCGTCGCGTCCACCAGTTGTTCGTCGACATGGTGACCGGCCGTCGCTGAGCGCCGCCGTCGAGCGTGAAGCCAGCTTCACGCTCGACGGCGGCCGTGAAGCTGGCTTCACAATCGGCGGGGTCAGGCTGGCACGTAGACTCGGCAGGCGAACCGCGAGCAAGAGAATGAGGTAGCGACAGCGATGAGCGGCCATTCCAAGTGGGCCACCACCAAACACCAGAAGGCCGTCAAAGACGCGCGCCGCGGCAAGGAGTTCGCCCGGTTGGTCAAGAACATCGAGGTCGCCGCCCGTACCGGCGGTGGTGATCCGGCGGGCAACCCGACGCTCTACGACGCGATCCAGAAGGCGAAGAAGAGCTCGGTGCCCAACGAGAACATCGAGCGCGCCCGCAAGCGCGGCGGCGGCGAGGAGGCCGGCGGCGCGGACTACCAGACCATCACGTACGAGGGCTACGGACCCAACGGCGTGGCCGTGCTGATCGAGTGCCTCACCGACAACCGCAACCGGGCGGCCAGCGAGGTCCGCCTGGCCATGACGCGCAACGGCGGTGCCATGGCCGATCCCGGGTCCGTCGCCTACCTGTTCGCGCGCAAGGGCGTGGTGATCCTCGAGAAGAACGGCCTCACCGAGGACGACGTGCTGACCGCGGTGCTCGACGCGGGCGCCGAGGACGTCATCGACCTCGGCGACAGTTTCGAGATCATCTCCGAGCCAACCGATCTGGTGGCGGTGCGGACGGCGCTACAGGAGGCCGGCATCGACTACGACTCCGCCGAGGCGGGTTTCCAGCCCTCGGTGACCGTGCAGCTCGACGCGGATGGTGCGCAAAAGGTGATGCGGCTCGTCGACGCCCTGGAGGAGAGTGACGACGTGCAGGACGTCTACACCAACGCCGACATCTCCGACGAGGTCCTGGCTCAGCTGGACGTCTGACCTGGGCTCGGCCCGGGAACCCCACCTCGGCGGGCGTGTCCTGCGCGTCCGCGTTGCACCCAGCCGCTAACCTATCGAACAAGCGTTCGGTGAAGGGGCGATACGGTGCTGGTGATGGGAGTCGATCCCGGGTTGACGCGGTGCGGGCTGTCGCTCGTCGAGAGCCGTGGTGGGAGACAGGTGGTGGCGCTGGACGTGGACGTGGTGCGCACGCCGTCGGACGCGCCGCTTGCTCGCCGGTTGCTGGCCATCAGCGACGTCGTCGAGCACTGGATGGACACCCACCATCCAGACGTGGTCGCCATCGAGCGGGTGTTCTCCCAACTGAACATGACGACGGTGATGGGCACCGCGCAGGCCGGCGGGGTGATCGCGTTGGCGGCGGCCAAGCGCGAGATCGACGTGCACTTCCACACTCCCACCGAGGTCAAGGCGGCGGTCACCGGCAACGGCGCCGCGGACAAGGCGCAGGTGACCGCGATGGTCACCAGAATCCTTGGGCTGCAGACCAAGCCGAGGCCGGCCGACGCCGCCGACGCGCTGGCGTTGGCGATCTGCCACTGCTGGCGCGCGCCGATGCTGGCCAGATTAGCCAATGCCGAGGCGCTGGCCGCCGAGCAGCGCCGTGCTTACCAGACCAAGCTGAAGGCGGCCCGATGATCGCGTCGGTGCGCGGCGAGGTACTCGAGGTGGCGCTCGACCACGCCGTGATCGAGGCCGCCGGCGTCGGCTACCACGTGAACGCGACGCCGTCGACGCTGGCGACGCTGCGGCAGGGGAACGAGGCCCGACTGGTCACCGCGATGATCGTGCGCGAGGACTCTCAGACGTTGTACGGGTTCGTCGACGCCGAGACCCGCGACCTGTTCCTCACGCTGCTGTCGGTCTCGGGGGTAGGGCCACGGCTGGCCATGTCGACGCTCGCCGTGCACGACGCCGGCGCATTGCGCCAGGCGTTGCACGACGGGGATGTCGCCGCGCTGATCCGGGTCCCGGGGATCGGCAAGCGCGGGGCCGAGCGGATGGTGCTGGAG
>CAZZHX010000167.1:0-6929 GCA_964653535.1 uncultured Mycobacterium sp. | reverse complement strand
CACCGTGGCGGTGGGCTCGGCCGTGGCGACGGCGGCCGCGGCGGCGGCGTAGCCCTCGAGGGCCGGGGCCATGTATTTGGTGTGGAAGGCGCCGGCCACACCGAGAGCTCGCACCCGGGCCTTGGCCGGCGGGTCCTCGGCGAGCTTCGCCAACGCGGACAGCGTGCCCGCCGCCACGATCTGCCCGGCCGCGTTGCGGTTGGCGGGGAACAAGTCGAGAGCCTCGAGCCGGTCGAGCACCTCGGTCTCGTCACCGCCGAGCACTGCGGACATCCCGGTGGGCTCGAGGGCACACGCCTTGGCCATCTCGGCGCCGCGGGTGGCGGCCAGCGATACGGCATCGTCAGCGCTCATCACCCCGCCGATCGCGTAGGCAGCGATCTCGCCGACGGAGTGGCCCGCGACGATCATGCTTGCCGCGTCCTTGCCGGCGAGCAGCCCGCGCTTCGTCATCTCCTGATGGGCCAGCATCGTGGCGGCCACCACCAGGGGCTGGGTGACGGCGGTGTCGGTGATTTCCTCGGCCGACGCGGTGGTTCCCAGCCGCAGCAGGTCCAGCCCGCTGGTCTTCGACCAGGTGCCGAGCAGGTCCGCAGCACCCGGGAGATCGAGCCACGGCGATAGCATCCCCTCGGTCTGCGACCCCTGTCCGGGCGCGAGTAATGCGATCACGTGTCTAAGAGAACACTGTGGAAAGGGTTTTGGCCGGTGTACAACATTATGAACCTGATCTTATCTTTTTGTGTACTTCCTACAAAATAGCCTTCTAAGCTACGCGTTTGAGACCGCACCGCGATCTGTTGCGTAAATCACTAACGCCTGGCTTGCCCCGCGGCGGCGCCGGTAATCGACAGCGGAATCGGGGTCAACGCGGCGGATTGGACAAGCACGGGGGCCGCGCGATAGTTGAGTTGCCCGACGGTCGAGGCCACACGCAGCACGTATGCGTCACGCGGGTGGGTGGGATCGCGCCCAGTGAAGTCCGTGATCCGCTTGAGTCGGTAGCGCACCGTGTTTGGATGAACGAACAACTTTCTCGCACACGCCTCGATGGCGCCACCACAATCCAGGTACGCATCGAGGGTTTCGATCAGGGTCGGCCCGGCGCCCGCCAGGGGCCCCATGACGTCGGTGTGCAACGCCATGATCGCCGACGAGTCGCCCATCAGCGCGCGTTCGGGCAGCAACTCCCGCGACTGTACCGGGCGGGGCGCCCCCCGCCAGCCGGCGACGGCGTTCATCCCGGATATCGCCTCGCTGGCGCTGTGATGGGCCGCCGACAGCATGGGCGCCGTCGGCCCGATCACGACGGGGCCGTCGGAGAACGCGGTCAACAGGCCGCCCAGGAATTTGTCGGTGGGTGCCACCTGGCCGGAGACGATCGCCACCAGCCAGGTGCCGTGCACGTCGGTGAGGGCGGCCCGCCCGTGACGGGCGGCGATGTCGCGGACGTGCTGGCTGGCCCACTGGCTACCGCCCTGTCCGCCCTGTCCGCCCTGCCCGCCCTGTCCGCCCTGCCCGTCGGGGATGCCGGGGATGCCGACCACCACCGTCGCCGGGGCCGTCGTGTCCCAGTTGAGCGCGGCCGCCCGCGACAGCAACTCTGGGCCCGTGTCGCCGCGCACCACCGCGTCGACGACGCTGGCCTCCATCCGGCTGTCCCAGGTGCCGCGCGCCTCGGCCGCGTCCGCGTAGGCCGATGCGGCCGTGAAAGCGAGGTCGCGGCTGTATTTGAGGACGCCGAAGGTCAGCGCCGTCAACTGCTCCTCGGACCGCGCCACCAGCGGGACCACTTCCTCGAAGAACTCCATCGTGACCCGCACCATGTCCACGCTGTGGCGCAGGGCGATCCGGCGGGTGAGGTCCTGAGGCACCAGCTCGAACGCCTTGGCGGTGTAGCTGACGTTGCTGTGCGGGTCGTGCATCCATTCGACGAAGTTGACGACGGCGGTCTGCACGACGAGCGCCACGCTGGCCCGCTGGGATGCCTCCAGTTCGGCGAAGAACGGCAACCGCTCCTGCATCGCCGAGACGGCCTCGGTGGCCAGGCGACCCGAGTAGAGCTTCAACCGGCGCAGCAGCGATTCGGGCACCGCGTCCAGCAGTTCGAGCGGCGATCGGGTCTGCTTGGCGAACGGACCGGCGAAGGGATTGTCGGGCACCCCTAAAAGCTACGCCATAATGCGGGCTATTTTCTGGATGTATCCACCAACGCGGCGCTGTCGGGTGGCCTATCGCCGCCGACCGTGAAGCCAGCTTCACTGCCGGCGTCGAGCGGGAAGCTGGCTTCACGTTCGACGGGACGGGCCGGCCGTCAGGCCACGCCCGGGTCGGACGTCTGCTCCGGGGCGGCCTGCACGTCGTCGATCCGGTACTGGCGGGCGGCCGCGACCGGAACCGACGGGTCGACCTCGCCGTCGCGTGCCAGCGCCTCGAGCACCGCGACCACCTGGGACTCGGCGTCGACGTTGAAGAAGCGCCGCGCGGCGGGACGGGTGTCGGAGAAGCCGAACCCGTCGGCGCCCAACGTGACATAGGTGCCGGGCACCCAGGGGCGGATCTGCTCGGGCACGGCCCGCATCCAGTCCGACACGGCGATCATCGGCCCGGCGGCGCCGGAGAGCGCCTCGGTCACGTACGGGACGGCCGCTGGGCGGTCGGGATGCCGCAGCTTCGCCCGGTCGACGGCCATGCCGTCGCGGCTCAACTCGCCCCAACTGGTCACCGACCACACGTCGGCGGCCACGTCCCACTCGGCGGCCAGCATCTCCGCCGCCCGCAGCGCCTCCGGCATCGCCACGCCCGAGGCCAGCAGCTGCGCGGTGTTGGTGCGTCGCTCGGTCGCGGCGCGGTAGCGGTAGATCCCGCGCAGCAGGCCCTCGGGATCGAAGTGGTCGGGCTCGGGCGGCTGCGGGTAGGGCTCGTTGTAGATGGTGATGTAGAAGTACACGTTCTCCGGGTCGGGCCCGAACATCCGCGCCAGCCCGCTTTCGACGATGTAGGCGATTTCATAGGCGAACGCCGGGTCGTAGGACACCACCGCGGGGTTGGTGGCGGCGAGCAGCAGCGAATGGCCGTCGGCGTGCTGCAGGCCCTCGCCGGTCAGCGTGGTGCGGCCCGCGGTCGCGCCCAGCAGGAAGCCGCGGGTCATCTGGTCGGCCGCGGCCCACAGGCCGTCGCCGGTGCGCTGGAAACCGAACATCGAATAGAAGATGTAGATCGGGACCATCGGCTCGTTGTGCGTCGCATACGACGTGCCGGCCGCGATGAACGAACCCACCGAGCCCGCCTCGTTGATGCCCTCGTGCAGGATCTGCCCGTGCTCGCTCTCCGTGTAGGCCAGCATCAGGTCGGCGTCGACGGCGGTGTAGAGCATGCCGAGGCGGTTGTAGATCTTCAGCGATGGGAACCACGAGTCCATGCCGAACGTGCGGGCCTCGTCGGGGATGATCGGCACGATGCGTTGCCCGATGCCGTCTTTGCCGTCCTTCCCGGTGTCGCGCATCACCTCTTTGAAGGTGCGCACGACCGCCATGGTGGTGGCGACCTCCTGGGTTCCCGATCCCTTCTTCAGCGCGGCGTAGGTGTCGCGGCTGGGAAGCTTGAGCGCCCGGGCCTTCGTGCGGCGTTCCGGAAGGAACCCGCCGAGGGCGCGCCGACGGTCGAGCAGGTAGCGAATCTCGGGCGACTCCGGGCCGGGGTGGTAGTAGGGCGGCAGGTAGGGGTTCTCCTCCAACTGGGTGTCGCTGATCGGCACCCGCATGGAGTCGCGGAAGAGCTTAAGATCTTCCAGGGCAAGCTTTTTCATCTGATGCGTGGCGTTGCGGCCCTGGAAGTGCGCGCCCAGCGAGTAGCCCTTGATGGTCTTGGCCAGGATCACCGTCGGCTGACCCTTGTGCTCGATGGCGGCGCGGTAGGCGGCGTACACCTTGCGGTAGTCGTGGCCGCCGCGCTTGAGATTCCAGATCTCGGAGTCGGTCATCTTCTCGACCAGCGCCTTGGTGCGCGGGTCGCGGCCGAAGAAGTGATCGCGCACGTAGGCGCCGTCGTTGGCCTTGTACGTCTGATAGTCGCCGTCGGGGGTGGTGTTCATCAGGTTGACCAGCGCGCCGTCGCGGTCGGCGTGCAGCAGGGCGTCCCACTCGCGCCCCCACACCACCTTGATGACGTTCCAGCCCGCCCCGCGGAAGAACGACTCCAGCTCCTGGATGATCTTGCCGTTGCCGCGCACCGGGCCGTCGAGCCGCTGCAGGTTGCAGTTGACGACGAACGTGAGGTTGTCGAGGCCCTCGAGCGCCCCGACGTGGGCGAGCCCGCGGCTTTCGGGCTCGTCCATCTCGCCGTCGCCCAGGAATGCCCACACGTGCTGGTCGGAGGTGTCCTTGATGCCGCGGTCGTGCAGGTAGTGGTTGAACCTCGCCTGGTAGATCGCGTTGAGGGGGCCCAGGCCCATCGACACGGTGGGAAACTCCCAGAAGCCGGGCATCAGCCGAGGGTGCGGGTAGGACGGCAACCCGCCGCCGGGATGGCTTTTTTCCTGCCGGAAGCCGTCGAGCTGGTCGGCGCTGAGCCGACCCTCCAGGTAGGCCCGCGCGTAGATCCCGGGGGAGGCGTGGCCCTGGATGAACAGCTGGTCGCCGCCGCCGGGATGCGATTTGCCGCGGAAGAAGTGGTTGGAGCCGACCTCGTAGAGCGCGGCAGAGGAGGCGTAGGTCGAAATGTGGCCGCCGACGCCGACGCCCGGCCGCTGGGCCCGGTGCACCATGATGGCGGCGTTCCACCTGATGAAGGCCCGGAAGCGACGCTCGACGTCCTCGTCGCCAGGGAACCACGGTTCGAGTTCGGTGGGGATCGTGTTGACGTAGTCCGTCGACGTCAGCGCGGGGATCGCGACCCGCTGCTCGCCGGCCCGTTCGAGCAGCCGCAGCATCAGGTAGCGGGCGCGGGCCGGCCCGGAGCGTTCCAGGAGATCGTCGAACGACTCCAGCCACTCCGAGGTTTCCTCAGGGTCGATATCGGGCAGGTAGGACGCTACGCCCTCGCGGATCACCCGGACGCGATCGGGTTCGCTTGCGCTGCCGCGGGTTTTGGCCAGATCGTGACGCGCGATCTCGGTTGTCAACGCACTACTCCTGAAGTCGGTCCGATGGTCGGTCCCATAGTCGGCGGGGCTTGCGGATTCGTCCCACCCCCTATCGTGCCGCACCGCCGTCCTGAGCGCTTGGCCGCCATCCAGACCCGGTAACGTCGAGCCGTGCTCATCGCATGGCATGCCTTTCCTGCGGGAGATCTCCGGAGGCGAGGCGCCCAGGGGCTCGGCTGTGCCGCCCTGGCAGCGATCGGGATCGTCGGGTGCACCACCATCACCGACGGCACGCCCTCGCCCGACAGCAAGGTCGCCCCGGCCTACCGGCAGTCGGTGTCGGCGTCGATATCGGCCTCGTCGGCGACGTCGAGCAAGCGGGAGTCCCAGCGCCAGCAGTCGCTGACCACGAGGGCGGTTCGCACGTCGTGTGAATCGTTCGCGACCACCAGCCGGGACGCGATCGACAAAGTGAATGCCTTCGTCGCGGCCTACAACGCGGGGGGCAACACCGGGCCCGCCGAGGGCCCGGCCATCGAAGCGCTCAACACCAGCGCTTCGACGGTGTCCAACAGCTTCAGCGACGCCCTCTCGCAGCAAGTGAAGGACGCGTTCAACGCCTACATCGAGGCGACCCACGGCGTCGCCAACGCTATCGGCGCCCACGCCCCGACCGCGGAGTTCAATAGGCGGGTCGACACACTCAACGACACCAAGACGAAGGCCCTGAAACTATGCCTGGCGTCCTCGTGATGCGCCGCACCAGGCAAGGGTGCGGCCCGGATGGCGGTTGTGCGACGATGTTCCCCAGCGCGACGATAATCCCCAGCGCACGGCGCGCGCGGACGGTTTAAGGAGGCTTCACGGTGGTCGCGGCGGATCACGCCTCGAGCTACGCCCGCAAGTTGGGCATCGAACGAGACCAGGTCGTCCAGGAGTGGGGCTGGGACGAGGACACTGACGACGAGATCCGCGCCTCGGTCGAGGAAGCCTGCGGTGCTGAGCTGGTCGACGAGGACAGCCAAGAGGTCATCGACGTGGTGCTGCTGTGGTGGCGCGACGGCGACGGCGACTTGGTGGACACCCTGATGGACGCCATCACCCCGCTGGCCGAAGACGGCGTGATCTGGGTGCTGACGCCCAAGACCGGCAAGCCAGGCCATGTGCTGCCCGCCGACATCGCCGAGGCCGCCCCCACCGCCGGCCTGATGCCCACCTCGTCGGTCAACCTCGGCGACTGGAGCGCCAGCTTGATGGTGCAGCCGAAGTCGCGTACCGGCAAGCGCTGATGCTGGCCGTCGGCGCGGCCGCCCCCGATTTCATCCTGCGCGACCAGAACCAGCAGCGCGTCACCCTCAGTTCGTACCGCGGGGCCAAGAACGTGCTGCTGGTGTTCTTCCCGCTGGCGTTCACCGGAATCTGCCAGGGTGAACTGGACCAGCTGCGGGATCATCTGCCCGAATTCGAGAACGACGACAGCGTGGCGCTGGCGATCTCGGTCGGCCCGCCGCCCACTCACAAGATCTGGTCGATCGAAAGCGGGTTCACGTTCCCGGTGCTGTCGGATTTCTGGCCGCACGGTGAGGTCAGCCAGGCCTACGGGGTGTTCAACGACGACGCCGGCTATCCCAACCGCGGCACCTTCGTCGTCGATCGCGGCGGCATCATCCGATTCGCCGAGATGAAGGAGCCCGGTGAGTCCCGCGACCAGGGGCTGTGGGCACAGGCATTGGCGGCGCTCACGGCTTGAGCGCGTGGCCGTCGGGCGGGTAGCCTGCCGGGGCACGGGCGCGTAGCTCAGTGGTAGAGCTCTGGTTTTACACACCAGCGGTCGGCGGTTCGATAC
>CAZZHX010000166.1:0-6939 GCA_964653535.1 uncultured Mycobacterium sp. | reverse complement strand
AGCACGCCGACGAACAACATGGCGCGGATGGTGGCCGCCGGCGGAGCCGTCCGCGGGGGCCGTTCGACGTCCGCCGGGCCTTGCGCGACATGGTCGCGCAGCCCCCAGCGCGGGATGACGGCATACCGTGGCGTCGGTCCCCGGGGGCGCCGCCGACGTCGGGCGGGCGGCGCGGCGCCCGGGCGTACCGCGATCCACCGGTAGCCGGCAGGCAGTTGCGGGGTGGGCCGCCAGGCGGGCGGAACGGGCTGCGCGTCGGCCAAGGGCGCCATCAGCGCCCCGCGGCACCGCGGACACCAGTCGCGTTGCCGCTCGCGGACGTTCCACCGCGTGCCGCACTGGGAGCACACCTGGATCACCCGTTCAGCCTAATCGGAGTTCGAACATCGCCCGGGGGCAACGCGGGCAACCACGCGGAGCCCGATCGCTATGCACAGTTTCCACAGGTTTATCCACAACCCGGGGCTGGGTGTGAGCGCCATCACGCCTGCCTTGCCGGTTAACGGGAGTTGGCCCTGTGGACAACACCCAGGGAGCCGACGGTGTCACCAACAGCCCCGCACAGTGGTCGAGCGAACTCGATTGCCTTGCTAAGGATTCTCGAATCCGCCGTTGGCGGTGCCGCCGGATCGGGATTTTGTCCACGCGGGCGACGAGGGGTTATGATCGCGGACCAGTACGCTGTTGTGACTAACCTCACTGGACTCCTGAAAGGCGCTCGTTGATGGCCACACACTCATTCGGTCCCGGTTCGCCGGCCCCGTCGGCGGCGCATTCCGGCTCGCCCGTGTGGAACACCAGCTACAGCGTCGCCGCGGCACGCGCAGGCCTGATCGCCGTAGCGCTGTTGGCGGTCCTCGCCGTCCTCGTTGTGCTCTAAGCGTTCTTTTCAGCGTTCACCGGGGCCGGGCCGCCGCCCCGTGGGCTCGGTGCATAAGCTGCAAGAGTTGGATTGCGGTTATCGACGAAAGGAAACCCGTGGCTGTTTATACGCTGCCCGACTTGGACTGGGACTTCGCAGCGCTGGAACCGCACATCTCCGGTCAGATCAACGAACTTCACCACGACAAACACCACGCCACCTACGTCAAGGGCGCCAACGACGCTTTGGAAAAGCTGGAGGAGGCGCGGGCCAAGGGTGACCACGCGGCGATCGTGCTCAACGAGAAGAGCCTGGCGTTCAACCTCGGTGGCCACGTCAACCACTCCATCTGGTGGAAGAACCTCTCCCCCAACGGGGGCGACAAGCCCACGGGCGAGCTCGCCGCGGCCATCGACGACGCCTTCGGGTCGTTCGACAACTTCCGCGCGCAGTTCCACGCGGCGGCCACCACCGTTCAGGGTTCGGGGTGGGCCGTTCTCGGCTGGGACACTCTCGGCAACAAGCCGCTGATCTTCCAGGTGTACGACCACCAGTCCAACTTCCCGCTGGGAACGGAACCGCTGCTGCTGCTCGACATGTGGGAGCACGCCTTCTACCTGCAGTACAAGAACGTCAAGGTGGACTTCGCCAAGGCGTTCTGGAACGTGGTGAACTGGGCGGACGTTCAGGCTCGCTACGCGGCGGCAACCTCCAAGGCCTAGGGGCTGCCGACGCCCTGAGGCGGCGTGTCGCGGTTGCACCAGGCTTGACCCGCATGCATGCTTAGGCATGGCAACTGGCTCAGACCGGCCGGTAGGGATCTCGCCCTTTCATGCTCGCGGCGCCCTGAAGGGCTTCGTGATTTCGGGGCGCTGGCCCGATTCCACCAAGGAGTGGGCGCAGCTGCTCATGGTCGCGGTGCGTGTCGCGTCCTTGCCCGGATTGCTCTCCACCACAACGGTGTTCGGCGCCCGTGAGGAACTGCCCGACGAGCCCGAGCCGGGTACAGTCGGCCTCGTTCTGGCCGAGGGAACCGTTTTCGGTGAATTCGCAATCCAGCCCGGCTATTTCGCCGACCATCAGCCGCCCGCGTTGCTCATGCTGCACCCGCCTTCGGAAACCACGCCGTCGTTGCCGGAATGCGCGGGCGCCGCGTCGGGATGCGTGCTGCTGCCGGGCCTGCCGTATCTGGGACTGGAGCACCGGGCGGCCTGGGTGGAAGCCGAAGCCGACGGCACGATCACGTCCGTGGTGAGTCGCGTCGGCGTCGACCCCATCAGCCATCCCGACACGGCGATCCTGGCGATGCTGCTAGCCGCCTGAATCCGGGCGTTGTTTGCATCTGGTGACGGAGACCAACCGTCGTTACCATGACCAGCTAAGACAACCTTGCGGCACCCCGGTGGAGGTCCACTCGATGAGTACGACGTTCGCCGACCGCCTGAACCGTCTCTTCGACACGGTCTATCCGCCCGGGCGCGGGCCGCACACGTCCGCGGAGGTGATCCTGGCCCTCAAGGCGGAGGGGGTGACGATGTCGGCGCCCTACCTGTCACAGCTGCGCTCCGGCAACCGCACCAATCCCTCGGTGGCGACGATGGCCGGCTTGGCCAACTTCTTCCGGATCAAACCGGCCTACTTCACCGACGACGAGTATTACGAGAGGCTCGACAAGGAACTGTCGTGGCTGGCCACGATGCGCGAGGACGGTGTGCGTCGTATTGCACTGGTCGCCGCTGAGTTGTCCGCGGAGGGCCGGCGGGAGATCACGGAGCGCGTCGAGCAGTTGCGCCGCGCGGAGCAGCACGGCGCCTAGATTAGGGTTGGGTGACTTGTTCACCACATATCGGGGAGGCGGCCGGGAATGGGCCTGTTCCGTAAGCGAAAGAGCCGGGCTGCCCGCCGCGCCGAGGCGCGAGCGATCAAGTCCCGCGCCAAGCTGGAGGCCAAGTTGGCGGCTAAGAACGAGGCCCGCCGCATCAAGGGCGAACACCGTGCCGCCGACAAAGCCCTTCGGGCGCAGGTCAAATCGCAGCGGGGCAGCGACCGCACCGCGTTGAAAGTCGCCGAGGCCGGACTCAGGTCGGCGCGGGAGGGCAAGGTGCTGTCGCCCGCCCGGATTCGGCGGACGCTGACGGTGTCGCGACTGCTGGCGCCGGTGCTGACTCCGGTGATCTACCGGGCGGCGATGGGCGCCCGCGGATTGATCGACCAGCGCCGCGCCGACCAGCTCGGAATTCCGCTGGCCCAGGTCGGCCAGTTCTCTGGGCGGGGCGCCGAGTTGTCAGCCCGGATCGCCAGTGCCAAGAAATCGCTGGAGGTGGTGCGCGACCGCAAGCCCAAGGACGCCGAGACCAAGCAGTTCGTGTCCGCTATCACCGAACGGCTCGCCGACCTGGCCGCGGCCGTCACCGCCGCAGAGGCCATGCCGGCCGCGCAGCGGAGGGCGGCTCATGACGCGATCTCGGTGCAGGTCAACGGCATCGAGGCGGACCTGCTGGCCCGCCTCGGGCTGGGCTGACCACCCGTCCTGGCATGATGGGGCCCAGCAATCCGGTGCCCTAGTCCAGCAAGCTCAAAGGAGCGGCCACATGGCAGAACCGCAGGACCCAGCCGACAGCAGCTCGGCCAGCGCGTCGAATCCGCCGGAAATCAAGCCCCCCGCCAAGGCTGTGCCCGCCAAGAAGGTGCCCGCGAAGAAAGCCCCGGCCAAGAAGGCGCCCGCGAAGAAAGCCCCGGCCAAGAAGGTGCCCGCGAAAAAAGCGCCCGCCAAGAAGGCGCTGCAGCAACGGGCCGCAACCAACGGCGACCTGAGCGCCGCCGCGAAGGCCGCTGCTGCACAGGCGAAATCGGCGGTTGAGGCGGCCGACAATCCGGTCGCCTCCTACGTTCCGCCTTCGGTGCCGAGCCGGCCTCCGCTCGCGGTGGCCGTTGCCCTGAGCGCCAGCATGCTGGCCATCATGTTGATCCGGCAGTTGCGCCGGCGCTGAACCCCGGTGACCGTGTCTTTCCGGCCGACCGCCGACCTCGTCGATGACATCGGTTCCGATGTGCGCAGCTGCGACCTGCAATTCCGACAGTTCGGCGGCCGCACCGAGTTCGCCGGGCCGATCAGCACCGTGACGTGCTTCCAGGACAACGCGTTGCTCAAATCGGTGCTGTCGACGCCCGGCGAGGGCGGGGTCCTGGTGGTCGACGGGGCGGGCTCCCTGCACACCGCACTGGTCGGCGACGTGATCGCCGAGTTGGCCCGCGCCAATGGCTGGGCCGGGCTGATCGTCCACGGGGCGGTGCGCGACGCGGCTGCGCTGCGCGGCATCGACATCGGGATCAAAGCGCTGGGTACCAATCCCCGGAAAAGCACCAAGACCGGGGCCGGCGAGCGCGACGTGGTCATCGCCCTGGGTGGGGTGGTCTTCGTGCCGGGCGAGGCCGTCTACAGCGACGACGACGGGATCGTCGTCGTCTCGGTCACCTGATGTTTCAGACGTGCGATATCGCCGGCGATATCGCACACGCGAATCACGACATCACCGACGAGAGTTGCGCCTCCGGATCCCGCCCCCAATCGACAAATCGATACGCGGCCTGCAGTGAGCGATACGTAGGTTCCGCGCGCCGTTCCCGAAGATCGCGCAACCCGCCCGCGTCGAGCCAGCAGTCTCCGGGGAACGCTGCGGCTAAGACCGAGGCTGCGGGGAATCGGTGCTGGGCACTACACCGCGACGGCCGCGCGCTTCTTGGTGAATCGCAGGCCCTCGCCGGCGATCTTGCCCCGCCGGATCAGCATGACGTCGCGCAGGTAGTTCTGGTTCAGCCGCCACGGGGTCCGCGAGCCCTGCTTGGGCAACTCGTCGAGGGCGCGCAGGACGTAGCCCGGGGTGAACTCCATGAAGGGGCGTTCCTCGACGTCGGAGCCCGGGTGTTCGACCACCACGGTGTCGAAGTCGTGGGCGTCCATGTAGTTGAGCAGCCGGCACGCGAATTCCGACACCAGGTCGGCCTTCAGTGTCCACGACGCGTTGGTGTAGCCCACGGTGTAGACCATGTTCGGCAGCCCGGACAGCATCATGCCCTTGTAGGCCATCGCCTTGGTGAGGTCGACCGGTTGCCCGTCGACGCTGACGGCGGCGCCGCCGAACAGCTGCAGGTTCAATCCCGTTGCCGTGATGATGATGTCGGCCGGCAGTTCCTGCCCGGAGTGCAGCCGGATCCCGGTGGGGGTGAACCGGTCGATGGTGTCGGTGACCACGTCGGCCTGGCCGTGCCGGATAGCACGGAAGAGGTCGCCGCCGGGCACCAGACACAGGCGCTGGTCCCACGGGTCATAGGTCGGGGTGAAGTGCCTGCCCACGTCGTAGCCGTCCGGGAGTTGGCGCTCCGTGAAGCCGAGCAGGATTTTCCGCATCCGCGCTGGCCATCTGCGGCTGGCCCCGTACAGCGCCGATTGCCGCAGTACGTTCTTCCACCGGACGGCGGCGTAGGCAACCGTCTCGGGCAGCCAGCGGTTGAGCCGCTCGGCGAGCTTGTCGCGCTGCGGCTGCGACACGATGTAGGTGGGCGAGCGCTGCAGCATGGTCACGTGCTTGGCACCCGACTCGGCCAGCGCCGGAATGAGGGTGACCGCGGTGGCACCGCTGCCGATCACGACGATGTTCTTGCCGGCGTAGTCGAGGTCGGTGGGCCAGTGCTGCGGGTGGATGATCGGTCCGGTGAAATCCTCCGAGCCGGGGAACGACGGCGCGTAACCCTGCTCGTAGTTGTAGTAGCCGCTGCACAGGAACAGGAAGTTGCACGTGAGCTCGGTTGGCGCGCCGTTGCTGTCGATGCGCAGCGTCCAGCGCTCGTCGGCGCTCGACCAGTCGGCTCCGACGACGCGCTGGTTGACCCGGATGTGCTTGTCAATGCCGTACATCGCCGCGGTGCTCGTGACGTAGTCGAGGATCGGCCCGCCGTCGGCGATCGCCTCGCGTTCGGTCCACGGCCGGAACCGGAACCCGAGGGTGTGCATGTCGGAGTCGGAGCGGATCCCCGGGTAGCGGAAGAGGTCCCAGGTACCGCCCATGGCGGCGCGCTTCTCCAGGATCGCGTAGCTCTTGGTGGGGCAGCGGTCCTGCAGGTGCCAGGCCGCGCTCACACCCGAGATACCGGCGCCCACGATGACGACGTCAAGGTGCTCAGTCATACCGCCACGCTACCAACGTAGCCTCGACGGCATGCGATTCGCGTTCAAGACCTCACCGCAGAACACCACTTGGGCCGACATGCTGGCCGTCTGGCGCACAGCCGACGGTATCGACGTCTACGAGTCCGGCTGGACGTTCGACCATTTCTACCCGATCTTCTCCGACAGCACCGGGCCCTGCCTCGAGGGCTGGACGACGCTCACCGCGCTGGCGCAGGCCACCACGCGGCTGCGGCTGGGCACGCTCGTCACCGGAATCCACTACCGCCACCCCGCCGTGCTGGCCAACATGGCAGCCACGCTCGACATCATCTCCGGCGGACGACTCGAACTCGGGATCGGCGCCGGCTGGAACGAGGAGGAGTCGGGCGCCTACGGCATCGAGCTCGGCAGCATCCGGGAACGCTTCGACCGTTTCGAGGAGGCGTGCCAGGTGCTGATCAGCCTGCTCAGCCAGCAGACCACCGACTTCGACGGCACCTACTACCAGCTCACAGGTGCCCGCAACGAGCCGAAGGGCCCGCAGCGGCCGCACCCGCCGATCTGCATCGGCGGCAGTGGCGAAAAGCGCACGCTGCCGCTCACCGCGCGCTACGCCCAGCACTGGAACTTCGCCGGCGGGTCACCCGAGCAGTTCGCGCACAAGCGCGACGTGCTGGCCGCGCAGTGCGAGCTCATTGGCCGCGACCCGGCGGAGATCACGATGTCGGCCCATCTGCGCCTGGGCCCCGAGCGCCCCTACGGACAGGTCATCGACGAGGCGGCCGCGCTGGCCGCCGAAGGCCTGAACCTGGGGATCGTCTACATCAACCCGCCGCACGACCCCGCCGTCCTGGAACCGATGGCCGAGGCGATCCGGGATTCGGGGCTGTGGGACGGGTGAGCTCAGATC